>JAUSDK010000202.1 GCA_030650875.1 Polaromonas sp.
TCGAACACGGTGAAGGACAGCGACGACAGCGGCTGGTCGTCGAGGGCGCTGCCCTGCTCGGACACCTGGAACAGATCAAAGTCGTAGTATTCGGGCCGGCTCTCGCTCTGCATGATCTGCGCGGCTTCAAGCTGCTCCTGCTCGCTGGCCAGCGGCAGCAGAAAGCGAAAGAAGGCCTGGTGCCGCACGCGTTCGCGCTCGAACCACATCTCGCCGCCGTGGCGCTCGACCACATCGCGCACCGTGAGCGGCGTGCTCTGGGTGCCGACGCGCATCGGGTCCATTTCCCAGGTCATCACGGTTTCGGTGCTCATGACCTGGCCGGACCAGATCAAGTCGAGCTGCGCGCGCGGCCCCGCTTGCTGCAGCCGGAGTTGAAAGAACTTCACGTCGAATTCATCGACCAGCCGGCCGGCCAGGTAGGTCAGCGCCTGCAGCAAGGTGAAGCTTTCCACCTTGATCCACAGGCTGGCATCGGCACCTTCGACCGTGACGGCGCGCTGGCAATGGGCTTCGATCTGGCGCTGCGCGGCGGTCACGAAGTCGGTGCCCAGCATTTCTTCCAGCGGCCAGCGGGTCTTGAGCCCCTGCGTCGCGCGCTGCACCAGGTCGGTGATGCGCTGGCTCATGGCGCTCACTTCCTCCTTCACCACGGCCAGAAAGCGCTCGCGCATGACGGGTTCCAGGTCGGCGTAGCCGAGCATGTCGACGGCCGCCTGCATGTTGGCCAGCGACGAGCGGCTGCCCTCGGTCAGGCCGTGCAGCAGCTGGTCGCGCAGCGACTCGTCTTCAAAGCGCTGCGTGACGTTGTCGAGCATCAGCACAAAGCCGCTGATGCCGGCCCCCGGCTCGGTGCCGCCCGCCGGGTCACGCACCGGGGCCATCTGCGCGCGCAGCAGCTGGCCGGTGCGCGTGGTGGTGACAAACTGGGCCGACGGGCTGGCCACGCCCCGGCGCAGGCGCTGGTGAATGGTTTCCAGCGCATGCGCGACCAGCAGGCGGTCAAACACGGCGTAGATCGAGCGGCCAATGCCCATCAGTTCGGCGCCGTCGGCCAACGTGGGCGCCTGCGACAGCGCGCGAAACTGCAACCGGGCGCGGCTGTTGTAGAGCAGGATGCGGCCGTCGAGATTGCAGACCACCACGCTTTGGGTGAGTTCGGACATCAGCGCGGCCAAGCGGTTTTTTTCCTGCTGCACGCTGCGGCTGGCCTGGGCGATTTGCTGCGCCACGTCTTCGCGCAGGCGGTCGCGCTGGGCGGCCAGTTCGTGGATGGCGCCCGCCAGCTCGCGCAGCTCGGCGCTGCCGTGGGGTATCAGCGGCTGCGGCGCGCTGGCGGCTAGCAGCACGCGGGTTTGCTCCAGCAGGCGCGCGGGCGCATGGGCGTAGCGCTGGTGCAGCAGGTTCAGCACATAGGCCGCCCCGACCAAGGCCGCCACCCAGCCCATGCCGAGCAAGGCCATGCGGGGGCCTAGCACGGCGCCTACAGTTTCGCGCTCGGCAGGCTCCAGCGTGGACCAGACCAGCGCGATGCTCAAGCCCATCCAGGCGGCCAGGGCCAGCCCGACGAGCGCAATCGCCAGGATCAGCCGGCGATCCAGCGGTTTCATGGCTGCTTGCCGAGCATTTCGGCCACTTTTTGTACCAGCTCGCGCGTGGAAAACGGCTTGGTCATGTAGGCGTCA
>JAUSDK010000019.1 GCA_030650875.1 Polaromonas sp.
ATCGTGTTCACCCGCCGCTCGATGGAAATCCTGCAGCAGGTGGGCGTGGCCGACCGCATGACCGAAAACGGCCTGCCCTGGCGTTTCGGCAACTCCTACTACCGTGGCCAGCGCGTGTTTCGCATGGAAGCCCCGCATGACGCGGACGACCGCTTCTTCCCGATGCTCAACATCCAGCAGCAGTACATGGAGGAATACCTGATTGACGCCTGCCAGGCCAGCCCGCTGATCGACCTGCGCTGGGGCAACAAGGTGGCCAAGGTGGAGCAAGCGCCCGGCCTGGCCCGCGTGAGCGTTGATACGCCCGAAGGCCCGTACCTGCTTGAGACCGACTGGCTGGTGGCCGCCGACGGGGGCCGCTCCGAAATCCGCACCGCCATGAACCTGCAGATGGAGGGCTCGTCGTATGAAGGCCTGTTCGTGATCGCCGACATCCGGGTCGATTTGCCGCTGCCGACCGAGCGCCTCGCTTACTTCGACCCCGAGTGGAACCCCGGCAACACCATCCTGATGCACCGCGAGCCGCATGGCATCTGGCGCGTCGACTACCAGCTCCCCCCCGGCGAAACGCCCGAGGAAGCGCTCAAGCCCGCGTCGCTCAAGGCCCGCATCGACGCCCAGCTGGCCATGATCGGCCATGCCGGCGTGTCGTGGGAAATGGACTGGAACTCGGTCTATTCAGCGCGCACCCTGACGCTGCCCGACTACGTGCAGGGCCGCGTGATCTTCACGGGCGACGCGGCCCACCTGCTGCCGATCTTCGGCGTGCGCGGCGCCAACACCGCCTTTCAGGACGCGCAATCGCTGGCCTGGCACCTGGCCTTCGTGGTCAAGGGCCTGGCGAGCGAAAAGCTGCTGGCCAACCACAGCGCGGAACGCGTTGGCGCGGCGCGCGAGATCATCGACGAAGCGGGCAAGAGCACGCGTTTCATGGCGCCGCCCAGCCCGGGTTTCCGCCTGCTGCGCGATGCCGTGCTGTCGCTGTCGCTGACCGAGGAATTCGTGCGGCCGCTCTACCACTGGCGCACCTCGCGCCCGCATGAATACACCGGCTCGATGCTCAACAGCCAGGGCGACGACAACGCGCTGTTCCGCTGCGGCCCGGCCCACGGCGCGCCGCCGCAAAACATCCGCCTGGCGCCCAACGACTTCCTGCTCGACCATCTGGGCGGCGGTTTTGACCTGCTGTACTTCACGGACGCGGCCGCGCTTCCCGAACCCCTGCAGCACGTGCTGGCGGCCACCCGCGCCAAGGGCGTGCCGCTCAAGGTGATTGCCGTCGGTGCCGCCCAGCCCGTGGCCGGTGCCGACCTGACCCTGGCAGACGCCGATGGCCACTTCCGCAAGCGCTACGGCGTGCAGGCCAGCGGCGCCGCTTACCTGCTGCGCCCGGACCAGCACGTCTGCGCGCGCTGGCTGACGCTGGACGCCACGCGCCTGCAAGCCGCCCTGAACGCCGCCCTTCCCCAGTAATAGGAGAGTTCCATGACTGCCACCAAAACCGCCCTCACCATCCCTGGCCTGGAAACCGTGTATGACGTCCTGGCGACAGCCATCGACCAGGCCGGCCACGACAAGGCCGAGCTGTTCCTGGTCAAGCTGGCGCTGCTGAACGCCAATGCCCTGGCCAACCCCCAGACCTTCGACGCCCATGTTCAGGCCGCGCTGCGCGACCTGTGATGCTTGAGCAAGTCTGATATTTACTTTTTTTGAGGTGCCCCCATGAAAATCCAGAAAATCCATCACGTCGCCTACCGCTGCAAGGACGCCAAAGAGACCGTGCTCTGGTACCAAAAGATGCTGAACATGGACTTTATGCTGGCGATTGCCGAAGACCATGTGCCGTCGACCAAGGCGCCCGACCCCTACATGCATGTGTTTCTGGATGCCGGCCAGGGCAATGTGCTGGCCTTTTTTGAGCTGCCGACGCAGCCGCCGATGGGGCGCGACCCCAACACGCCGGTCTGGGTGCAGCACATCGCCTTCAGGGTCAGGGACCGGGCCGAGCTGCTGGAATTCCGGGCGCACCTGGAAGCCCACGGCGTCGAGGTGCTGGGCGTGACCGACCACGGCGCGTTTCACTCCATCTACTTCTTTGACCCGAACGGCCACCGGCTGGAGCTAGCCTGCCCGGACCCGGAAGAACAAGCCATGATCCAGCGGCTGGACGTGGTGAAATGGGAGATGCTGGAGGAATGGTCGCAGACCAAACGCGCGCCGAAGCAAGGCGCCTTTTTGCACGAACGCGAGTTCAAGCAATGAATGCCGCACTGGATGACACCCACAACCCGGCGCTGCAAAGCTGGGTAGCGTCGGCCAACGCGCCGGACACCGACTTCCCGATTCAAAACCTGCCGTTTGGGCGTTTTCGCACCGAAGCAGAGCCCGACTGGCGCATCGGCGTGGCGATTGGCAACCAGGTGCTGGACCTGCGCGCGGCAAAGCTGATCGACAGCAGCGACATGAACCGGCTCATGCGCCTGCTGCCCGGGGTGCGCCGCAGCGTGCGCCAGGCCATCTCTGAAGGCTTGCGCGTGGGCAGCGCGCAGCAAGCGGTGTTCAAGGCGGCGCTGCATGCGCAGTCTGACGTGGCGATGGGCCTGCCCTGCCAGATTGGCGACTACACCGATTTCTACACCAGCGTGCACCACGCCACCACCATTGGCAAGCAGCTGCGGCCCGACAACCCGCTGCTGCCCAATTACAAGTGGGTGCCGATTGGCTACCACGGCCGGGCGTCCAGCATCATCCCGAGCGGCCAGGGCTTTAGAAGACCCAAGGGGCAAACCAAGGCCCCCGACCAGGACGCACCCACGCTGGGCCCCTGCCGCCGGCTGGACTATGAACTGGAGCTTGCCATGCTGGTAGGGCGGCCCAATGCGCTGGGCGAGCCGATTGCCATGGCGGACGCCGAAGACCACGTATTCGGCGTGAGCCTGTTCAACGACTGGAGCGCCCGCGACATCCAGGCCTGGGAATACCAGCCGCTGGGCCCTTTTTTGTCGAAGAACTTTGCCAGCACGCTCTCGCCCTGGGTCGTCACGCTCGATGCGCTGGCGCCGTTTCGCGTGCCGTTCACCCGGCCGGCGGGCGACCCTGAACCGCTGGCCTATCTGGACGCGCCCGCCAACCGGGCGCAAGGCGCCATCAGCATTGAACTGGAAGTGTGGCTGCAGACGGCGCAGATGCGCGCCGCCGGCCATGCGGGCGACCGCATTTCAAGGTCCAACTACCGCGACGCCTACTGGACCGTGGCCCAGCTGGTGGCCCACCACACGGTGAACGGCTGCAACCTGCGCGCAGGCGACCTGCTGGGTTCAGGCACGCTGTCGGGGCCAGAACCGGCGCAAGGCGGCTCCCTGATGGAGCTGAGCGCGGGCGGCAAGAAACCCTTTGCCTTGTCCAGCGGCGAGACGCGCGCCTGGCTTGAAGACGGCGACACCATCATCCTGCGCGGCTACTGCCAGCAGCCAGGGTTCAGGCGCATCGGCTTTGGCGAATGCCGCGGCACCGTGCTGCCTGCGTAGGAACATGGTCATGCCAGCGCAGACAAAAGAAACCACCCAACACGGGCTTGCAGCGGGCGACGCCCAACGTCCTGCGCGGGCCGACTGGACCATGGACCAGGGCTGGGACCAGTACACCCCCGCAGAACACGGCGTCTGGAAGACGCTGTTCGAGCGGCAAAGCCGGCTGCTGCCCGGACGCGCCTGCGACGCCTTCATCAGCGGCATGGCCGCGCTGCCGATAGCCGCTGACCAGATCCCCGACTTTCGGCGCCTGTCCGACATCCTGATGCATCGCACCGGCTGGCAGGTGGTGGCGGTGCCGGGCCTGGTGCCTGACGAGGTGTTCTTCGAGCACCTGGCTCACAGGCGCTTTCCGGCCGGCCACTTCATCCGCAATCCGGACCAGCTGGACTACCTGGAAGAACCCGACGTGTTCCACGACGTCTTCGGCCATGTTCCCATGCTGATGAATCCCGCGATTGCGGACTACATCCAGGCCTACGGCGTTGGTGGACTGCGGGCACAAAAGCTCGGGGTGCTCGACAAGCTGGCGCGCGTGTACTGGTACACGGTGGAGTTTGGCCTGGTCCAGCAAAAAGACGGCCTGCGCATTTATGGCGCGGGCATCGCTTCGTCGGCATCGGAGAGCCGCTTTGCGCTGGACGACCCGTCACCCCACCGCCTGCGCTTTGACCTGGAACGGGTGATGCGCACGAATTACCGGATTGATGACTTCCAGGAAAGCTACTTCGTCATCAACGACCTGGACGAGTTGCTTGCGCTGGCCCGGATCGACTTCATCCCTTTTTACGAACGCGTGCAGGGCCAGCCAGACTATGCGCCAGGCACGGTGCTGGCGTCCGATGCCGTGATCACGCACGGCTCGGGCCGCTACCACCAAGACAAGCGCCGATAAACATCCCGCCCGCGCTGATTCGGGGCGGGAATAACGAAGCCGAGTCCAGTCCTCAGCCCACGCGCACCTCGATACGGCGCGGCTTGGCCTCTTCGGTCTTGGGAATGCGCAGCGTGAGTACGCCGTTGATGAGCCGGGCGTCGATCTTGCCTGGATCGAGTTCGCGGCTCAGCGTGAAGCTGCGGCGGTACTGCGGGGTCTGGACTTCACCGTAGACCAACTCCATATTGGCCATCACCGGCACCGAGGCTGTGCCTTCAATCACCAGGCTGTCGCCGGTGACGCGCACGGCCAGCTGCTCCTTTGAAACGCCCGGCATGTCGGCGATCAGCGTCAAGCCGGCTTCATCTTCATAAATATCCACCGGCGGCACCAGGGTGGCGACGGCCTCGGCGCGCGCGGGCTGGCCGGCGGCAGACATTTCGCGCCCCTCGCCGGTCTGCGCTGAAGTGGTGCCGCCATAGCTGCTGTAACGACTGGCCTGCTCAGCCTGCCCTGGCGGGTTGGCCGGGCCGTTGGGCGTGCGCTGAAAGGCGGGGCTGGTTTGTCCGGTTTGCATATTCTGGTTCATGACATCCTCCTTGAATCAGGTTTCTTTAGCTGATGTTGATCTGGCGTGGCCGGGACGCTTCGCGCCGTGCCACGGTGACGCGCAGCATGCCGTCCTTGTAGGCGGCATCGATGCGGGCGGGGTCGGCATCTTCGGGCAGTGAAATCACCCGGCGAAAAGCGCCCTTGAAACGCTCTTGCGCGTAAGCGGCGGCTTCGCCTGAAGGCGCGTCGTCCTTGCGCTCGCCGGCAATCACCAGCAGGCCGTTGTCGACGGTGACCTGCAGCTCGGCCGGCTCCATGCCGGGGGCCAGCGCCAGCACTTCAATGGCGTCGGGCGTGCTGCCCACATTGATGGCCGGAAACGTGCGGCGCGGCAAGGCGCGCAGGCTGCCGGGACCGCCCGGGCTGAAGGTCGGCCCGAAGCCGCCTTGCAGGCGGTTGAGTTCGGCGAACAGGTCGCCAAAGGGTTCGAATGCTCCGTTCATGAGGTGGTTCTCCTTGTTTTTCGAGGTTGAAAAAGCATGACAAAGGCCTGCAGTCGCAGGGCACTGCCGCCCGGCCGGGGCGCCCCGGCATGTGCAAAAAACGTAGCCCGCATGCGCCGCAGCTACCCCTGCAAGCACGGAACTATTGGCAGGCTGGCGGATTTCAAGGGGCTGCGAGGTCAGCGAATGTAAGACCGTAAATGCTCTTTTATTAATAGCTACCAACGCTTGTCTAATATGGGATAACACCCATGTTGATACTGAAAACGTATATTTTTTCCAGCGGGTGCGTGCTGCCAGCCCGCTGCTGCACACTACGCTTTTCAACCTACGTGCCTCCCATGCAAAAACATACCCTGCCCGACCTGCTTCGCCGCCGCTGCCTGCTCTCTGGCTTGAGCGGCGCGCTGCTGCTGGCCGCCGGCTGCGCCCCTTCCGCGCGGCCCAAGTCACAAACACTTGCCAAAGAGGCCACGCTGCTGTGCCTGGGCGACTCCCTGACCTTCGGTTATGGGGCAGCCACAGGCGCCAGCTACCCCGCGCGGCTGGAGCAACTCAGCGGCCATGTCACGCAAAACGCGGGGCTGAACGGCGACACGGCGGAAGGCGCGCTGGCGCGTTTGCCAGGCCTGCTGCAGGCCAACACGCCAGGCCTGGTGCTGGTGTCCATTGGCGGCAATGATTTTTTGCGCAAGCTGCCGCCCGAGCGCACGCGTGCGGCGCTGATCGAACTGGTCAAGACAGCCCAAGGGAGCGCGCAGGTGGTGCTGATTGCGCAGCCGCAGCCGGTGCTGATGGCTGCGGCCATGGGCGCGCTGAAAGACCACCCGGTCTATGCCGACGTGGCGGGCGAGACCGGCGTACCCTTGTTTGACGGCGGCTGGTCGTATGTGCTGTCGCGGGCTGAACTGCGTTCAGACCAGATTCACGCCAACGCGCAAGGCTATGGCGTGTTTGCCGAGCGCCTGGCCGACTGGCTCAAGCGCCAAAAGCTGGTGGCGGGCTGACGGCTGACGCTGCAAATACTCAGGCGTCGCCCAAGCCGATCGGCGCCGGCGCCCGCATCACGATGCGGGTAAACAACCGCGCGTATTCCGGGTCTGGCGGGTACTTGCCGGTCAGCGGGTCGCAGTTTTTCTCAAAGGCCGCGTCCAGCTCTTTCCAGTCGGCATCGGTCAGCATTTTTTCGGCCTCCGGCAGGATCACGCTTTCCTCCAGCCGCATATGCTCCAGATAAAACTCGACATAGCGCTTGCATTGCTCGACAAAGGCGGGGCGGCGCGGCTCGCCCAGCAGTTCCCAGGCCAGCAGCTGGTGCTGCAGTTCGCGCACGGCCTTCTCGCCGCTCATGTGGTCACGTTCGAGCCGTTCCACCGCTTCCATGACCGCAGGCGCTGCCCGCACAATGCGCGGAAACAGCAGGTCGGACTCCTTGGGGTGGTGCAGGCGTTCGGGAAACTCGTCAATATAAAAAAGCATGGCGCGCAGCACATCAAAGAACTGCTGCGGGTTGTCAGCCGGACCGCGGTCCACCATCAGGGTCATGGAGCGCAGCATGGCGGCCAGGGACGCGTGCTCGTCGCGAATGATTTGCAGGCTGGTGTGTTTGATGGCGCTCTCCTGATGATTGTTTTGACAGTGCCTGCAAGGATGCCGCAACCGGAGCAGACCCGTCATGACCCACGTCAAATTTTCTGCAGTTAGCGCTCAATGCGAATGGGCGATTGCATTCGTCAGCATCACCAGCGCTATGCCCATGGCCAGCCAGCCAATCTGCGCCGCCGTTTCCCGGGCGCTGGCGCGCTTTTGCAGCTGCGGAATCAAGTCGGCCAGCGCCACATACACAAAGCTGCTGGCGGCCATGACCAGAAAGAACGGCAGGTAGCCATACAGCTGGTCCACCAGCGCATAGCCCACCATGCCGCCCAGCGCGGTCACGGCGCCGGCCAGCGTCACCTTAACCACCGCAATGCGCCGGTTGCCCGACGTCTGGCGCAGCACCATCAGGTCGCCCATGTGGTGCGGCACTTCGTGCATCAGCACGGCCAGCGCGGCCACCACGCCCAGGCGCAGGTCGGCCATGAAGGCCGATGCAATCAGGATGCCGTCGCCAAAGGCGTGCACGCTGTCGCCGGCCAATATGGCCCAGCCGCCGCTTTTTGCGTCATGGCTGTGGGCGTGGCCGTGATGCGCCTGGTGCGCGTGGTCGGCATGGTGCGGGTCTGCGCCCTGCGCGGGCGCGTGGTGTTCATGCCCGTGGTGCCAAAGCTCGGCCTTGTCCAGCAGAAAAAAGAACACCAGCCCTGCCAGCAGGGTGGTGAACAAGGTATGGGCGCTGACCTGGCTTTCAAACGCTTCGGGCAGCAGGTGCAAAAAGGCGGTGGCCAGCAGCGCACCGGCCGCCAGGCTGAGCATGTGCTGGGTGTAGCGGGCCAACACGCCGAAGCTCAGCAGCGCCGCCAGCCATACGCTGCCGATACCGGCGGTCAGGGTTCCCAACAAAATTGCTATTAAAATCATAGCGTTTTTTATGCGTTCTTATTGGGTCAGAGCCCTGAATTATTGTTAAAAATCGGCAGCAGCCCTGGCGGCCGTGGCGCGGGGAATCGCGCCCACATTATCCCGTGTGCCAAAAGACGGCAGAAGGCGCCCATGAAAAAGCCGCCTTCCTTGCGGTGAGGCGGCCTTTGCTAAACGAAACCCTTACGCCACGCCGTGGGCCTTGAACCAGGCCAGCGCGCGTTTGAAGCCGTCTTCTGCGGCTTCTTTGCGGTAGCTGGGCCGGTAGTCGGCGTGAAACGCGTGGGGTGCGTCGGGGTAGAGCACAAACTCCGAGGCCCTGGCGGCGGCGTTGCCCGCCTGGCCGGCTTGCGCCAGCGCGTCTTTCATCTGGTTGATGGTGGTGACCGGAATGCCACCGTCTTGCCCACCGTAGAGGCCCAGCACCGGCGCCTTCAGCGTGGCCGCCAGTTCCAGCGGGTGCTTGGGCGTCAACGCCGAAGGCGTGCCCACCAGGCGGCCGTACCAGGCCACGCCGGCCTTGACGTTCTTGCTGTGCTCGGCATACAGCCAGGTGATCCGGCCTCCCCAGCAAAAGCCGGTGATGCCGACTTTTTTGGTGTTGCCGCCTTGGGTGCCGGCCCACTTGACCGCACCATCAAGGTCAGCCATGACCTGCGCGTCGGGCACCTTGGAAACCACCTCGGACATGAGCTTGGCCATTTCGCCGTATTTACTCGGGTCGCCCTGGCGTGCGTAGAGTTCAGGCGCAATGGCCAGGTAGCCGGCCCTGGCAAAGCGGCGGCAGGTGTCGGCGATGTATTCGTGCACGCCAAAGATTTCCTGAATCACCAGGATCACCGGCAGGTTGGTTTTCCCGGCCGGGGCGGCGTAAAAAACAGGCACCTTGAAGCCATTGACTTCAACCGTGGTTTCGCCGGTCTTGAGGCCGTCTGCCGAGGTTTTGATGGCGGTTTGCGCCATGATGGGCAGCGCGGCTGCGGCGTAGCCAACACCGAGCGCGGCTTTCAGCGCCGTGCGGCGGCTGGCACCGGCTTCGGTGCTGTGGCCGGGCAGCAGGGAGTCGAAGTCGTTTTTTTGGTCGTTGTTCAGCATGGTCGTGTTGTGAATAAGAGCGGTTGAAGGAAGGGGGAAAGCAGGGCGTCAAGACAAACAAATGCAGTCTATCCGGTCACACAACTTTTTACCAGTACATGGAAATACCAATTGGTTTTCCGCCTTGGCGCCGCGGCTTTCTCTGGCGCCCCCTCGTCGCCAAGCCGTACCTCCCCATTCAGACAATCTTGACGCTGAACTCTGGCAGGCCGTCGATGTGGCATTCGATCACGTCGCCCTTGACGACAGGCCCGACGTTTTCCGGCGTGCCCGAGCGCGTAAATGATGTCGCAGGGGAAACAACTCAAACGCCCCGGACCGTTTGGAAATTTTCCCGGCCACCGACCAGATCGTGCCTCCGCGCGCTTTTTCCCCAGTTGGGCCCAAAACCGATTGCTCTCGTCCACCCGGCCATGCATCTCAAGCCAGACCCATTTGACTTCCGCCACGGGCACTTCAAACACCAGCTCCTAGCCAGCGCAGGGCCACCGGGTCCGTAGCGCTGTCACCCGAAAGGTGAAGGTGGTTGAAGGCGAAAAAGCTGGATTTCATGCAGGTTTACCAAAGTAATCAAGCGGTCAACTGCCGTTTCCAGGGCAAAAGGAAATACCCTTACATCACATCAAATATCTCAAAGTGTAAAGACACATCATTGCACTGCGTCCATGCGCCTACCGGGATATTTGTCCTGGACATCATCGGAATCATTCATGACAAGCTCCTGGAAAAAAAG
>JAUSDK010000226.1 GCA_030650875.1 Polaromonas sp.
CCTGGAGTTCACGCTCAACTACTGGATGGAAGACCCCGAGAACGGCCAGCAAAACCTGCGTTCACGCATCAACCTCGCCATCTTGCAGTCGCTGCGCGCCAACGGCATCGAAATTCCTTACCCGCAGCGGGTGATTCACACTGTCGCCGCTGCGCCTGTGCCGGCCAGTCCGCCCGATGCAGTCGCCAAGGCGGCTGCCGCGGTGCCCGAGATAAGCGGTCCATGATTAAAATAGAACGGTCGTTCGTTTTATTCCTGCCGTCATGGATAATTCCCCTGCACGCTGCGGTCGGCCTGTTTTATCCAGGCCGCAGCTTAGAATGCAAAGCTTACGTTGACGTCAACGTCAACGTTAATTAACAAACTCTGGAGCCCCTCAATGAAGGTTTTGGTCCCCGTCAAGCGTGTAGTCGACTACAACGTGAAAGTCCGCGTCAAATCAGACGGCACCGGTGTCGACATCGCCAACGTCAAGATGAGCATGAATCCGTTTGACGAGATCGCCATCGAGGAAGCCGTGCGGCTCAAGGAAAAAGGCGTGGCGCTTGAAGTCATCGCCGTCTCCTGCGGCGTGCTGCAGTGCCAGGAAACCCTGCGCACCGCCATGGCGATCGGCGCCGACCGCGCCATCCTGGTGGAAACGGCCGAGGAACTGCAGCCGCTGGCCGTGGCCAAGCTCTTGAAAGCCCTGGTCGAGAAGGAACAACCGCAACTCGTCATCCTGGGCAAGCAGGCCATCGACGATGACTGCAACCAGATCGGCCAGATGCTGGCCGCATTGCTGGGCTGGCCGCAGGCCACGTTTGCGTCCAAGGTGGAAATGGCCGACGGCAAGGTGCTGGTCACGCGCGAAGTCGACGGTGGCCTGGAGACGCTGGCGCTCACGCTGCCGGCCATCATCACGACCGACCTGCGCCTGAACGAGCCGCGCTACGTCACGCTGCCCAACATCATGAAGGCCAAGAAAAAGCAGCTCGACAATTTCAAGCCCGAAGACCTCGGCGTCGATGTCACGCCGCGCATCAAGACCTTGAAGGTCAGCGAGCCGCCCAAGCGCAGCGCCGGCGTCAAGGTGGCGGACGTGGCCGCCCTGGTTGACAAACTCAAAAACGAAGCGAAGGTGATCTAAATGAGCGCACTGGTTATTGCCGAACACGACAACGCGGGCATCAAGCCCGCCACCCTCAACACCGTGACCGCCGCAGCCCAGTGTGGCGGTGACGTGCATGTGCTGGTGGCCGGCCTCAATGCCGCTGCCGCAGCGCAGGCCGCTTCCCAGATCGCTGGTGTGGCCAAGGTCATCCACGTCGAGGGCGAGCAGTTTGCCCACGGCCTGGCCGAGAACATGGCCGCACAGGTGGTGGCCATGGCCAGCGCCAACACCTACTCGCACATCCTGTTCCCGGCCACCGCCTCGGGCAAGAACATTGCCCCGCGCGTGGCCGCGCTGCTTGACGTGGCCCAGATCTCCGACATCACCAAGGTCGATGCGGCGGACACCTTCGAGCGGCCCATCTACGCCGGAAACGCCATTGCCATCGTGCAAAGCCTGGACGCCATCAAGGTCATCACCGTGCGCACCACCGGGTTTGACCCGGCGGCAGCCACCGGCGGCTCAGCGGCCGTTGAAACCCTGGCCGGCGTGGCCGACAGCGGCAAGTCGTCCTTCGTGGGCTCCGAAATCGCCAAGAGCGACCGGCCCGAGCTGACCGCCGCCAAGATCATCGTCTCCGGGGGCCGGGCGCTGGGGTCGAGCGAGAAGTTCCATGAAGTGCTGGAGCCGCTGGCTGACAAGCTGGGCGCGGCCCTCGGTGCAAGCCGCGCTGCGGTCGACGCGGGCTACGCGCCCAACGACTGGCAGGTCGGGCAGACCGGCAAGATCGTGGCGCCCCAGCTCTACATTGCGGCCGGCATTTCGGGTGC
>JAUSDK010000229.1 GCA_030650875.1 Polaromonas sp.
GCTGGAGGTCGGCAGCGAGATCGACGTGCAGCTGGGCGGCGGCATCCGCGACCTCGACACCATCGAGCGTTACCTCGACTCCGGCCTGCGCTACGTGATCATCGGCACGGCGGCGGTGAAAAACCCCGGCTTCCTGCAGGATGCCTGCACGGCTTTTGGCGGCCACATCATCGTCGGTCTCGATGCCAAGGACGGCAAGGTCGCCACCGACGGCTGGAGCAAGATGACCGGCCATGAAGTGGTGGACCTGGGCAAGAAGTTCCAGGACTACGGCGTCGAATCCATCATCTACACCGACATTGGCCGCGACGGCATGCTCAGCGGCATCAACATTGACGCCACCGTCCGGCTGGCGCAGGCGCTGACGATTCCCGTCATCGCCTCGGGCGGGCTGTCCAACATGGCCGATATCGACGCCCTGTGCTCAGTGGAAGACGAAGGTGTTCAGGGCGTGATCTGCGGCCGCTCCATCTACAGCGGCGACCTCGACTTTGAAGCGGCGCAGACGCGCGCCGACGAACTCAACGGCTAGGCGCTGAATGCTGGCCAAAAGAATTATTCCCTGCCTCGACGTGACCGGCGGCCGGGTCGTCAAGGGCGTCAATTTCACCGAGTTGCGCGATGCGGGTGACCCGGTTGAAATTGCTGCGCGCTACAACGATCAGGGTGCCGATGAGCTGACGTTTCTCGACATCACCGCCACCAGCGACGAGCGTGATTTGATATTGCACATCATCGAAGCGGTGGCGTCCCAGGTGTTCATTCCGCTCACCGTCGGCGGCGGCGTGCGCACGGTCGACGATGTGCGCCGCCTGCTCAATGCCGGGGCTGATAAAACCAGTTTTAACTCGGCGGCGCTGGCCAATCCGCAGGTGATTGAAGACGCGTCGGCCAAGTACGGGGCGCAGTGCATCGTGGTGGCGATAGACGCCAAGCGCCGCAGCGCAGAAGACGCCCTGGCGCGCGGCGCCGGCTGGGACGTCTACAGCCACGGTGGACGTAAGAACACCGGCCTGGATGCCGTGGCCTGGGCCACCGAGATGGCGCGGCGCGGCGCGGGCGAGATCTTGCTGACCAGCATGGACCGCGACGGCACCAAGTCGGGCTTTGACCTGGCGCTGACCCGTGCGGTCAGCGACGCGGTCAGCGTGCCCGTGATTGCCTCGGGCGGCGTTGGCAACCTGGCACATCTGGCCGACGGCATCCAGATTGGCGGCGCCGATGCGGTGCTGGCGGCCAGCATCTTTCACTACGGCGAGTACACCGTGCAGCAGGCCAAGCAGTACATGGCCGAACGTGGCATTCCGGTTCGCCTCTAAAGTTCAATGGTTTTAGGGGTTTATCCCTTGTCGGGTTGTTTTTATTTGCTATAAATGTAATAGCAATTTACTTCCATTTTCAGGGCGCCTGGGCTGTGCAATATCAGCCGGCCGCAATCGTCGACAATAGCGCCCATGAATTGGTTAGAAACTGTCCGTTGGGACGACAAGGGCCTGGTCCCTGTGATTGCGCAGGAAGCCGGCAGCGGCGACGTGCTGATGTTTGCCTGGATGAACCGCGAGGCGCTGCAAAAAACCGCCGAGTTCGGCCAAGCGGTCTATTTCAGCCGCTCGCGCGGACGCTTGTGGCACAAGGGCGAGGAGTCGGGCCACACCCAGGTCGTGCATGAGATCCGGCTTGACTGCGACAACGACGTGGTGCTGCTCAAGGTGACTCAATTGGGCCACGCGCCGGATCAGCCTGGAATAGCCTGCCACACCGGCCGTCACAGCTGTTTTTTCAGTTTGTACAAAGACGGCCAGTGGGTCGTCACCGAGCCGGTCTTGAAAGACCCCGCCAGCATCTATAAATAACCGTCAATCGGCACTGAAGCAAACATGTCCTCTAACGATACCCTCCAGCGCCTGGCGCAGACCATTGAAGGCCGCATGCCGGCCCACGGCGGCGACCCTGAAAAAAGCTATGTGGCGCGCCTGCTGCACAAGGGGCCGGACGCCTTCCTGAAGAAAATCGGTGAAGAAGCAACCGAAACCGTGATGGCCGCCAAGGACCTCGACTACGGCGGCACCACCGCCGAGCTCAAGGCCAAGCTGGTCGGCGAGGTGGCTGATTTGTGGTTTCACAGTCTGATTGCGTTGGTTCACTACGGTTTGACACCCGCCGACGTGATGGCCGAGCTGGAACGCCGCGAAGGCACCAGCGGGATTGAAGAAAAGGCGCTGCGCAAGGCGCAACACCGCGAAGCACACGAGAAGGCCTGATCCATGAACAACGATTTGACCGAGATGGATGGCCGCAGCCCCAATGACCGCACCGTGATGCATGTGCTGTACGGCCTGCACACCCTGGCCTGGTTCAGCGGCGGCGTGTTTGCGGTGATCGCGCTCATCGTCAACTACATCCGGCGTGCCGACGAGTCCGATCCGCTGTACATCGCGCACCACGGCTACATGATCCGCACCTTCTGGTGGACGCTGCTGTGGCTGGTGCTGCTGTCGCCGCTGTGGCTGCTGCTGGTCATGCCGGGTGCCATCGCCTACGGGATCGTATGGCTCTGGTACTTGTACCGCTGCGTGCGGGGCTGGATGCGCTTTAACAGCCAGCGCCTGCCCTGATCAGCTTTATCTTCGCCTTTGACAACCGAAAGATCCTGGACGAGCGCATGAACCATCCTGCCAACTGTATTTTCTGCAAAATCGCCGCAGGGACTATTCCCAGCCGCAAGGTGTACGAGGACGACGAATTGTTTGCGTTTCACGACCTCCACCCCTGGGCGCCTGTGCATTTCCTGATCATTCCCAAGGCGCATATCCCGTCGATGGCGCAGGTGGGGCCTGAGCATGCGGCGCTGCTGGGGCGCATGATGGTGCTGGCGCCCCAACTGGCACTGGAGCAGGGGTGCAACCCCTACCCGGAAGGCGGTTTTCGCCTCGTGACCAATACCGGCGCCGAAGGCGGGCAGGAAGTGCATCACCTGCATTTTCATGTTATTGGCGGTCCGAGGCCGTGGCTGAAGGGCTGACGAGGGTTTTTTGAGTCACTTGGGGAACCCCCGGGGTCGGCAAGGTACTAATATTTACCGGAAGACTTGAGGGTGTGGCGGCCTTTGACCCGCATCTGACTTGTCAGGCCCTTAGAATCACTTTAATTTCGTGCAAATTAGCAAACCTGCAATTACATATTAGGAGCAAAACATGGGTGGACTTTCCATTTGGCACTGGTTGATCGTGCTGCTGATCGTGGTGATGGTGTTCGGCACCAAAAAACTTAAAAACATGGGCGGCGACTTGGGCAGCGCCGTGAAGGGCTTCAAGGATGGGATGAAAGAAGGCGGGTCGTCTTCCGACGATCAGCCGGCCCCGCCGGTGAGCCAGGTCACCAATGCCCAAGCCGCCGACAAAGCGGACAAGACCACGATCGACGTTGAAGCCCGGCAAAAGTCCTGATCAGGGACAACATGCCGCTTGTGCTGACATTTTGTTTGATTGATCTGCCGTGATTGACCTCGGCATTTCCAAAATCGCGCTGATTGGCGCTGTGGCCCTGATCGTGATCGGTCCGGAAAAGCTGCCGCGTCTGGCGCGCACCGTGGGCACCTTGCTGGGCAAGGCGCAACGCTACGTGGCCGACGTCAAGCAGGAAGTCAACCGCTCCATGGAGCTTGACGAGCTTAAAAAGATGAAGGACAGCGTCGAGGGCGCGGCCCGCGAGGTCGAGCAATCGATCCAGACCAACGCCAGTGACTTTGAGAAATCATGGTCCGATGCCACCGGCATGGCCAGCGGTGACGAACTGCCTGGCATGGTGTCATTTCCCGAATACAAGCACCCAAAAAAGAAGTGGCGGCTCAAGCAGGGCGCTACGCCGCGCTGGTACAAGGCCCGCTCGGGCGTACGTACCAACGCGCAGTCTGGCGCCGCGCGCGTAGCGCGCTTTCGCCCGCAGCCGGGCCGTCATGCCTGACTTTCATTCCTGATCTTCTTTTGTTTGCGTGCCTGCCGGCGCAACCTATCCAGCGCGAGCCTTCTTCATGAGCGATCCCCACACCGACAAGCCCGACGAACTCGCGGGCACCGAACAACCCTTTGTGCAGCACCTGGTGGAGTTGCGCGACCGGATGATCAAGGCGGTGATTGCGATTGGCGTCGCAGCGGCCGTGCTGGCGCTGTTTCCCGGTCCGGGCGCGCTGTACGACCTGATGGCGGCGCCACTGGTGGCGTCCCTGCCCAAGGGTGCCACGTTGATCGCCACCAACGTTATTTCGCCGTTCGTGGTGCCGATCAAGATCATGTTCATGGCTGCCTTCATGATTGCGCTGCCGGTGGTGCTTTACCAGGTGTGGGCCTTCATTGCGCCCGGTCTTTATTCGCATGAGAAAAAACTGGTCATGCCGCTGGTGGTGTCCAGCACCCTGCTGTTTTTTGCCGGCGTCGCCTTTTGCTATTACTTTGTATTCGGCCAGGTATTCAAGTTCATCCAGAGCTTTGCGCCCAAGTCAATCACGGCTGCGCCAGACATTGAGGAATACCTTAATTTCGTGTTGGGCATGTTCCTGGCGTTCGGCCTGGCGTTCGAGGTGCCGATTGCGGTGATCCTGCTGGTTCGCATGGGCATTCTCACGGTCGCCCAGTTGCGCCAGTATCGGGGCTATTTCTGGGTCATCGCCGCCGTGGCCACCGCGCTGGTCACGCCACCCGATGCGGGTTCGATGATCATGCTGCTTGCCGTTGTGGGTGGCCTGTACGAGGTCGGCATTTGGGCCGCACTGCTGTTTGTCAGCCAAACCAAGGCGCCTGAGAGCGACGGCGAAATCAGCAAATCCTGATTACCCGCGGTTTGCGTGCGCGCAGCGGGCTGAGGTGTTCCGGCCTTCCCGTGATGATCAACGCAGATTGATGGTCTAAATTGGCTCCTTTGGAGCAATGATTTCCGGCGCTGCAGGCTATTGACCAGATAGCAATTCAGTGTCCCGACCTGGCGCAGCCCCGCCCGTTTACGCAGGGACAGGATTCATCCATTCGCTGCTTTCAGGGCGCGTTAGCGCTGCGGCGCCCGTGGCCGCTGGCGTGTGCCGGGCGTCACGGCTACTTCGCTCTGGCTGTCCTTGCGCAGCACCGTCAGGGGTGCGGGTGTGCCGGGTTTGAGAGCCGCCACCGCTGTCAGCAACTGGCTCACATTGCGCACCGGTTTGCCATCGACGGCGGTGATGACGTCGCCAGGCCGGATGCCGGCTTTGGCGGCCGGGCCGTCTTGCAGCACGCCGGTGATGATGACGCCGCCCGTTTTTGTGGCGACCGGGTCCAGGCCAAAGGTCGCGACCAGTTCGGGATTCAGGTCTTGCGGCTCGACACCAATCCAGCCACGCGTGACCTGGCCGTCCTTCACGATGCTCTCCAGTACCTGCTTGGCCGTGGACACCGGAATGGCAAACCCGATGCCCATGGAGCCGCCCGAGCGCGAGTAAATCGCGGTGTTGATGCCCATCAGGTTGCCATTGATGTCGACCAGTGCGCCCCCCGAGTTGCCGGGGTTGATGGCCGCATCGGTCTGGATGAAGTTCTCGAAGGTGTTGATGCCCAGCTGGTTGCGTCCCAGCGCGCTCACGATGCCGCTGGTCACGGTCTGGCCCACGCCAAAAGGGTTGCCGATGGCCAGCACGGGGTCGCCGACTTGCAGGGAATTGGAGTCTCCCAGCACGATGACAGGCAAGTTGTCCAGGTCGATTTTGAGGATGGCCAGATCGGTGTCCGGGTCGGTGCCAATGACCTTGGCCCTGGCTTTGCGGGTGTCGTTGAGAATGACTTCAATCTCGTCTGCCCCTTCCACCACATGGTTGTTGGTCAGGATATAGCCAGAGGCGCTGATGATGACGCCGCTGCCCAGGCCAGCCTGTGGCTGACCGGAGCCTTGGTCGCCGAAGAAAAACTTGAACCATGGGTCTTCGGTCTGCGCATTTGGGAGTGCTGCCTTGCTGGTGTTGATGCTGACCACTGCTGCTGAAGCCTGTTTGGCGGCCGCAGCGAAGCTGCCGGTCGGGCGGGTGCCAAGCGGCAGGCCGCTCTGCGGGGCTTCCATCACGGACACGCCGCCTAATGTCGCGCCTTTGTTCAGCCACTGCGGCTTGAGCGTGGCCACCACAAAATAAGCCGCCAGCAAAATGGTGACGGTCTGGGAAAACAGGAGCCAGTAGCGCTTCATGGATAGATGTGGGTGAACAGAGTCAAAGGGCTGGGGAGAGGCTTTGCTGGCCGGGCCTTGGCGCGCAGCAAGGCATATTGTCCCTCACACGCTGGCCACGCGGCTTGCGTTTGATCATGAGCGGCCAGATGGTGTGTGTATGCGGCAGCTGGCCGCCCAGGACTGAGACAATCAGGGCATGACTACCACCCGACAGGATTTGCTGCAAGCGTTCGATGCGCTGTTGCAGCCCGCGCGCTTCAAGGACTATGGCCCCAATGGCCTGCAGGTGGAAGGGCGACTGCAGATTCAGAAAATCGTCTCGGGCGTCACGGCCAGCCGCGCGCTGATCGAGGCCGCCATCGAAGCGCGCGCCGATGCCATTTTTGTGCATCACGGTCTGTTTTGGCGCGGCCAGGACGGCTGCGTCACGGGCTGGATGAGGCAGCGCCTGGCCCTGTTGCTGGCCCATGACATCAACCTGTTTGCCTACCACCTGCCGCTTGATGCGCATCCCGATTGGGGCAATAACGCACAATTGGGGCTACAGCTCGGCCTGCAAGCCAGCGCGCGTTTCGGCGAACAGGACCTGGGGTTCATGGGTGCGCGGGCAGACGGCGGCAGCTTTGCCAGCGCTTCGGCATTGGCTGGTCATGTGGGGAATGTATTAAAGAGGCCTGTAGTGCAAGTGGGGAATGCGCAAGGAGCTATTAAAAATATAGCGTGGTGCAGTGGCGGGGCGCAAGGCTACTTTGAATCTGCAATTGCCGCAGGCGCCGACGCCTTCATCACCGGGGAAATTTCCGAGCCGCAGGCGCACTATGCGCGCGAGATGGGCGTGGCCTTCATCGCTTGCGGCCACCATGCGTCGGAGCGCTATGGCGCGCCAGCGGTGGCGTCGCAGGTGGCGGCACAGTTCGGACTCGACCACCAATTCATCGACATTGACAACCCAGCATGACGAAATCCATTCTGATCACCATGGGCGATGCCGCTGGCATTGGTCCTGAAATCATCGCCAAGGCGTTTCGCGATTCGCCGGCCGATATGGCCGGCTGCATCGTCGTCGGTGATGTGGCTACATTACGCCGAGCTGCCGCATTGACGGCGGCCACCGGGACCCCCGCGTGGCCGGTGGCGCAACTCGATAGCTTGACCGAGGCGCCCGGTGTGCCCCCGCGTTGCATTCCTGTGCTGCAAAAATGTGAGCTGCTTGCGCCCGCGCCATTTGGGCTGGTGAGTGCTTTGGCTGGAAAGGCGGCGGCCGAGTGCATTGTCTGGGCGGCCCGCGCGGTACTGGCAGGCGAAGCAGCCGCCATGGTGACCGCGCCCATCCACAAGGAGGCTCTCGCGGCTGCCGGCGGCTGGGCTGCCGGTTTTCCGGGTCATACCGAAATGCTGCAGGCTGAAGCCGCTGCATTTTTGGGGCGGCCCGTGCGCCAGGTGCCGGTGCGCATGATGCTGGCCAATGACGAGTTGAAAACCGTGCTGGTCAGCATTCATCTGTCGCTGCGCAACGCGATTGAAGCCGTGACCTTTGAAAACGTGCTGCAAACCCTGCGCATCACCCACGCCGCTGTGGGTGCCAGCCTGGGGCGTGCGCCGCGCATCGCCGTGGCGGGACTGAATCCGCATGCCGGCGAGGGTGGCCTGTTTGGGACCGAAGAGCAGAGCATCATCGCGCCGGCCCTGGCCGCAGCCCGGGCCGAGGGTCTGGATGTGCACGGCCCTTTGGCGCCGGACACCGTTTTCATGCGGGCGCGCAACGCACCCGGCAAAGTTGGCGAGTTCGACGTGGTGGTCGCCATGTACCACGACCAGGGCCTGATTCCGGTGAAATACCTGGGGGTGGAGCAGGGCGTCAACGTCACGCTCGGGCTGCCGCTGGTGCGCACCAGCCCGGACCATGGCACGGCGTTTGACATCGCTGGAACAGCCCAGGCCGATGCGTCCAGCCTGGTCGCCGCCGTCCGCATGGCGCGCCAGCTGGCCGCATGAATCAGCAAAAAATAGCTTTTGCGCAAGAGCCGCAGGCGCCATCAGCTATTTTTTATCGGGAATGTGCCCTGTCCCGGAGATTCCGGATTCCTGCTTCTTCAGGCTGTCGCGGATTTCGCGTAGCAGCAGGATGTCTTCGGCCAGTGGTGCTGGTGCGGCCACTTCCTGGCGTTTGAGCCGGTTGATCTGCTTGACCATCAGGAAAATGATGAACGCCAAAATGGCAAAGTTGACCGCAACGGTGATGAAACTTCCGTAGGCCAGCACCGGGACGCCCGCCGTTTTCAGCGCGTCCAGTGTCATGGCGGTGCCCGGTGGCACCTTGCCCAGCACCACAAACAAGTTGGAAAAATCGAGTTGGCCGACCAGCGCACCAATGACGGGCATGATCAGATCGCTCACGATCGAGGTGACAATTTTTCCGAAGGCTGCGCCAATGATCACGCCCACCGCCAGGTCAATGACATTGCCTTTGACCGCAAACTCCTTGAATTCCTGCATCATTCCCATGTGAATCTCCTGTTGTGTTGTTGTCGGGTCATTGCCAAGGCGACGCCAGACTTTCTACGCCTTTTGCGGACACGATTATCAGCGCTGACCTTGTTTTTTGCCATGGTGCGCATGACTTGCCCAAGCCTCTGTATGCGCTCGCGCAAAGGATCGAACCTGGCCTTCTCTGGTCACCCGGATCCTGACTGCAGCCTTGGAAAACAGCGTCGGGCTCCGCTACAATCGCGGGTTGATCCCACTAAGCCTTTTTCAAGCCAGTTCTTGAAGGACTCACATGACCCAAGCAAGCGAAGCAAGCGTAAACGGTGTGCCGAACGGTGCACCCATGGATAAAAACAAAAGAAACTGGATTGTGGCTACTTGTGCCGTAGGTGGCGCTGGCGTTGCTGCGGTTGCCGTGCCTTTCGTCAGTACCTTCCAGCCCTCCGAAAAAGCCAAAGCGACCGGCGCTGCGGTGGAAGTGGATATTTCCGGCATCAAGCCTGGCGAAAAAATGACCGTCGAGTGGCGCGGCAAGCCGGTATGGATTGTCAAGCGCACCCCTGAGCAATTGGCGACATTGCCTAAAAATGACGCTTTGCTGGCGGATCCGAAGTCCGAGCGCAAGTTGCCTGACTGGACGCCTGCCTACGCCCTCAACGAAAACCGCTCCATCAAGCCCGACACGCTGGTGGTGGTGGGCATCTGCCCGCATCTGGGCTGCTCGCCTTCTGAAAAGTTCCAGGCCGGTGCCCAGCCGTCCTTGCCAGACGACTGGACTGGCGGTTTCCTTTGTCCCTGCCATGGTTCGACCTTCGACATGGCCGGTCGCGTCTACAAGAACAAGCCCTCCCCCGACAACCTGGAAGTGCCTCCGCACATGTACCTGTCAGATTCAAGACTGCTGATTGGCGAAGACAAGAAAGCCTGAAGACGCGCCAACGTCCGAAAAAGACCCTGTCGCCAGCGTCAAAGAACCCGCGTCGCTATCCTAAATAGCCGTCGTTAAAGAACTCACCGAACCAGGATCAGTCATGGCTGAATTCAAAGAAATTTCTCCCGATGCCCCCTTCGCTGACAAGGCGTTGGCTTGGGTAGACAACCGCTTTCCGGCCAGCAAGCTCTTCAAAGAGCACATGAGCGAGTACTACGCGCCGAAGAACTTTAACTTCTGGTACATCTTTGGCTCGTTGGCGATGCTTGTTTTGGTGATTCAGATCACCACAGGTATTTTCCTGACGATGCACTACAAGCCTGATGCTGCGCTCGCTTTTGCCTCGGTCGAATACATCATGCGCGACGTGCCTTGGGGCTGGTTGATCCGCTACATGCACTCCACCGGCGCATCTGCCTTCTTTGTGGTGGTTTATCTGCACATGTTCCGGGGCCTGCTGTACGGCAGTTACCGCAAACCGCGCGAATTGATCTGGATTTTTGGCTGTGCCATTTTCCTGTGCCTGATGGCAGAAGCCTTTATGGGCTACCTCTTGCCGTGGGGCCAGATGAGCTACTGGGGCGCCCAGGTGATCGTTAACCTGTTTGCAGCGATTCCTTTTATCGGTCCTGACCTGGCGCTGCTGATTCGCGGCGACTATGTGGTTGGTGATGCGACGCTGAACCGCTTTTTTGCTTTCCACGTGATTGCGGTGCCGCTGGTGCTGCTCGGTCTGGTGGCCGCACACATCATTGCCCTGCATGAAGTCGGCTCCAACAACCCGGACGGTGTTGAAATCAAGGGACCGAATGCACCGCGCGACGCCAAAGGCCATCCGCTGGACGGCATTCCTTTCCATCCTTACTACACGGTGCATGATATTTTTGGCGTCAGCGTGTTCCTGATGATCTTCACGGCCATCATTTTCTTTGCGCCGGAGTTTGGTGGTTACTTCCTTGAGTACAACAACTTCATTCCCGCCGATCCTTTGCAAACGCCTTTGCATATCGCACCGGTCTGGTATTTCACGCCCTACTACTCCATGCTCCGTGCCATCACGGGCGAGATGATGTATGCGCTGATTGCCTGCGTGCTGGCGGGTGCGGTGCTCGGTGTTGCCAAGGCAAAAATCGCCAACTTGTTCAAGCTCATCATCGTGGGCGCTGCTGTAGTCGTGGTGGGTGCCATGCTGCTGATTGATGCCAAGTTCTGGGGCGTGGTTGTCATGGGCGGTGCTGTGGTAATCCTGTTTTTCCTGCCTTGGCTGGACAACAGCGAGGTCAAATCGATCCGTTACCGTCCAAGCTGGAACAAGGTCCTGTATGGTGTTTTCGTGATCAACTTCTTTGTGCTGGGGTATCTTGGCGTGCAGCCACCGTCGGCGATTGGCGAGCGCGTGTCGCAAGTCGGTACGCTGTTCTACTTCGGCTTCTTCCTGTTGATGCCTTGGTGGAGTCGAATCGGCACCTTCAAGCCGGTTCCTGACCGCGTCACCTTTGCTGCCCACTGAGTTTAAAGAGACTTGCAACCATGAAAAAATTGATTCTCTCCCTCATCATGGCACTCGGCTTGGTGACTGGTGCTCAGGCCTCAGGTGGCGGACTTGCCTGGGACAAAGCACCCATCAAGACCAACGACATGGCCGCCCTGCAAAACGGCGCAAAATTGTTTGTCAACTACTGCCTGAGCTGCCACTCGGCAGCGTTCATGCGCTTTAACCGTCTGCAAGATATCGGCCTGACCGAGCGGCAGATCAAGGACAACCTGCTTTTCACCACCGACAAGGTCGGCGAAACCATGAAGGCGGCGATTGATCCCAAGCAGGCCAAAGACTGGTTTGGCGCCAATCCGCCCGACCTGACCGTGATTGCACGTTCACGTTCCGGCGCTGGCGGCACGGGTGCAGATTACCTCTACACCTACATGCGCACCTTTTACCGTGATGACACCAAGGCCACTGGCTGGAACAATATGGCGTTTCCCAACATCGCCATGCCGCACGTGCTGTGGGAGTTGCAAGGTGAGCGCAAGCCGGTCTACTTCGAGAAGGAAGAGCATGGCCACAAGGTCTCCATCCTGAAGGGCTGGCAGCAAGTGACGCCGGGCACCATGACGCCGTTGCAGTACGATCAAGCCATCGGTGATCTGGTCGGTTACCTTCAGTGGATGGGTGAGCCCGCCCAAAATACGCGTGTTCGTGTGGGTGTCTGGGTGCTGATTTTCCTTCTTTGCTTGAGCTTTGTTGCCTGGCGCCTGAATGCGGCGTTCTGGAAAGACGTCAAGTAAATTTTTTCGTCGTTTAGTGTGCCGCGGGTGTGCCCAGGTGCGCATCGGCACCTTCGGAGTGGAGGGGCCCAAGGGTTGACTCTTGGCCTCCACTCTTTTGCTTTCAGGAGTTCCGAATCATGATGGTCCTTTATTCAGGTACAACCTGCCCCTTTTCCCACCGCTGCCGTTTTGTGCTGTTTGAAAAGGGGATGGATTTTGAAATTCGCGATGTGGATTTGTACAACAAGCCGGAAGACATCAATGTGATGAACCCCTACGGCCAGGTGCCTATCCTGGTCGAGCGAGACCTGATTCTGTACGAGTCAAACATCATCAACGAATACATCGACGAACGTTTCCCGCATCCACAACTGATGCCGGGCGACCCTGTTGATCGGGCGCGCGTGCGCTTGTTCCTGCTGAATTTCGAGAAGGAACTGTTTGTTCACGTCAATGCGCTGGAGTCCCGCGCAGCCAAAGGGAATGAAAAGTCCCTCGAAAAGTCCCGCGCACACATTCGTGACCGTCTGACACAGTTAGCCCCTATTTTCCTTAAGAACAAGTTCATGCTGGGCGACAATTTCTCCATGCTGGACGTGGCGATTGCGCCGTTGCTGTGGCGCCTGGACTACTACGGTATTGACCTGTCGAAAAATGCCGCTCCGCTGCTGAAATATGCCGAGCGCATTTTTTCGCGCCCCGCTTACATTGAAGCGCTGACGCCTTCTGAAAAGGTCATGCGCAAGTAATGGCCGTATTCAACTACCGGATCAAATAGTTTTGGCTGATTTCATGAATGCGCTGGATGCCACGTCAACGCGTCCGTATCTGATACGGGCTCTGCATGAGTGGTGTACTGATAACGGTTTTACGCCTTACATCGCGGTGTTGGTGGATGAAACCGTGCAGGTTCCGCGCGAGTATGTGAAGAACAACGAAATTGTGCTCAATATCGGTTTTGATGCGACCAGTTCGCTGAAGCTCGGTAACGAGTTCATCGAGTTCAAGGCGCGTTTTGCGGGCAGTGGACGGGAAATCATGGTGCCGATCACGCATGTGATTGCCATCTATGCGCGCGAAAATGGGCAGGGCATGTCGTTTCCAATGATGCTGCCTGCGGCGGTTTCTTTGAAGGGCGTCGATACGGCTTCGGCCACGCCATTGGTCTCTGAGACGGGCATGACGTCGTCTGTCAACGCGGCAGCAGATGCGCCTGAGATCAAGATCATGCAGTTGGTGCCTGAAAGCGCTGCAAGTTCCGGTGAAGAGGGCCCTGATATGCCGGAGCCTCCCAAATCACCGCCGCGGACGCGGCCCGCACTGACCCGCGTCAAGTAGAATCAGTGATTAAGTTTGTGCCGCTTTAGCTCAGTTGGTAGAGCAACCGCCTTGTAAGCGGTAGGTCGTCAGTTCGATTCCGACAAGCGGCACCATTTTTTCTTGATTCCAACAGATGCATCATTGCAGCTGCACCTGGCGGCTGTCAGTTGCTGCCAAATGCAGGCATAAAAGCCAAGCTAGCCAGGAATGCGCGTACTGCAGATTCCTGCGGCGCTGGCCTCAAGATCATTTCTTGGCTATTAGTAGCTTCAGCCGAATTGAGGTAACCTTCCACCCTTTGTTCAGCAAGCGCGCCTGAATCAATGGGATCAGCTGCCTGACTTTTGCGGCGGCGGCGTTACCGTTCACCAGCAAGCACCAGCTTTCGCCATCGATAGGTCCGGCTTTGATGGCAGGGCGCAGGGCGGCGGGCAACAGTGACTCGATTGCCTTTAGCCTGTCGTTGGATTCCCTTACCAATTCTGTAAGCTTGGCCAGGGAGGGGGCATTTCCAGCGGCTTGATGGATGCTTAAGGCCTCGGGGAGGCGCCGGAATGTGTTCACGGTAAGCTGGATTTGGCCGGCGAAGCGCAGGCTTTAAAAGAGGTAGACATGTGCAATTGATTATCACGGATGCGTGGCTGGCCAAAAGCCGGGCTATTTACCTGAGCGGTACACGACTGGTGGTCGCGGGAATGCTTTGCGCATTGGCGCTCATGCTGGTCTCGGCAGGCCTTTATCACTGGGTATTTCTCAAGGGCGCGCGTGAAGGCTGGCCAGTGATTGGCGCACTGGTCAAGTTGGTGGTCAAGGATGAGTTTGACCAGCGCGACCGGTTTCTTCGCGAGAATCTTGATGCGATGGCCAGGCGGGTCGGTGAAATGCAGGCCAAGCTCATACAGATGGAGTCATTGGGTGAGCGTGTATCAGGGCTGGCGGGCGTCAGTCCGCCTGATCTCAAGCGCTTGCCGGGGAGCGGCGGTGCGCTGGTGTCCGGACGCACTGTCACGATGGAGGAGCTCCAGGATACGCTGTCCGATCTGGATAAGTTGACCGACCAGCGGGTTGATTTGCTGACCGTGATGGAGTCGCGGCTTTTTGACGAAAAGATTAAAAAAATGTTGGTTCCGACCCAGGAACCCGTTGCGGGCGGCAACCTGGGTTCTGCGTTTGGCTGGCGCATTGATCCGCTCAATGGGCGCTCTGCCTTGCATACGGGGCTGGATTTTCCTTCGGAACCTGGTACCGCCATTCTTTCTGCTGCGGGTGGCGTGGTCGTGACGCAGGAATACCACCCCGCCTATGGAAATATGGTGGACGTCGATCATGGCAATGAGTTGCTCACGCGCTACGCCCATGCTTCCCGGGTGATGGTTAAAAAGGGTGATCTGGTCAAACGTGGCCAAAAAATTGCCGAAGTGGGCAGCACGGGTCGTTCAACCGGCCCTCACCTGCATTTCGAGGTATTGGTCCAGGGTGTTTATCAGGATCCGCAAAAGTTTTTGACGGCAGGGCAACAAGTACCCACGGCCCCGGTTGTCGTGTCGGCCTTGAGGCCGCTTTCCCGATCTGCCGTGCCGCAGATCCGGGCTGACTGAGGCCTGTTGCCAAGTAATTCGCGTTTGCCCACTTGGGTGTCTGTCCCCACCTTTGCTGTTTTGGGGGCAAAGGTACTGAGGCTTCGGGCAGAGTTAAACTCAACGGGTTTGCACACAGTTGAACTAACTGATAGTGCCCACATTTAAGTTCCGTACTCAACAAGGGATTTCAGCCGTATTGCCAACTCTCGGGAGCGGGCAATGCGGCCTCGTATTTATGGCTTCTAACATCCTGACCAAAATTTTCGGCAGTCGCAATGACCGGCTGCTCAAAACCTACCGCAAAACCGTAGAAAAAATCAATGCACTCGAACCCGATTACGAGAAGCTTGACGACGACCAGTTGCGTGAGAAGACACGGGCGTTCAAGGACCGGGTCAGCGCGGGTGAATCGCTCGAAGCCATTCTCCCTGAAGCCTTTGCAGTGGTTCGGGAGGGCAGCAAACGTATCATGAAGATGCGGCACTTTGATGTCCAGATGCTGGGCGGAATGTCGCTGCACAACGGCAAGATTTCGGAAATGGGCACGGGCGAAGGTAAGACGCTCACCGCGACCCTTCCCGTTTACCTCAATGCCTTGACCGGCAAGGGTGTGCACGTCGTGACGGTCAATGATTACCTTGCAAGCCGTGATGCCCGCTGGATGGGCAAGCTCTACAACTTCCTGGGCTTGAGCGTAGGTATCAACCTGCCCAACATGTCGCGCGAGGAAAAGCAGGCCGCCTACCAATCCGACATCACCTACGGCACCAACAACGAGTACGGTTTTGACTACCTGCGCGACAACATGGTGTATGAAGTCGCCGACCGCGTGCAGCGGGGGCTGAACTTTGCCATCGTCGATGAGGTGGACTCGATTCTGATTGATGAGGCCCGTACGCCGCTCATCATCAGCGGCCAGGCGGAAGACCACACCGAGATGTACATCGCGATGAACAAGGTCGTGCCTCTGCTGAAGCTGCAGGAGGGTGAAGCCGATCCGCGTACCGGAGAGGGCGTGACAACCCCGGGCGACTACACCATTGATGAAAAAACGCACCAGGTGTTCCTGACCGAGCAGGGTCACGAAAATGCCGAACGCCTGCTGTTCAATCTGGGGCTGATTGCAGAAGGGGCCACGCTCTACGATCCGGCCAATATTTCGCTGATGCACCACCTGTATGCGGCCCTTCGTGGCAATCTGCTATACCACCGCGACCAGCACTACGTGGTGCAGGACGGCGAGGTCGTGATTGTTGACGAGTTCACCGGCCGCCTGATGTCGGGCCGCCGCTGGAGCGATGGTCTGCATCAGGCCGTCGAAGCCAAGGAAGGCGTCCAGATCCAGGCTGAAAACCAGACCCTGGCCTCGATCACTTTCCAGAACTATTTCCGCCTCTATGCCAAATTGGCCGGCATGACTGGAACAGCGGACACCGAAGCGTACGAGTTCCAGGAAATCTATGGACTGGAAACCAGCGTCATTCCACCTAACCGGATCAGCCAGCGCGAAGACCAGTTGGACCGCGTGTACAAGACCACGCGCGAAAAGTATGAAGCGGCGATCAAGGATATCCGCGAGTGCTATGAGCGGGGCCAGCCAGTGCTGGTGGGGACCACCTCGATCGAGAACTCCGAAATCATTGACCAGTTGCTGGAGAAGGAGAATCTGCCGCATCAGGTGCTCAATGCCAAACAGCACGCGCGTGAGGCGGACATCGTAGCGCAGGCCGGGCGCCCAAAGATGATCACTATTGCCACCAACATGGCCGGGCGCGGTACCGACATCGTGCTCGGCGGCAACGTTGAAAAGCTGATTGAAGCGCTTGACGCGGACGAATCGCTCGATGCCGCTGCCAAAGAAGCCGAAGCAACCCGCTTGCGCGCGCAATGGGCGAAGGAACACGAGCAGGTCAAGGCGCTGGGCGGTTTGCGCATTATTGCGACCGAACGCCACGAGTCGCGCCGTATCGATAACCAGCTCCGGGGCCGTTCAGGCCGCCAGGGTGATCCCGGCTCGTCGCGCTTTTACCTGAGCCTGGATGACCCGCTGATGCGCATTTTCGCGGGTGACCGCGTCAAGTCCATCATGGACCGGCTCAAGATGCCCGATGGCGAGGCCATCGAGGCCGGTATCGTGTCGCGCAGCATCGAGTCAGCCCAGCGCAAGGTGGAAGCGCGCAACTTTGACATCCGCAAGCAGTTGCTTGAATACGATGATGTGTCCAATGACCAGCGCAAGGTGATTTACCAGCAACGTAACGACATCATGGATGCCGGCAGCCTGGAGGGGCAAATCGCATCCCTGCGCGAGGGCTGCTTCACGGACTTGACGCGGCAATATGTGCCCGCCGAGAGCGTGGAAGAGCAATGGGATGTGGCAGGCCTTGAAAAGGTGCTGCGTGACGAGTGGCAGATAGAGATTCCCTTGCGCCAGGAGCTTGAGACGGCCACGGCCATTACCGATGACGACGTCGTCGAGAAGGTGCTTGTGGCCGCCAATGCTGCTTTTGCAGAAAAGCTTGAAAAGATTGGTGAGGAAAATTTCACCCAGTTTGAGCGCGTTGTACTGCTGCAAAGCATAGACAGCCACTGGCGTGAACACCTGAGCGCGCTCGACTATTTGCGTCAGGGCATTCACTTGCGCGGCTATGCGCAAAAGCAGCCCAAGCAGGAATACAAGCGCGAAGCTTTTGAATTGTTTGGCCAGTTGCTCGACAGCGTCAAGAACGACGTCACCAAGGTGCTGATGACCGTGAATGTTCAGCCCGGGGAACCGCTGGACCAGGTCGCTGAAGAGCTGGAAAGCCGGGCCGAGAATATTGCCAACATTACCTACACGGCTCCGACCGAAACCGGTGAGATCGAAACGCGGTTGGACGAAGCGTCGCAAAGGCGAGTCGATGCCATGCCGGGCGGTGTCGTGCCGCGGGTGGGCCGCAACGAGCCTTGTCCTTGTGGTTCGGGTAATAAGTATAAAAATTGTCACGGCAGGCTGAGCTGAGCCCGCCGGGCTTGCGTCTGCGCTAACCTACCCATCCCTGGTTTTCTGGAGTCAAGAACATGCCTGTGAATTTGCTTGCTACGCCTGCGGCGGACCTCTACCCTGTGCCTGGCGCGCGCTGGGGTATCACGCAAGCGGGGATACGCAAGGCGGACCGCAAAGACTTGGCCGTGTTACTGCTGGACGAGGGTGCGTGCGTAGGGGCTGTTTTCACGCAAAACAGGTTTTGTGCCGCGCCGGTGCAAATTTGCCGTGCGCACATGGCCAGGAATGCAGGTCAAAGCCACGGTATTCGTGCCATGTTGATCAACACCGGCAACGCCAATGCGGGCACCGGCGACGAAGGCTTGAACCGCGCGCAGGCCTGCTGCATCGCGCTGGCCCGCGCACTCAATCTGTCGCCCGAGCAAGTCCTGCCGTTTTCCACGGGCGTGATCATGGAGCCCTTGCCCCATGACCGCATTGTGGCCGGGCTTGCGGCCGCGCTGGCAGATGCCAGGCCAGACAACTGGGCCCAGGCGGCCGAGGCCATCATGACCACGGACACGGTGGCCAAGGCCTTTTCAACCCGCATTACGCTGGGCGGCGTTACCGTCACGATTACCGGCATCAGCAAGGGCGCCGGCATGATTCGGCCCAATATGGCGACCATGCTGGGTTTCCTGGCAACCGACGCTTGTGTTTCGCAGCCGCTCATGAACCAGCTGGCCAGGGAACTGGCGGAAGGCTCTTTCAACCGCGTCACCATCGATGGCGACACGTCCACCAACGACTCATTTGTGGTCGTTGCCACCAACAAGGCCCAACATGCCCCGGTGACCTCCCTGGACAGCACGGACGGCCAGGTGTTGCGCGCCGCCATGATGGCGATCGCGAAAAAGCTGGCGCAGGCGATTGTGCGGGATGGAGAAGGCGCCACCAAGTTCATTACTGTGCAGGTCGAAGGCGGAAAAACCGGCGAGGAATGCCGCAAGGTAGCCTACGCAATCGCCCATTCACCGCTGGTCAAAACGGCATTTTTCGCCAGTGACCCGAACCTGGGTCGTATTCTGGCTGCGGTCGGCTACGCCGGCATTGACGATCTGGACCAGACCAAAATAGATCTGTACCTCGATGAGGTGCTGGTGGCCAAGAATGGCGGCAGGCATGTTGATTATCTGGAAGCCGACGGGCAGCGCGTCATGAAGCAAAGTGAAATCACAGTGCGTGTGGTGCTCGGCCGGGGAGAGGCCGCCGATACGGTCTGGACTTGCGACTTGTCTTACGACTATGTGAAGATCAACGCCGACTACCGAAGCTAAGCATGAACGAGCAGTTTGAACGCCTGATGGGGCGCCTGGAATCCCTGATGACGCGGATCGAGTCCGTCTTGCCGCAACCCTTGTCGGCCCCGGACTGGACGGCATCCGTTGCTTATCGTTATCGCAAGCGCAGTTCGGGTCATGGCGCGCTGGAGCCGGTCAGGCATCTGGGCGTCATGCGCCTGACCGACCTGAAAGAGATCGACGACCAGAAAGAAAAGATCCAGCGCAACACCGAACAGTTTGTCAGCGGCAAGCCGGCCAACAACGTCTTGTTGACTGGCTCGCGCGGTACCGGCAAGTCGTCCCTGATCAAGGCCTGCCTGAATGAATATTCAGCCCGGGGCTTGCGGCTGATTGAAGTCGACAAGGCGGACCTGACGGATCTGCCGGACATCGTGGAGGTGGTTTCCGGCTTGCCCGAGAAATTCATCGTTTTTTGCGATGACCTCAGCTTTGAAGAAGGCGAGCCCGGCTACAAGGCGCTCAAATCCATTCTGGATGGATCGATTGCCGCTGCGACGCCCAACGTGCTGGTCTACGCCACCAGTAACCGGCGCCACTTGCTGCCCGAATACATGATGGAGAACCTCACCTACACGCATACCGACGATGGCGAAGTCCATCCTGGTGAAGTCGTGGAGGAGAAAATCTCTCTGTCCGAGCGCTTTGGCCTGTGGGTCAGCTTTTACCCGTTCAGCCAGGACGAGTACCTCAGCATCGTGGCCCAGTGGCTGTCGTCCTTCGGTGCGGCGCCAGACGCGATTGCCGCAGCGCGTCCGGCCTCGCTGGTGTGGGCGCTCGAGCGTGGCTCGCGCAGTGGGCGCGTGGCCTACCAGTTTGCGCGTGACTACGCCGGTCAGCATCCCGATATCCGGGCGTCATGAGCGCACCGGTGCTGATGGCCGACGCCGGCCTGCCCCGCGAGGGCGGCGCAGACCGCAAGGTGGTGGAGGTGGCGGTTGGCGTGCTGATTCAGGCGGATGGCCAGTTTCTGCTCACGTCGCGCCCTTGCGGCAAGGTCTACGAAGGCTACTGGGAGTTTCCGGGCGGCAAACTGGAGCCCGGCGAGAGCGTCGCGCAGGCGCTTCGCCGCGAGCTTAAGGAAGAAATCGGCATCACCATCGGTGCAGTGCACCCGTGGAAGGTCGAGATGGTCGATTACCCGCACGCCCTGGTCCGCCTGAATTTTTGCAAGGTATTTGACTGGACCGGCGAGCTGCAGATGCGCGAAGGCCAGTCGTTTGCCTGGCAGGCTTTGCCCGTCACGGTGCAGCCTGTGTTGCCAGGCACGGTTCCGGTTCTGGACTGGTTTGCCCGGGAACGCGAATTTTCTGGTGCCACGCACGCAGCGGTGGGCGTCCCCGGTGACTTGAAGCAGCACGCTAGCCGTTAAATTCCCACTGCTTGCTGGCGCCCAGTACCGCGTTGGGGTAGGGCGCCTTGCCGCGCGATCCGTTGTAGCGGCCCAGCCCCAGAAACAAGTCGCCTTTTTCCCGGTCCAGGTAGTGGCGCAGAATCACGCAGCCGAAGCGCAGGTTGGTCTGCATCTGAAATAGCTGGCCAGCGTCGCCATCGCCAATCACGCGCGTCCAGAAGGGCATGACCTGCATGTAGCCGCGCGCGCCTACCTGGCTCACGGCAAACTTGCGGAAGTTGCTCTCGACCTGAATCAGGCCCAGCACCAGTGTCACATCCAGTCCGGCGCGCTTGGCTTCGTACCAGACGGTCTGAAGAAATTCCTTGCGTATCTGCCATTCCGGCTTTTTCTTTTTGAGCCGCTCGCCCATGGCGCCCAGCCAGCGCAGGTATACCAGCCGGCTTTCAATGTCCCTGAAGTCTGGTATCGGCGGCGCACGATGGGCAATGGCCGCATTCAGGGCCGTGCGCACAGAGTCCATGAGCGGCTCTTCAAGCTGAGAGCCAGCGCTTGCCTGCTCTGAAAAAAGTAGCGGTGTTCCGGCACTTGCTATGCGCAGCAGGCACTTCCTTCTTGAGAGCTTATCCAAGGCGGTCAAACAGTCCTCACAGCGCCAGTTTTCCCTTGAGGAAGTCCAGCGCGCCAGCCGCATCAATCTTGCTGGCGGCGGTGTCCCGGCGGTGCTGGTATTCGAGCTGGCCCTCTTTAAGTCCACGGTCCCCGATGGTCACGCGGTGCGGCACGCCGATCAACTCCCAATCGGCAAACATGGCGCCAGGCCGCTCGTTGCGGTCGTCCAGAATCACATCGACGCCAGCGGCGAGAAGTTCTTTGTAGAGCTTGTCAGCGGCCGCCTGGACGTCGGGGAAGCGGTCAGGGCTGATCGGGCACAGCACTACGGTAAACGGCGCAATCGCGTCGGGCCAGATGATGCCGCGCTCGTCGTGGTTTTGCTCAATGGCCGCTGCCGGCAACCGGGTAATGCCAATGCCGTAGCAGCCCATTTCCATGAACTGCGGCTTGCCATTTTCACCGAGGAAGGTGGCGTTCATGGCCTGGCTGTATTTGGTGCCGAGGTAGAAAACATGGCCGACCTCAATGCCGCGCTCGATGGCCAGCACGCCCTTGCCGTCGGGGGAGGCGTCGCCGGCGACCACATTGCGGATGTCGGCGATCAGGTCGGGCTCTGGCAGGTCACGGCCCCAGTTGACCCCGGTGATGTGAAAGTCAGCTTCATTGGCGCCGCAGATCCAGTCGGCCATCACGGCGACTTCGCGGTCCACTACCAGCTTGACCGGCTTTTTGAGGTCAAGCGGTCCCAGGTAGCCGGGCTCGCAGCCAAAATGCTCATCGATTTCCGTCAGGCTGGCGAACCGGAAGCTTGCCAGCCCTGGCACCTTGCCGACCTTGACCTCGTTCATGCTGTGGTCGCCACGCAGCAGCAGCAGCCAGACCTGCGTCTTGATGACTTCGCCGGCTTCGTTGGTCTGGTCAGTGGCCAGTACCAGGGACTTGACGGTGGTGTCGAGCGCAATGCCGAGCAACTCCGCGACCTCGGCGCAGGTCGCCTTGCCGGGGGTGGGCGTTTTGGCCATGGCTTGCGATGCAGGCTGGCGTGGGCCAGCGGGCGCCAGCGCTTCGGCCTTTTCCATGTTGGCCGCGTAGTCGCTGCTGGGGCAGTAGACGATGGCGTCTTCGCCCGTCGCAGCGATCACCTGGAATTCTTCGCTCAAGTCGCCGCCAATGGCGCCGCTGTCAGCGGCCACGGCGCGGTAGGTCAGGCCGAAACGGTCAAAAATTCGCCGGTAGGCCTGCGCCATGTTTTGATAGCTGACCTTGGCTGCAGCCTGGTCGCGGTCAAAGCTGTAGGCGTCTTTCATGATGAATTCACGACCCCGCATCAGGCCAAACCGTGGACGGCGCTCGTCGCGGAACTTGGTCTGGATCTGGTACAGGTTTTTGGGCAGCTGCTTGTAGCTTCTGATGTCCTGGCGCATCACATCGGTAATGACCTCTTCGCTGGTCGGCTGGATCACGAAATCGCGGCCGTGGCGGTCCTTGATGCGCAGCATCTCGGGTCCCATGGCTTCAAACCGGCCGGTTTCCTGCCAGAGTTCAGCCGGCTGGATCACCGGCATGCTCATTTCAATGGCGCCAGCCCGGTTCATTTCCTCGCGAACAATGGCCTCGACTTTACGAATCACGCGCAGGCCCATGGGCATGTAGTTGTAAATGCCGGCGCCCAGTTTTTTAATCAGGCCCGCGCGGGTCATGAGCTGATGGCTCACAACTTCCGCGTCCGCAGGGGCTTCTTTCAAGGTGGAAATGAAGAACTGGGAGGCTTTCATGGGCTATTTTTCTGGGCTTGGGGGTGGTTTTGGGGCTGGTACCGTGCGCTGTGCTTGGCGCCGGGGCCTTCGCTGTGCATAATGGACGCAGTTTAAAAATTTGAGGTTTGATTATGCTTGACCGGGACGGCTTTCGGCCCAACGTCGGCATCATCTTGCTCAACCAGAGAAGTCAGGTATTTTGGGGCAAACGTATCCGTACCCACTCATGGCAGTTTCCGCAGGGTGGCATTGACCGGGGCGAAAATCCCGAGCAGGCCATGTTTCGCGAGTTGCATGAGGAGGTCGGATTACACCCGCAGCACGTTCAGGTGCTTGCCCGTACCCGAGACTGGTTGCGCTATGAGGTGCCTGACCGGTTCATCCGCCGCGATGCGCGCGGACATTACAAAGGCCAGAAACAAATCTGGTTCCTGCTACAACTGGTCGGACACGACTGGGACTTGAACCTGCGCGCCACAGATCATCCAGAGTTTGATGCCTGGCGCTGGAACGACTATTGGGTGCCGCTCGATGTCGTGGTGGAGTTCAAGCGTGGCGTCTATGAAATGGCGCTCACGGAACTGTCGCGCTTCGTGCCGCGTTGTGATTTCCGGTTCGATTCCCGCCCGGATCATCGCAACCGCTACTTGCGTGCCGGCATGCACCAGCGCGATCAGCCTGTGACCCTGGCCGGCGCGGTCGGTTCTGGCCGTGCGCAGGACGCCCAACGTGTTGCCGTGCCAGGATTTGGCTTCATGTTCGAGTTGCCGCCTGGCGCGACTTTTGAGCCTGATCCACAAACCAGCTTTGGCGCTGATCCCGGGACGACGAAAACGTGACATCAAAACAGACCTCGGTAATTCTTGGTGCGCTTTTAATCGGCCTGACGGGAACCGTATGGGCGCAGCGGGCAGTGGACAACCCGGACTGGAAAGAAATTGAAGTACCGCCGCCGCCTGCCTTTGATGTCAGCAAGCTGGTGACGTTTGACGTTTCCCCTAGCGCCTCTCTGGTCTATGGTGTCGATCCGGCGGCACTTCGTATTTCCCGCAGCGACGGCGTGGTGCGCTATGTGATGGTCGCAACCAGTGCCAGTGGCGCAACAAACGTCATGTACGAGGGCATACGCTGTGCCACCGCAGAATTCAAGACGTATGCACGTTATTCGCCGGATGGACAGTGGCGTGCGGTTGCCAATGCTGAGTGGCGCTCGCTTTTTAGCGGCGCCGCGTCAAGGCATGCGCTGCAATTTGCCAAGGCCGGCGCCTGCGAAAACGCTGCGCCTCCGTCTTCGGTGCCGGAAATCATTAGCCGCCTAAAGGGCCAGAACTAAGCCATTCCAGTCGCAGTTTTTCTGGATGCAATGCACAGCATCCATGAAAATTTACCGGCTGAGGACAAGATTGGTGCGGTGAACCATTTCCGGCTCGCCGGTGTAGCCCAGCAATTTTTCAAATTCCGAGGATGCCTTTCGGCAAATAAGACCGGCTTCCGCGCTTGAATAGTTGGCCAGGCCCCGCGCAATTTCTGCGCCATCCGGATCCCGGACAGCAATCACGTCGCCGCGTGAAAAATAGCCTTGCACCGCGGTCATGCCAATCGGTAGCAGGCTCTTGCCTTCGTTGCGTACCTTGCTGGCTGCGCCTGCATCCACCGTGACGGCGCCGCGCAGTTGCAGATGGTCTGCCATCCATTGCTTGCGGGCCTGCATTTTCTGAGTTTGTGCCACCAGCAGCGTCCCAATGGCTTCGCCCTGCGTCAGCCGGATCAGGACTTGCGGCTCGCGCCCCCAAGCGATGACGGTGGACGCGCCTGAGCCTGCTGCGCGCTTTGCGGCCAGAATCTTGGTGATCATGCCGCCCTTGCCAAGGCTGGAGCCTGCACCGCCCGCCATGGCTTCCAGGGCGGCATCGCCGGCCTGGGCTTCATGCACAAATTGCGCCGCAGGGTCCTTGCGCGGATCGGCCGTGTACAAGCCCTTCTGGTCGGTTAGGATGACCAGCGCATCCGCTTCGACCAGGTTGGCCACCAGGGCGCCCAAGGTATCGTTGTCGCCAAACTTGATTTCGTCGTTGACGACGGTGTCGTTTTCGTTGATGACCGGCACCACGCCCAACTGCAGCAAGGCCAGCAGCGTGGAGCGGGCATTGAGGTAGCGCTCGCGGTCTGCCAGGTCGGCGTGCGTGAGCAGCACCTGCGCACTGCCAACGCCGTTTTTGCGCAGTTGGGTTTCATACACTTGGACCAGTCCCATCTGGCCCACGGCGGCGGCGGCCTGCAATTCATGGATGGCTTTGGGGCGGGCGGTCCAGCCCAGTCGTTTCATACCCTCGGCGATGGCGCCGCTGCTCACCATGATGACCTCGTAGCCGTCTTTCACCAGGGCGGCCAGCTGTTCGCACCATTGACCGATGGCGACGGCATCAAGGCCGCGGCCTTCGTCAGTCACCAGGCTGGAGCCCACTTTGACCACAATGCGCTTGGCGTTGCGCAGAACAGGTGAACCTGCAAGAGCTTGCATTTTTGTACTTTAAGGCTTTATCCCATTGTGTACCGGCACAAGAGGCTATTGTTTTTATAGCAAGCGCCCCCTTGCGCCCGCCAGAGAGTCAGTCGAAAACCAGAAGTTATTGCGGCTCAGGCGGCAGTTCGACAAACCGGGGATCTATTTCTTCCTCGGGCTGCTCACTTTTCTGGACTTCCTTGACGTGCTGGTAGATCGTTTTCACGAGTTGCTCGCAGCCTTCACGTGTCAGGGCTGAAATCTCAAAAACAGGGCCTTTGAACTTGAAGCGCTTGACAAAGTCCTTGACGACAGCAGCCCGGTGATCGGCGTCGACCATGTCGAGCTTGTTGAGCACCAGCCAGCGCGGCTTTTTGGACAGCGCATCGTCGTATTTTTTGAGTTCGCCCACAATTGCCTTGGCTTGCGCGACCGGATCCACGTTTTCATCAAAGGGCGCCAAATCCACAATGTGCAGCAAAAGCCGGGTGCGCTGCAGGTGCCGCAAAAACAAATGCCCCAAGCCTGCGCCTTCTGAAGCGCCTTCAATAAGGCCTGGCAAGTCAGCCACCACAAAACTTTGCTCCGGGCCAACCCGCACCACGCCCAGGTTGGGGTGCAAGGTGGTGAAGGGATAGTCGGCAATACGCGGACGTGCATTGGACACGGCCGAGATGAAGGTCGACTTTCCGGCGTTGGGCATGCCGAGCAGGCCCACATCGGCCAGTACTTTCAGTTCAAGCTTCAGGCTTTTGCGGTCGCCGGGCCAGCCTGGTGTTTTGCTGCGCGGCGCACGGTTGGTGGAGCTTTTGAAGCGTAGGTTGCCAAAACCGCCGTCGCCGCCTTTGGCGATCAGAATTTGCTCGCCAGGCACCAGCAGTTCAAAAAGAACTTCGCCGGTTTCCGCATCGGTCAGGATGGTGCCGACCGGCATTTTCAGGATAACGTCGTCGCCTTTTGCGCCAAACATGTCCGAGCCCATGCCGTGCTGGCCGTTACGTGCCTCGTGGCGGCGCGAGAAACGGAAGTCCACCAGGGTGTTGAGGTTGATATCCGCGACGGCATATACGTGGCCGCCGCGTCCGCCATCCCCTCCGTTCGGGCCGCCGAACTCTTTGTATTTTTCGTGGCTGAACGAGACGCAGCCGCTCCCGCCATCGCCTGCGGCAATGTCAATATAAGCTTCGTCAACAAATTTCATGATGGAATGGGGAGTGCGTAGGGAAGGATTACTTGGGGGCAGTTTACAAACAAAAAAGCCCCGACAGGTCGGGGCTTCGATGCCATCGAAGTGATCGGCTTACGCCGGGGTCACGTTGACGGTGTGCTTGTTCAGCGCGCCCTTGATGGCAAAGGATACCGAACCATCAACCAGTGCAAACAGCGTGTGGTCTTTGCCGATGCCGACATTGACGCCTGGATGGAACTTGGTGCCGCGCTGGCGCACGATGATGCTGCCTGCGTTGATCACTTCGCCGCCAAATTTCTTGACGCCGAGCATTTTGGGCTGTGAATCACGCCCGTTTCGCGTAGAGCCGCCGCCTTTTTTCTGTGCCATTTTTCGTTACTCCTGGTACTTTACTGATTAACCGGCGATAGCGCCGATAAGCAGTTCAGTAAAGTTCTGCCGGTGACCCTGGCGCTTTTGATAGTGCTTGCGACGACGCATTTTGAAAATGCGAATTTTGTCGTGCCTGCCGTGAGACACGACAGTGACCGTAACAGTTGCGCCGGAAACCAAGGGCGTACCAACCTTGATTGAACTGCCTTCGCCGACAGCCAATACCTGGTCAATAACGATCTCTTGGCCTACGTCCGCAGTGATCTGTTCTACTTTAATTTTTTCTCCAGCAGCAACTTTGTATTGTTTGCCGCCGGTTTTTATGACCGCGTACATGTGAGACCTCGTAAATTGAGTTCTGCGGACGGATTCCCACAGAGCCAAGTATTCTAGCATGGTGCCTCAAAACAGGCAAGTTCCCGCCCGGCGGGCGATTTGCGGCGCCAGCCCTGGATCGGGGAGCGATGGGCGCAAGTGCTTTCTATAATCAGGCCAAACTTAACGTCTGGACTGTCTCTTGTCTGCCAATTCTTCAAACACCGCTGCAGCCCTTGCCCTGATTGCCGATGACATGCGCGAGGTGGACGCGGTGATTCGCCTTCGCCTGCAATCCGAAGTGGCGCTGGTCAGCCAGGTGTCGCAGTACATCATTGCCGCAGGCGGGAAACGCCTGCGGCCATCGCTCTTGCTGTTGATGTGCGGCGCGCTGGGCTACCGTGGCGCGCAACGCTTCAACCTGGCCGCTGTGGTGGAGTTTATTCACACTGCGACCTTGCTGCATGACGACGTCGTGGACGAGTCCACGCTGCGCCGCGGCCGCGCTACCGCCAACGAGAGTTTTGGCAACCCCGCCAGCGTGCTGGTGGGCGATTTCCTGCATTCACGGGCCTTTCAGATGATGGTGGATGCCGGGGATATGCGCATCATGGAAATCCTTTCCGAAGCGACCAACGTGATTGCCGAGGGCGAAGTGCAGCAACTGATGAACACGCACGACGCTTCGCTCGACGAAGCCGGCTATCTGCGCGTAATCCGTTCCAAGACGGCCAAGCTGTTTGAGGCCAGTGCCCGGCTGGCGGCCGTGCTGGCGCAGTCGTCACCGGCTGTCGAGCAGCATTGTGCCGACTACGGGCAGGCGCTGGGCACCGCATTTCAGGTCATTGACGATGTACTGGACTACGATGGCGACGTTTCGGAAATGGGCAAAAATCTGGGCGACGACCTGCGCGAAGGCAAGGCGACACTGCCCCTCATCATTGCGATGCAGCGCGGAACGGACCAGGAGTGCGCGCTGATCCGGCAAGCGATTGAAAGCGGGGGAACCGAGCAGATGGCGCAAATCATTGCGATCGTTCACCAGACGGGCGCATTGCAGGCCACGCGGGATGCTGCCGCCGTGGAAGCGCGGCGTGCCCTGGACGCCTTGCAAGCATTGCCGCAGAACGTCTATAGCGACGCATTGACGCAACTGGCTTCCCAGTTGCTGGCAAGGCGCTCCTGAGGGCATTGTTCAGCGCCGGGTGAGGTGGCGTCTGGCAGGGCGCCATGCCGCCAATGCGACAATTCAGCCCATGACTTCAGCCACTACCCTCACTATCACCCGCCCCGACGACTGGCATCTGCATGTGCGCGACGGCGATGCCCTGCAAACGGTGGTGCCGCACACGGCGGCGCAGTTTGACCGGGCCATCATCATGCCCAATTTGCGCCCGCCGGTGACCACCGCTGCGCTGGCGCTGGCTTACCGCGCACGCATTCAGGCGGCCGTGCCCGAGGGCATGGCCTTTGAGCCGCTGATGACGCTGTACCTGACCGACAACCTGGCCGCCGACGAGATCAAGCGGGCCAAAGACGCCGGCGTGGTGGCGGCCAAGCTCTACCCGGCCGGCGCCACCACCAACAGCGACGCGGGCGTGACCGACCTGCGCAAGACCTACAAGACCCTGGATGCGATGCAGCGCGAAGGCTTGCTGCTGCTGGTCCACGGCGAAGTGACCTCGCCCGAGATTGACCTGTTCGACCGCGAAGCGGTGTTCATCGACACCCAGCTGATTCCGCTGCGCCGCGATTTTCCCGAACTCAAAATCGTGTTCGAGCACATCACCACCAAGGAAGCTGCGCAGTACGTGGCCGAGTCAGACCAGTTCCTGGGGGCCACGCTGACGGCCCACCACCTGCTGTACAACCGCAATGCCATTTTTACCGGCGGCATTCGCCCGCATTACTACTGCCTGCCCGTGCTCAAGCGCGAAACGCACCGGCTCGCGCTGGTCGACGCGGCCACGTCGGGCAATTCCCGCTTCTTTCTGGGTACCGACAGCGCGCCGCATCCGGCGCATCTGAAGGAGCACGCCACCGGCTGCGCGGGCTGCTACACCGCCCACGCCGCCATCGAGATGTATGCCGAAGCCTTTGACGCCGCTGGCGCGCTCGACCAGCTCGAAGCCTTTGCCAGCTTCAACGGCGCTGATTTTTATGGCCTGCCGCGCAACCAGGGCAGCATCACGCTCAAGAAGGAAAGCTGGACACCGCCCGTCAGTTTTGCGTTTGGCGAGGCTGAGTTGAAGCCCTTGCGTTCGGGAGAAGCGCTGCCGTGGAAATTGCTCAATGCCAGCGAATGAGGCCGTCCATGGACCGCAAACCCCTCGTAGCTTTGCGGGTTGATGCAGACAACTCGCCGATGGTGCGCGACAAAAGACTGTCCAGACCGGCTCGGAACTGATGGCTGCTGATGCACCTGCGTCGGCGTGCCTGCCGGCGCTGGAGGCCGTTGACTGGGGCCGGCCCTGGCTGGACCGCTGGCGCGGGCCGGGCCAGCGGGTGAAGCAATCTGTTGCTGCCGGAACGTCGTTGCCCGAAGCGTTGAACCGCGAGCATGGCGCTACTGTGCGCTTTGTCCCGCAAGGCGACCTGCCGCAGGGCGAAGCCTATGAGCGCTATATTTTCAATAGCGGTAACTGCCCGACTCGTGAAGGCTTGCACGACTTCTTTAATGGTTTGTGCTGGATGCGCTTTCCGCAGACCAAGCAGCGACTGAATCAGTTGCAGGCCGCTGAAATTGCCGTGGCAGGCGTCGCTCCGCTACGTGGCCCGGTGCGCGACGCCCTGACGGTGTTTGACGAAAACGCCGCCTTTTTGCTGGCGCCGCAGCCGCTCTGGGATGCCTTGATCGCTCACGATTGGCGGCGCTTGTTTGTCGACCTGCGTCCACTTTGGAAAGAGGCTCAGCTGGTGCTGTTTGGCCATGCGCTGCTTGAAAAGCTGGTGCATCCCAGAAAACCCATCACGGCGCATGTGTATCTTGCCCAGCCGGCGATCCGCTCAATCGCAGAGCTCGATGCATGGATGGCGGATGACCTGAGCGCCGCCAGGCTCGCCAGCAAGCCTTTTTCGCCCTTGCCGGTGCTGGGTGTGCCGGGCTGGTGGCCGGAAAACGAAGATTTTTCCTTTTATGATGACGCCAAGGTTTTTCGCCCGCGCCGATGAAACTCCATAAGGTTGTGCATGGGCCCTGGTTCAGAGTCCTTGCGGAAATCTTGATTTAGACCGTAACCCCCCCATTTCCTGCATGGAACTGCACAATGCGGGCGTGTTGCCCCTTATGCTCCTTCTGCCTGTTTAACGATCCCCCGGAGAATCCATGAAACGCATTTTTCTGTTTATCCTGACCAATATTGCTGTCGTGGCGGTGTTGGGCATTGTTGCAAGCCTGCTGGGCGTGAACCGCTTTCTCACAGCCAATGGCCTGAACTTGCAGGCATTGCTCGGTTTTGCGCTGATCATGGGTTTTGGCGGCGCCATCATTTCGTTGCTGATCAGCAAGCCGGTGGCCAAGTGGAGTTCTGGCGTGCGTGTGATCAACGGTGCCGATGGTCCGCAAAATGCCGATGAAGCCTGGATTGTCGAGACCGTCCGCAAGCTGGCTGACAAGGCGCAGATCGGCATGCCCGAGGTCGGGATCTTTGAAGGCGCGCCCAACGCCTTTGCCACCGGCGCGTTTAAAAACTCTTCATTGGTGGCCGTGTCCACCGGCCTGCTCCAGGGCATGACCAAGGAAGAGATTGAGGCGGTGATCAGCCATGAGGTGGCCCACATTGCCAACGGCGACATGGTCACCATGACGCTGATCCAGGGCGTGATGAACACCTTTGTGGTGTTTTTGTCGCGGGTGATCGGCTATGCGGTCGACAGCTTCTTGCGCAAGGGCGACAGCAACAACTCGGGCCCCGGCATTGGCTACTACGTCAGCACCATCGTGCTGGACATCGTGCTCGGTTTTGCCGCCGCCATCGTGGTGGCCTGGTTTTCGCGTCACCGCGAGTTCCGCGCCGATGCAGGTGCTGCGCAGTTGATGGGCCGAAAGCAGCCCATGATCAATGCGCTGGCGCGCCTGGGCGGCATGCAGCCCGGCGAATTGCCCAAGGCCGTGGAGGCCATGGGCATAACCGGCGGCATGGGCAAGTTGTTTGCCACCCATCCTCCGATTGAAGAGCGCATCGCGGCGCTGCAGAACGTGCAGGGCTAATCGAAACACCCGCGCTTGCAGGAAGGCCGGCTTTTCAGCCGGCTTTTTTCATGGCGCGGGGGTGCCTGCGTCTGCTGGCATTGCCTCAATCGGTAATTCCTGAACCTTTGCAGCAGCCGCAGCCTGGACTGCCTGCGCCAAGCGCGCCCGCTCCAGCGTTTCGGTCACTTCGTCCGGGTCCATGCCGTACATATCGGAAAACTCGGCAACGGTCTTGCCGCTGGCCTCAAAGGTTTTGCGCAGCGCCTCGCGCTTGGCAGCCTGCGCCCCCAACTCTGAAAATGCTTCGTCGAGCAGGGCGGTGGACACGTCATCTTGCTGGCGCACGCACAGCAGGTAGTCTTCCCGGCTCAGCCCGGACGCTTCAATTGCTTCGATCAATTGCGCGCGGGCGTACGGGCGCAAGTCCTGGTTGGAGCGCGCCTGGCGGCGCCGGAAGACCTCCATGATGGCGTGGTGAACATGCTCTGGCGCGACGGGTTCTACGGGCTCGCCCTTGAGGTCGTGGCGCTGAAGGCCGGCCGCCACGCTTTCCAGGTAGCGGGTGGAGCGGGCGTGCAGTCCGAGCGCCACTTTCAGTTCATCGCGCTTGAACAGCTCGGGGTGCAGCGCCAGCAGGTCCTGGAACACGCCCAGTTTGAGCGGCAGGAACTGCGCGCCAAACATCTTGGGGTACAGGTCAAAAAGCTGCTGCAGCACCGGGTGCACGGCGCGGGGTGCGCGGGCCTGGTTTTGCGGTTTTGCCGGTGTCCGGCCGCGGCCGCCACGCCGGGCCTGGCGTTGGGGGGCATTTGTTACTTCAGTCGCGTCGTGCGGTGCAGCAGCTGCGGCAGTTGTCGCCGTTGTATCCGTTGCAGCAGGTGTGGGTGTGGTGTCGGTCATCAATCGGTTCTGTCAGGTTGAGGTTCGGTCGGCGCCTTGGCGTCGCTTTTAAAAAATGGTCGGCCAGGTCTCTTTGGCATTCTGGTGGCGTTTGCGGTGTTAAACCGTGAGGGCGAAGTATCCCCTATCCGTTGCTGGCGCGGTGTCAGACGACAGCCAGCCTTCCGCTTTCGGCGTCGGCCAGCAGGCTGCGCGCCACCGCCTCGGCCACCTTGATGCCATCGACGCCGGCCGACAGGATGCCGCCCGCGTAGCTCGCGCCTTCACCGGCCGGATACAGGCCGCGCACATTCAGGCTCTGCATGTCCTCGCCCCGGCTCATCTTGATGGGCGACGAGGTCCGCGTTTCCACGCCGGTCAGCACCGCGTCGTGCATGTCAAAGCCCTTGATTTTTTGACCAAAGGCCGGAAAGGCTTCGCGCATGGCTTCAATCGCGTAGGCGGGCAGGGCCGATGACAGATCACCGATGGCCACGCCTGGTTTGTAAGACGGATTGACGCTGCCCAGCCCTGTAGAGGGCCGGCCCGCCACAAAGTCGCCCACCAGTTGGCCGGGCGCTTCGTAGTTGCTGCCGCCCAGCACATAGGCATGGGATTCAAGCTGGCGCTGCAACGCGATGCCCGCCAGCGGATCGCCGGCTTCATGACCCGGATAGTCGCGCGGATCAATGCCCACCACGATGCCGGCATTGGCGTTGCGCTCGTTGCGCGAATACTGGCTCATGCCGTTGGTCACGACGCGGCCGACCTCCGATGTGGCCGCCACGACCGTGCCGCCCGGGCACATGCAAAAGCTGTACACCGACCGGCCGTTGCTGGCGTGGTGTACCAGCTTGTATTCAGCCGCGCCCAGCGACGGGTGGCCGGCGTGACGGCCCCAGCGGGCACGGTCGATCAGGCCCTGCGGGTGCTCGACCCGAAAGCCGATGGAAAAAGGCTTGGCCTCGACATACACGCCGCGCTGATGCAGCATGGCGAAGGTGTCCCTGGAGCTGTGGCCCAGCGCCAGCACCACCTGGTCTGCGCGCAGCGCCTGCGTCTGGCCGGTGGCCTGGTCCAGCACCGTGAGGCCGCGAATGTGCTTGCCTTGCGGTCCGTCTTCAATGAGTACGTCGGTGACGCGCTGCTGAAAGCGGATTTCGCCGCCCAGCGCAATGATCTGCTCGCGCATGTTCTCCACCACCTTGACCAGCTTGAAGGTGCCGATGTGGGGGTGCGCTTCGTACAGGATGTCGGCGGGCGCGCCCGCCTTGACGAACTCGTTCATCACCTTGCGCCCCAGATGGCGCGGATCCTTGATCTGGCTGTAGAGCTTGCCGTCTGAAAACGTGCCGGCGCCGCCTTCGCCAAACTGCACATTCGACTCTGGATTGAGCACGTTCTTGCGCCACAAACCCCAAGTGTCCTGGGTGCGCTGGCGCACGGTGGTGCCGCGCTCCAGCACTAGGGGCTTGAACCCCATTTGCGCCAGCACCAAAGCCGCAAAGATGCCGCAGGGGCCAAAGCCCACCACCACCGGGCGCAGTGGCAGGCTGGTCGGGGCGACGCCAACGGGGTAGTAGGCCATGTCAGGTGTGGGCAGGATGTGCGGGTTGCCGGCGTGTTGATCCAGCAGCGCAGCTTCCAGCGCGGCGCTGGCGAGTTCCACATCGACGATATACACCTGCATGATGGCCGCCTTGCGGGCGTCAAAACTGCGTTTGAAGACCGTGAAGCCCGCCAGATCGGCAGGCGTGATGAGGAGTCGGTGAAGGATCGCGTCTTGCAACGCGTTTTCAGCGTGCTCCAGCGGGAGTTTGATTTCAGTCAGTCGCAGCATGGTCGTTCCGTTTCGTGGCTCGTGGTTATCAAGCAGAAGGCAGCGATGATAAAACGAAACGGACCACCCGCTGCTGCCTTGCGGCGCAGCAGCGGGCAGGCGCAGGGCTGCTCAGGCGGGGAAAAAGCCTTCGACCGACAGGTAGCGCTCGCCGGTGTCGTAGTTAAAGCCCAGCACGCGTGCGCCAGCAGGCAGTTCCGGCAGCTTTTGCGCAATGGCCGCCAGCGTGGCGCCTGACGAAATGCCGACCAGCATGCCTTCTTCGCGCGCCGAGCGGCGCGCCATTTCGCGGGCCGGCTCGGCATCGACCTGGATCACGCCGTCGAGCAGGCTGGTGTCGAGGTTCTTGGGAATGAAGCCGGCGCCAATGCCCTGGATCGGGTGCGGGGCCGGGGCGCCACCCGAAATTACTGGCGAGCCTGTGGGCTCCACTGCAAACACCAAGAGTTGCGGCCAGGCGGCCTTGAGCACCTTGGCGCAGCCGGTCAGGTGGCCGCCAGTGCCAACGCCGGTGATCAGCGCGTCCAGCCCTTCAGGGAAGTCGGCCAGGATTTCCTGTGCCGTGGTGCGCGCATGCGCCTCGATGTTGGCCGGGTTTTCAAACTGCTGCGGCATCCAGCTGCCGGGTGTGCCGGCCACCAGTTCCTGGGCGCGGGCAATGGCGCCCTTCATGCCCTTTTCGCGCGGCGTCAGGTCAAAACTGGCGCCATAGGCCAGCATCAGGCGGCGGCGCTCGACCGACATGCTGTCGGGCATCACCAGCACCAGCTGGTAGCCTTTCACGGCCGCCACCATGGCCAGGCCAATGCCGGTGTTGCCCGAGGTCGGCTCGATGATGGTGCCGCCGGGCTGCAGCGCGCCGGACTGCTCAGCTGCCTCCACCATGGCCAGCGCAATGCGGTCCTTGATCGAGCCGCCCGGGTTGCTGCGTTCGGATTTGATCCACACCTGGGTATCGGGGCCAAACAGGCGCTGGATGCGGACGTGCGGGGTGTTGCCAATGGTGGCAAGGATGTTGTCGGCTTTCATGGGGGCTCCTTTTTCGTTGTTGGCAGGCAAAAGTACATTGTGGCGCACTGCCATAATAGAGGGGTGAAGCCTGCCAGACCGCCGCTGGTGCCGTATGGGAAACCTGGCACTGGAGGAACGTCCGGACTGCACAGGACAGCGTAGGAGGTAATACCTCTCCACCGTGAGGTGAGGATCAGAGCAACAGAGACGAGCCGGTTAAGTCCGGGTGAAACGGGCAATCTCTACGCGCAGCAACACCAAATAGGCCAGCATTGATGTGGTTCCGCAGAGCTGGCGGGTAGGTGGCACCGAGCCGGGTAGGCGACTCCCGGCCCAGATTAATGGCGGTCACACCGGGCCAACTTGCTTTCGGGCAAGAAAGCCTGGCGCACAAAATCCGGCTTATCGGCGGGCTTCACACTTTTATTTTGACCAGGCTGCGCCTGGTCTGCGTTCAGCGGCTGGCCAGCAGCGAACGGCCCAGCGCAAACACCGAATTGGGCGCCGTGGTGCGCACGGACTGGGGTTTGGGCGCTTGGTATACGCCGCGTTTGGCGACAGTGCGCGGCTCAATTTTTACACCCTTGGCGCGCTGCTCACTGGCCAGGTTGCGCAGGCTGATGGACTGCATGTGCGCCAGCATCTTGGCATTCAGGGCGGCCCACAAGTCCTTGGTCATCCACTCGCCAGTGCTGGCTTGTTGCGCCACGGCCTCCTCTCCCCGGCCGGACTTGCTGGCAGGGGCTTCCACCGCCCCGATGATGTCGGCCACGGAAATCGCCTCGCCTGCCCGGCCCAGCGAATAGCCGCCGCCGGGGCCGCGCGTGCTTTCCACCAGCCCGCTCCGGCGCAGTTTGCTGAACAACTGCTCCAGATAGGACAGCGAAATCTGGTGGCGCCCCCCGATGTCGGCGAGCGAGACCGGCCCTGCGTTTTCGCGAAGGGCAATATCTATCATGGCAGTGACCGCAAAACGGCTTTTGGTGCTCAAACGCATGTCTGTTCTCCTATGGGGCGTCAAAAATGACGTAAAAGCATGACTATAGGGAAGTAATTACTTCGTGTAAATTCGTATTTAAATCAATTTCATTTCGAAAAATGCGAACAATAAGCTAAGCTGACGGCTCTTTTTTCAAGCCATTTACGGAAAGTCAGGCCATGAATTTCAAGCACTTGTATTACTTCTGGGTGACCGCCAAGGCCGGCGGTATCGTGCGGGCGGGCGAGCAGCTGCACACCACGCCGCAGACCCTGTCCGGGCAGATCAAGCTGCTGGAGGCGTGGCTGGGCCGCCAGCTGTTTCGTAAAAGCGGGCGTCGGCTGGAGCTGACCGACGAGGGGCGGGTGGCCCTGGACTATGCGGACCAGATATTTACCCTGGGGGCCGAAATGGAGAGCGCCCTGCGGCAGGCGCGCGAGGGCCAGAAGGTGCTGGACTTTCGCGTGGGGGTGGCCGATTCGGTGGCCAAGTCCGTGGTGTACCGTCTGCTGGAGCCCGCCTTGTCGTTGCGCGAGCCAGTGCGGCTGATCTGCAGCGAGGGCAAGTTTCCTGATTTGCTGGCCCAGCTGGCACTGCACCGGCTTGACCTGGTGATGGCCGATGAACCGATGTCGGGCCGCGTCAGCATCAAGGCCTTCAACCACCTGCTGGGCAGCACGCCCATGAGCTTTTTCTGCGCGCCGGCGCTTAAAAGCGTGCTGAAAGGCGATTTCCCCCAGTGCCTGAACGATGCGCCCATGCTGATTCAGGGCGCGTCCTCATCGGTGCGCAAGCATCTGGAGGCCTGGTTCACCAGGCACCAGATTCACCCCCGCATCATTGGCGAGTTTGACGATGGCGCGCTGATGAAAGCGTTTGGGCGCGAAGGGCGGGGCGTTTTCATGTCGGCCAGCGTGCTGGAGGCCGAGACGCTCACGCAATACGGGGTGGAGGTGATTGGCCGCACCAGGGAGATGGTGGAGGATTTCTATGCTGTCTCGGTCGAGCGGCGCATCACGCACCCGTGCGTGGCGGCCATCACCCAGGCCGCACGCGGGCAGCTTTTCACGAGCTGATCCGCCGGTGGGCAGGGGTCAGCCGCGACTTGCTGGCTTACTTCGAGGCCGCAGCGGTGGGTGCCGCAGGCGCCGCGCCAAAGTACTTGGCGTAGATCCGGTCATAGCTGCCGTCGGTCTTGATGGCTGCCAGGCCCTTGTTGATCTTTTCCAGCAGATCGGCGTTGCCTTTTTTGACCGCCATGCCGTATTGTTCGGCCTTGAAACTCGCGTCGCTGATGGTCTTGAACTGCGCATTGACATTGTTGTTGACATAGTGCACCACGACGCCGTTGTCGGCCACCACGGCATCGACGCCGCCGCCTTCCAGCTCCTTCAGGGCCAGCGGCGTTGACTCAAAGCGCTTGACGTTGGCGCTGTCCTTGCCCTGCAGCTTGGTGATGACCTCGTCGCCGGTGGTGCCGTTCTGCACGCCCACCTTGAGGTTTTTGAGCTCATCGAACTTGGCGATTTTTGAGTCCTTTTTCACTGCGATCAGTTGCTGCGCATCAAAATAGGGCGTCGAGAAATCCATGGTCTGCTTGCGTTCGTCCGTGATCGTGATGGCCGACACCAGCAGGTCACGGTCGCCCTGGCCGAGGGAGTTGAAGATGCCTTCCCACGGGGTGTTCAGGAATTTCACGTCCATGCCGGCTTGTTGTGCCGCGGCTTGCACCACCTCGATGTCAAAGCCGACGATCTCGCCCTTTTCGTTCTGCGATTCAAACGGGGCATAGGCGGCGTCCGTGCCGACGACGTAAATCCTGGCGGCTGGCGCTGGGGCCGCAGGTGCGCTGGCGGCGGGTTCCTGCTTGCTGCAGGCGGCCAGTACCAGGCCCGCCACCAGGGTGCCTGCCGTTTGAAGGAAATGTCGTGTCGTGATGGAAGCCATGAGAAACCTCAATAGGGTGAAGGGCAGGAAATGAAAGGGTGCGGGCCACGGCGGCCTGGCGGTTTGAGGTGTTGGAAACCCGGATAAAAAGTATAAACCTAGGCTGCTGCGGGCTTACATGTGCGCCAAGTCCTGCAGCGCCCGGAGCCGGTCCACATGGGCTTGCAGCGAGCGCATCGCCACAGGCCACAGGCGTGGCGGCGTGTCGTCATAGACTCGCGCCAGCCAGTCGTTCAGCGTGCCATCGGGCTGGGCCTGCATGGCCGCTGCCACTTTGGCTTCACGCTTGAGGCGGTGCGCCTTGAGCTGGGTAATCGACTGCCGGGCGGCGCCCAGCACATGGCCATGGGCCGGCAAGATGAAGTCGATCTGGTGCGCGTCGCAGGCAGCGCCCAGCGTGTCCAGCGCGTCCAGGTAGGCCGTCATCTCGCCATCGGGCGGGCTGATCACCGTGGTGCTGCCGTTCAAAATGTGGTCGCCTGAAAACAGCAGGCCGTCTTCCAGCAGCAGCAGGCACAGGTGGTTGGCGGCATGGCCCGGCGTAAAAATAACCATCAAAGTGTGCTGCAGCCCATTTCCTGTCAGTACAAGTAGCTCCTGATTTAATAGCTCCCTGTCGGGGGTGAACTGCGCATCGGGGCGTGCGGTGGGGCGGGACGCCAGCCCCAGAATCGGCGGACGGTGGGCACATAGCGCCTGCAAAGGGGCGGCGGCCGGTGAATGGTCGGCGTGGGAATGGGTGCAGACGATGGCCTGGATACGCCCGCCCGTGGCCTCGTACAGGCGCTGCACATGGCCGGCATCATGGGGGCCCGGGTCAATCACGATGTAGCCGCTGTCTGCGTCTCCCACCAGATAGCTGTTGGTGCCTGGCCCGGTCATCATGCCGGGGTTGGGCGCGGTCAGGCGCCTGACGTTTTTAAGCAGCGGGGCGGGCTTGGCGCATTGCCAGTCCAGGCTGTGCACGATCTGGCCATCGGGGCTGGTCAGCGCCAGCTCGCCGTAGGGCGAATCGTGTTCCATGAAGCGCGATTCCTGGCCCGCCAGCAGGCCGGCACGCGGGCAGGATGTCCAGAGCGGCGCTTCGCTTGCGCAGGCCTGCAGCACCGCGTCGACATGGGCGTAATGCTGTAGCCGCTCCAGCGTGCGCAGCGTCGGGAAAATCATGAAGAAGCCGCCTTGCTGGTGCCGCTCCAGGGCCTCGGACGGGCGCACCCAGACCGGATCGAACTGTTCTGCTTCATCGGCCACGGGGCTTTGGCCTTCGGGCATGCGGGCCACCAGAAAAGGCACGTCAAAGCGGCGCGGCAGGTCGCGGTCGGTGACCCAGTGGGCCAGCACAAACACCTGGCTGCCGGCCAGCGTGAGACCGCGCGCCTCGCACTGCGCCGCAAACGGGGCCTTGCGGTCCAGTCCCGCAATGTCCTCGCTGGTGACATAGCCGCCATGGCGGTGGTGCGCCAGCAGCACGCCGAGTTCCTCAAAGCTTTCGCGGATCGCCGCAATGGCCTGCGTCAGGTGCAGATCACTCTGGCTGGCGCGCCGGGTGGAATGCCGGTGCGCCGCCGCATCGGCTGCGTCAATGCCGCCGCCGGGAAAGACGTAGGCGCCGGGTGCAAAGCTGGCCGTCATGGCGCGCCGGGTCATCAGCACTTCAATGCCCTCGGCGCTGTCGCGCAGCAGCAGCACGGTGGCGGCGGGGCGGGTGGGTGCGGGGTCGCGCTGCGGGTACAGGAGTTGGGAAGTTCTTGGCATTTCCTGATTTTGCAGCGAAACGCACAAAGCGCACAAAGTGCACGAAGTGCGCTTGCCCGCGCCGTGCCTTCAGGCCGTCAAGGCCTTCATTTCCGCATACAGGTCGGCCTTGCCTTCAAAGCCGATGCCGGGGAGCGGCGGCAATGTCACGTAGCCGTTCTCCACTTTCACGCCGTCGGGAAAGCCGCCATAGGGCTGGAACAGGTCGGGGTAGGACTCGTTGCCGCCCAGGCCCAGGCCGGCGGCAATCGCCAGCGACATCTGGTGCCCGCCGTGCGGCACGCAGCGGCTGGGCGACCAGCCGTATTCTTTCAGCATGTCCAGCGTGCGCAAATACTCGACCAGGCCGTAGCTCAGCGCGCAGTCAAACTGCAGCCAGTCGCGGTCCTTGTGCATGCCGCCGTAGCGGATCAGGTTGCGCGCATCCTGCATGGAAAACAGGTTCTCGCCGGTGGCCATGGGTCCGGTGTAGCGCTCGCTAAGGCGCGCCTGCAGTTCGTAGTCCAGCGGATCGCCGGCTTCCTCGTACCAGAACAGCGGGTACTGCGCCATCGCCTTGCCGTAGGCCACCGCCGTGGCCAGGTCAAAGCGGCCGTTGGCATCGACCGCCAGTTGCTGGCCAGGCTTGAGCATGCCCAGCACGGCTTCGATGCGCTGCATGTCCTCGGCCAGCGGGGCGCCGCCGATCTTCATCTTCACCACCGTATAGCCCCGGTCCAGGTAGCTCTGCATCTCGTCCAGCAGGCCCTGGATGCCTTTGCCGGGGTGGTAATAGCCGCCGGCGGCATAGACGAACACCTTCGGATTGGCCACGCCGTTGCCGTAGCGCTGCGCCAGCAGCTCGTGCAGCGGCAGCCCGGCGATCTTGGCCGTGGCGTCCCACACCGCCATGTCCAGCGTGCCGACCGCCACCGAGCGCTCGCCGTGGCCGCCCGGTTTTTCGTTGGACATCATGCAAGCCCATATCTTGTGCGGGTCGAGGTTGTTGCCGGTTTCATCGAGCAAGGTCGAGGCCTCGGCCTCCAGCACCCGCGGACGAAAGCGCTCGCGGATCAATTGGCCCTGGCCGTAGCGGCCGTTGGAGTTGAAGCCGTAGCCGATGACCGGCTTGCCGTCACGAACCACATCGGTCACGACCGCGACGAGGCTGAGCGTCATTTTCGAGAAGTCGATGTAGGCGTTGCGGATGTCCGACTTGATGGGCCGGGTGGATTCGATGATGTCGATGATTTTCATGGTGTGGGGGTTCAAGGTGAATAGGGTTAGCGGGCCAGCGACGAGCCGCTGGGGGCTGAAACGGGGCCGCGATAATTTGCGATGGAAGGCAGGTTTGAAAAAGTCTCCTGGTTTGAATGACTGGGCCGATCATCCGCACCAGCGGGGCTGGCGTCCAATACTCGAATCGCATACAACTATTCAAAGGAAGCTGAACGATGGGACCCGTCAACCGACCGCTTGACCTGGAATGGCTGGAGGATTTCCTTGCCCTGGCCGAAACCGGCAATTTCTCGCGTGCCGCGCAGGCACGCGCCATTGCCCAGCCGGCGTTCAGCCGCCACATTCGTGCGCTGGAGGTATGGGCCGGCGTCGAACTCATTGACCGTGCCCGGCATCCGGCGGCGCCCACGCCCGCCGGCGAGGTGTTCGTGGTCACGGCGCGCGAGGTGGTGCTGCGGCTGATGCAGGCCCGCACCCGCGCCCATGAAGCCCGGGCGCAGGCCAGCCGCAGCCTGCAGTTCGCGGCGACGCATGTGCTGTCGCTCGCTTTCTTTCCGCGCTGGCTGCAAACGGTAGAGCAGCAGCTGCAGCTCGGTCCCATCCACATGGTGTCGGACAGCTACCAGGCCTGCGAAGAGCTGATGCTGCAGCGCCGCGTGCAGTTTTTGCTGTGCTACGGCCACTCGGCCTTCCAGACCCGGCTGTTGCCGCCTGACTTTGAATTTGTGCGGGTCGGCGAGGACAGTCTGGTGCCGGTCAGCGCGCCGGATGCCAGCGGCCAGCCGCAGCACCGCATCGATAGCGACACCCCCGAACCCTTGCCGGTGCTGGCCTACAGCCAGGCGTCGGGGCTGGGCCAGATCATGCGCGACCAGATGCCGGGCGCATTCGATGCGGAGCGCTTCAGGCCGGTGATGACCTCGCACCATGCCGTGCTGCTCAAGACCATGGCACTTGAAGGGCGGGGCGTCGCCTGGCTGCCGCACAGCCTGGTCTGCACTGAACTGGCCGATGGCCGCCTGGCGAGCGCGGCAGGGCCGCAATGGCGCGTGACGCTGGAAATCCGGCTTTTCCGCGCCACGGCCGCACTGGCACCAGCCGCCGAGGCAGTATGGGCCCGGCTTTGGCCGGCTGCTTAGGCGCCGGCAACAATGCCTTGGCTTTTGCTGCTGCTGCGCGCCTGGCCGCAGGCCCAACGGATAATGGCACGATGCGAATCCGATTTACAAAAATGCACGGTGCGGGCAACGATTTCGTGGTGCTCGACGAAACCCGCGGCGCCCTGGGGCTGACCCCTGCGCAATACCGCTTCTTGGCCGACCGCCACTTTGGCGTGGGCGCCGACCAGATTTTGACGGTGCGGCCCTCACCGGCAGAAGGCATCGACTTTGAATATGTGATCCACAACGCCGACGGTGGCGAGGTCGAGCAGTGCGGCAATGGCGCGCGCTGCTTCGTGCGTTTTGTGCGCGAGCAGGGGCTCACCGACAAGGACACCGTGCGCGTCAAAACCATGAACGGCGTGATCACGCTGCGCCTGCAGGCCGACGGCCAGGTGACGGTGGACATGGGTGCGCCGGTGTTTGAACTGGAGCGCATCCCGTTTGATGCGGCCGGTTTGACGCCGCAGGCCGTTGGTTCATGGGAGAAATGGCCTTTAGCCCTTGGTGAACGGTCGCCGTCAGCGCCTGTTTTTGTAGCGGTTCTGTCGATGGGGAATCCCCACGCTGTGCAGCTGGTGGACGATGTCGAGTCCGCGCGTGTCGCTGAAATGGGTCCGCTGATTGAGCATCACGCGTGTTTCCCCAAGCGCGTCAACGCTGGCTTCATGGAAGTGGTGTCGCGCAGCCAGATCCGCTTGCGCGTCTACGAGCGCGGCGCCGGCGAAACGCTGGCCTGCGGCACGGGCGCCTGCGCGGCCGTGGTGGCGGGCATACGCTGGGGCTTGCTGGATGCGCGGGTCGAGGTGCTGACGCGCGGCGGTCCGCTCACGATCGAATGGTCGGGGTCGCCCGACGCGCCGGTCATGATGACGGGCCCGGCCACCACCGTGTTCAGCGCAGAGATCGACGTTCCCGACTTGCCCTGACCGGTGTGGGATGGTCTGTTCGCCGCCCCAAAAACTGGCGACAATGCCAGCATGATCTCAACTGAACATCCCATCACCGAAGACGACATCGCCAATTTTCTGGCCAATACGCCGGACTTTTTTGAGCGACACGCCGAGCTGCTTTCCTCGGTGCAGCTCTCCAGCGGCCACGGCAACCGCGCGGTCAGCCTGCAGGAGCGTCAGGCCGGCATGCTGCGCGAGAAAATCAAGGGGCTGGAAACCCGGGTGGTCGACATGATCCGTCACGGGCAGGACAACGTGGGCATTGCCGACAAGCTGCAGCGCTGGACCTGCAAGCTGCTGCAGACGGCGCAGGCGCGCGATCTGCCTGCGGCGGCGGCTGACGGCATCGTCACCGAATTCCAGATCCCGCAAGCGGCCATCAAGGTCTGGGGCGTGAATGGCATTTTTTCAACAGAGGGTTTCGCATCGGGGATCAGCAGCGACGTGCAGACCTTTGCCGCTTCGCTGAGCGCGCCTTATTGCGGTGCCAACTCGGGGTTTGAGGCGGTCAGCTGGCTGGCGGAGCCTGCGCTGGCGTTGTCGGTGGCCCTGATTCCCTTGCGGGCATCCGCTGGCGCACCGGTGGTGGGTCTGCTGGTGCTGGCGTCACCCGAACCCGCACGTTTTCACAGCGACATGGGAACCGATTTCCTGGCGCGGCTGGGTGAACTGGCCGGCGCGGCGATGTCGCGGCTGCGGCCCCAGGTTCCCGCTCAGGGCACCGCCGCATAAAAGCCTAACGTTCTGACGGTCCGCATGACCCAGGCACTGCCCGCTTCCGAGCCTGAACTGGCGCTGCACCCGCTGGTGGTGCGCTATCTGGCGCATGTGCGGGTTGAAAAACGTCTGGCGCCGCGCACCGTGGCGCTTTATACGCTGGACCTTGAAAAGCTGCAGACGCAAGCCCGGCGCGCCGGCGTGGCGCTGACCGACGTGGGCCACCTGCAGATCCGGCGCTGGGTGGCGCAAATGCACGGCGCCGGGCGCAGCGGCCGCGGAATTGCGCTGATTTTGTCGGGCTGGCGCGGGTTCTACACCTGGCTGGGCCGGGAAGGCCTGGTCAGCGGCAACCCGGTGCAAAACGTGCGTGCGCCCAAAGCCCCCAGGCCGCTGCCCAAGGCCTTGAGCGTGGACGAGGCGGTCCAGCTGGCCAGCTACCAGGCCAAACCCGGCATCGATGCGCCGCAGCTGGAGGCCAGAGACCAGTGCATCACCGAACTGCTTTACGGCTGCGGGCTGCGCATTGGCGAACTGGTCGGGCTGGATGTGCGGGCCAGCGCCACGGCGATGGGCTGGATCGACATGGATGATGCGCAGGCTTATGTGCTGGGCAAGGGCGGCAAGCGGCGCAGCGTGCCGGTCGGCCGTCCGGCGCTTCAGGCCTTGCAGGCCTGGCTGGCGGCGCGCAGCAGCTGGCACCTGACCAGTAACGGGTCAGTGGCGGCGGGCGGGGACGCGCTTTTCATCAACCAGCGTGGCACCCGGCTCACGCCCCAGCACATTCGGGTGCGACTGAAGCAGCGGTCCCTGAAGGCGGGGCTGGCTACCCCGGTACACCCGCACATGCTGCGCCACTCGTTTGCCAGCCATGTGCTCCAGTCCAGCGGCAACCTGCGCGCGGTGCAGGAGCTGCTGGGACACGCCAACATCACCAGCACCCAGGTCTATACGCGGCTTGATTTCCAGCATTTGGCCAAGATCTATGACGCGGCCCATCCGCGCGCCCTTTCTGCGCGCGCATCGTCTGCCGCCGCAGGCTTGCCCCGCAAGCCTGGAGCCGGCGACACCTCAAAAGACTGAGTTCGCTGGTTCAGGGGCCAGGCAGCTTTGGTCTTTTCGCCAGGCTGCTGTTCGGGCTTTGTCAGCAGGCCCTGGGCGTCCGAGTCCTGGAACGGGACCATCCACATTCCACCAGGCTGGCTGTGGCCAGCGGTGCAGTCCAGCGATGCCGGTGACCTTGGCCTGGGTCAGGGCCGTCAGGGTAATGAAGACAACCTACAAGCCGTAGGCCGGGTCGCGCAGCGAAATGGCGCTGAGCGCAGACATCAGGGCGGCTGGCTGCTTGCTGGTGTCCAGATCCAGAACGGTGCGGGACCATGCCGTTGAATGAACTAAAGACCCATAGCCCATCGTGTGAACAAGGAAATGCCTGCAATTATTTGTTTCTAGTTGTCGCAAATTTTTTCTATCCATGGCTAGCAGCTGCTTTGCCCCAAAGCCAGCCGTGACAATAGACGCATGAAAATAATTCGACTTCGAGACGGTAAAGAGCGTTCCTTGTTGCGTCGCCATCCCTGGATTTTTGATGGCGCCATTGCCAGTGGTGGAGCAGACGCCGGTGAAACGGTGCGGGTAGAAAGCCACGCGGGCCAGTTTCTGGGTTGGGCCGCTTTCAGTCCCAGCTCAAAAATCCGGGCTCGGGTCTGGAGCTTTGACGAGTCCCAGCGCATTGATGCTTCTTTTTTTGCAGCGCGCATCGATCAGGCGATAAAGGCCAGGGGGCGTTTTGATATAAAAAGTAACGGCCTGCGTCTGATTCATGGCGAGTCCGATGGCCTGCCCGGCCTGGTGGTCGACCGCTATGCCGACACGCTGGTGGCACAGTTTTCAAGCTGCGGTACCGAAAAATGGAAAAGCGTGATCGTTCAGTCGCTGCTGGAACAAACCGGCTTGACGCGGCTGTACGAGCGCTCCGACGCCAGCGTGCGCGCGCTGGAAGGCTTGCCCGAAGCCACCGGCTGGCTGGCGTACCCAGCCCCCACGCTCCCCGCTGCGCGTGGTTCGCTGCCCCCCGAGGGGGCCGCTGCGCCTGCAGCCCGGCAAAGCCGGTTCTGCGGCCCTGACTTGGACAGTCCGGCGCTGGGCACGGCTGTCGTCATCACCGAGCACGACTGGAAGCTGAGCCTGGATGTGGCGGAAGGCCACAAAACCGGTTTTTACCTGGACCAGCGCGACAGCCGCCAGAAGTTTGCCGCCGCCACGCGCCGCCTGAAGTTTCAAAACGTGCTGAACTGCTACTGCTACACGGGCGGCTTCACCGTGGCAGCACTCGCGGGTGGTGCCGGACATGTCACCTCGATTGACTCGTCCGGCCCGGCGATTGAGCGCGCCAAAGCCAATGTCGCCCTGAATGGCTTTGATGCCAGCCGCACCACCATGCTGGACGCTGATGTCAACGCGATGCTGCGCCAGTACCAGCGGGAAGGCAAAACCTTTGACGCCATCGTGCTGGACCCGCCCAAGTTCGCGCCCACCGTCAAGCACGCCGAGCGCGCAGCCCGCGCCTACAAGGACATCAACCGGCTGGCGCTGGCCATTTTGGCGCCGGGCGGCGTGCTGTTCACCTATTCGTGCTCGGGCGGCATCAGCGCCGACTTGTTTCACAAAATCGTGGCGTCGGCCGGCACCGATGCGGGCGTGGACGCCTTTATCACCGAACGCATGGGCGGCGCGCCCGATCACCCCATGACGATTGCCTTTCCAGAAGGCGAATACCTCAAGGGCCTGGTGCTGGTCAAACGCCCGGCAGGGTGAGTGCGTCCAGCCCGCAGGCTGCGCTTGCCCATGCCGGCCCAAGGACTTGACCGCACCGCTAAACTTGCCACTCCGTTTTTTAGGAAAACACCATGAGCTTGATTCCTGTCACCATCCTCACGGGCTTTCTCGGCTCGGGCAAAACCACGCTGCTCAAGCGCGTGCTGACCGAGGCCCACGGCCAGAAGATTGCCGTCATCGAAAACGAGTTTGGCGAGGAAAACATCGACAACGAAATCCTCGTCAATGACACCGAGGAAACCATCATCCAGATGAACAACGGCTGCATTTGCTGCTCCATTCGCGAAGATCTGCGCGAAACGCTGCAGTTGCTGGCCGCCAAAAAGCGCAAGGGGCTGCTGGACTTTGACCGCGTGGTGATTGAAACCACCGGCCTGGCCGACCCGGGCCCCGTGGCGCAGACTTTTTTCATGGATGAAGAAATTGCCGAGCAGTATTTGCTGGACTCGATCTTGACCCTGGTGGATGCCAAACACGCCGAAACCCAGCTCAACGAGCGCCAGGAAGCGCGCCGCCAAGTGGGGTTTGCCGACCAGATATTCATCAGCAAAACCGACCTGGTGGCCGAGGGCGAGGTCCAGGCGCTGATGCACCGCCTGAAGCAGATGAACCCGCGCGCGCCGCAAAAAGCGGTGCATTTTGGTGAAGTGGCGATTGCCGATGTGTTTGACCTGCGCGGCTTTAACCTCAACGCCAAGCTCGACATCGACCCCGAGTTTCTCAAGGCCGACGCGCCTGAGTCCCATGACCACCACGACCATGATCACGTGCATGGCGAGCCGTGTGACCATCCATCCCATGCTGGCGGGCAGGGCCACCATCACCACCACGATGATGACGTCAAGAGCTTTGTGTTTCGCTCGGACAAGCCCTTCAGTCCGGCCAAGCTCGAAGACTTCCTGGGCGCGGTGGTGAATATTTACGGCCCGCGCATGCTGCGCTACAAGGGCGTGCTGAACATGGAAGGAACTGATCGCAAGGTTATTTTTCAGGGTGTGCATCAGCTCATGGGCAGCGACTTGGGTCCGGCCTGGGCCGCAGGCGAGGAAAAAACCAGCAAGATGGTCTTCATCGGGATTGATTTGCCCAAAGATATTTTTGTGCAGGGTCTGGAGCAGTGCCTGGTTTGAGGTAGGCTGTGCGCCTAAACAAAAAAAGTGGGAGATTTCATGGGTATTCCGATTCTCCAGCGGATTGCGGTCGGTCCGTCGCGTCGCAAGGGCAAGCCGCTACAATCGCGCGCCGACCACAATACCCGGAAAGCCGATTCGGGAGTGCTTGCAATCCAGGAACAAGCCCACAAATTCATGCGCTGCGTCACGACGACTGAATTGGGCTTGGGCGATGGCAGGCGGCAGACCGACCAGGAAATCTGGCCTCAGCTAGGATCGAATTGCTTGACCGCAGTTCGGTCAGGGAGTTGCCGAAAGAGCCCGAGGGCCATTTTTCGGCGGCTTCCCGAAGGAGACACCTTGTGAACGCTCAACCGAAGAAGACCCAGGCGCCAGCCCAGGCTACTGCCAAATCCGCCGTGAAAGTCCAACCAGCGTCCAAAGCCGCCATCAATACCGTGAAAACAGCAGCCAAATCCAGCCAGCCAGCCAGCCAGGTCGAGTCCCAGAAAACATCAGCGCTGGCGGCGCCCAAAAAAGCGGTGTCTGCCAAGCCGGCGGCCCCCATCAGCAAGGCGGCGGTCAGCCCTAAGGTGCTGCCGTCCGCTGCGCCAGCCAAGGCTTCGGGACTCAAGACCCCGGTGCCACTGAAGCCCGGGCGAAGGAGTTCGGCCCGGGTTGCTATTCCATCACCCCCGAACGCACCGATGGTGCCAACCCATGCGCCAGACGCAGCCAAAGCCAGCTACTCCACAATGACCGAACGTTTGATCGCTCCGCCCATTCAGGCGGCTGCCAAGAAAGACCCCAAGCTTGCCAACAACTGGAAGACCAAACCCGGTGACCAGTTGACCGACGAGGAAATCAGGGCCATGCCTGATTCCGAGTACATGAACGACAAACAGCTGGCATTTTTTCGCCACAAGCTGTCGGTGCTCAAGCAGGAGATCCACAACAGTGCCGGTGCCACCACTGAACATCTGCGGGAGGATGCCGCCGTGGTGCCCGACCCGGCAGACCGCGCCACCATTGAGGAAGAGCACGCCCTTGAACTGCGTACCCGCGACCGCGAACGCAAGTTGCTCAAGAAGATTGAGCAGTCGATTGCCCGCATTGATTCTGGCGACTATGGATACTGTGATGAAACCGGTGAGCCGATTGGTGTCGGCCGCCTGATTGCCCGTCCGACTGCCAATTTGTCGCTGGAAGCGCAGCAGCGCCGCGAGATCAAACAGAAAATGTTTGGTGATTGACTGATAGCCATCTAACCAGAGCTTATTTCCTACGCTGCCATGTCCAAAGACGATACCATTTCAGGTCTTCTATCCAAGATGGTCAAGTTCGTGCGCAACCCGGCCGCGAAATGGGCGGACCCGGACACTGTGCAAGCGGAGGGGGATGATTCGGTTGACAAGCAACTGCTCAAGGAGATGATTGAACGCAAGCGCCGCAATGATTTTGTGCGCAAGCGTGAGTTCGACATGTTGCGCAAGCTGGGACAGCGCGGTGCCATGGTGGGCGTAGACCAGGATCCCGCCGGCAGACCTTCCTTTTTCCAGAGCAGCATGCACTCCAAGCCCGATGATCGCGCGGGCACGATCAAGAAGATCGATGAGATTGAGGCGCAGATGTCCATGCAGTGGTGGAAGGCCAAGACCTTCGAGCCATCGGGCAACTCGGATGATTCGCTGCTGCCATCGGAAGACAGGGTGGCCGAGGTCCCGGCTCCGCTCCTTGAAAACGCGCTTCCCCTGGTTTCTGGGCCCACCATTCCATCAGGTTTTCCGACAAGTAGTTTGGCAGGGGCTGCAGCTGCCTTGAGGTCGGTTCCGGCGAAAGTCAGTGCCAAGGTGGCTTCGGCCGGCCAGGCGAGCAGCTTCGGCAGCACTTTATCGGGCTTCGCGGCTTCCCGTTCCGTGGCCGTGGATTTTCGGGAAGTCGTGGTGCATGACGCGGATCTTGAAGATGTGGCCATTCGCTTTGCCAACGGTGACTCGGCTGGCGCAGAAGCCGGGCTGCTTGAACTCCTGGCGCCAGCCGGCGCGCGCGCAGGGGATGCCGAGCCCTGGCTGATGCTGTTTGATCTATACCGTGCGATCGGGTCGCAGGAGAAATTTGAGTCGGTTGCCATTGAGTTCGTCGGGCGTTTTGACCGCTCCGCGCCGCAGTGGCTTTCGATGCTGGAGGCGCCGAAAGCGAATGGTGATCCTGTGCGCAAGCTTGGCAATGGGCCTGCTGTAGATTGGGTGAGTCCGCCTGTGATGGGGACCCAGACCGTCGCAGCGCTCACGGCGGCAATGGCCAAAGCGCCCACCCCATGGCGTCTGGACTGGAGTCGTCTTAAAATCATCGAAGCAGCCGCTGTTGAACCTTTGGCCATGGTGTTCAGCAGTTGGGCGTCCCAGCCGGTTCAACTCCAATTCATGGGCGATGCGCAGTTGCAAAAAGTGCTGCAAGATGCCACGCCTTCAGGCCTGCGTGAAACTGCACCCAGTTGGTGGAAGCTGCGCATGGAAGCGCTACGCGTCACGAATCTGCCCGAAGAGTTTGAATTGGTAGCGCTCGATTTCTGCGTCACCTATGAAGTGTCTCCGCCTGCCTGGAGTCGCGCACGCTGCGTGTACAAGCCGCTTGATGCGCAGGGCGACGTCATAGGCGGGAAAACCATCATTGGTGACATTTATGGTGACTCGGTGTACTCGAGCTTTGGTGTGATGGACGGAGGGAGTTACTTTGATACCCAGAGCACCCAGCCCTACAGTCGTTCTACTGTCGAGCTGTCTGGGGCGATTGAGGGCGACGCGGTCGCAGTGCTGAACATGCTGGAAGAAAGTCTTGCGGGTGCCGACAAGATGCTTGTTTCCTGCACCAAGCTGATTCGAGTTGATTTTTCGGCGGCAGGAATGCTTTTGAACTGGGTGTCCGCGTGCGAGGCAGAAATGCGACCGGTGCAGTTCGTGGGCGTCAACCGACTGGTGGCGGCCTTCTTTAACGTGATCGGGATTTCGGAGCATGCAAGCGTGCTGGTTCGATCCGACTGATGTCTGCGGGATTTTTGCCGCAGTCCTGATCGTGTAGTCTCCCTTGGCACAGCCCTTGCGGGACACAATCTCCAAACAATGACGGCCGCGTGCTGCAGCATCTGGTAAGGCTTGATTGCGCTAATGTTTATAGCGTTCAGGGCCTTCCTTGCCGGGTTCGGTACGATTTTTTAAAATTCGTAGTCATCTGGTGGAGATGCAAAAACTCCGCTATCGCCGGGCAAGGCGTGACACCTTCAAATCTCGGCAGGCCTTTCGAGTTGACGGCGGTCTTAAGTGCGCCAGCTTAAAGATCTACCTTCATTGCTTGCGCTAAGTGCTTAATTCTGAACGAATTTTATTTCAAATTCAATTTTCAGGGGGCGGCATAAGTCCTTGATTTCATTGAAAAAATTTGTTGCATATCTCTTGCTTGCGGAAAACTTCCTGATAAAGTGGGAGAAAGTGCAATTTGGTGGTGAAAAGTGTTTTTCAAGGGTCTTAAACGGTGTTTCAGGGTGCGTCATCTTTAGTTCTCGATGCCAAGGGTCGGCTTTCTGTGCCAACCCGGTACCGTGACGTGCTGAGCGCAACCGCTTCCAGTCAGCTCACCCTCACCAAACATCCGCATGGCTGCCTCATGATTTTTCCACGCAATGAATGGGAGAAATTTCGCGAACGCATCGCTTCCCTGCCTATGCAGGCGCAGTGGTGGAAGCGAATTTTTTTGGGCAATGCCATGGATGTAGATATGGATGCGAGCGGCCGGGTGTTGGTGTCCCCTGAATTGCGTGCAGGTGCCGGGATCATCAAAGACACGATGCTGCTGGGCATGGGCAGTTATTTTGAGCTCTGGGATGCTGCCACTTACGCAGCTCAGGAGGCCGAGCAGATGAAGCTGGAGATGCCTGATGTCTTTAAAGATTTTTCTTTTTGAAAGTAGGCGGTGAACGGCACATGGATACACCGAACTGTCTTGTTGAATGAAGCCATCGAAGCGCTTCATCTCAACCCGGATGGTCATTACATCGACGCGACTTTTGGTCGTGGCGGGCACTCCCGCCTGATTCTGTCAGTGCTGTCGGAGCGCGGGCGCCTGACGGCCATCGACAAGGATCTGGATGCGATTGCGGAGGCGAAAACCATCGCTGACTCCCGCTTCTCAATACGCCACGAGGGATTCATGCACCTGGGCCAGATGCCTGCGGCGAGTGCCGCGGGGGTACTGATGGACCTGGGGGTGAGTTCGCCCCAGATCGACAATCCGGCGCGCGGTTTTTCTTTCCGGCAAGAAGGTCCGCTCGACATGCGCATGGACACCACGCGCGGCCAGAGCGTGGCCGACTGGCTGGCCGACGCCTCCATAGAAACCATGACGGAGGTGATTCGTGACTATGGCGAAGAACGGTTTGCTGGGCAGATTGCAAAGGCGATTGATCGTCGCCGGCAGGAACAGGGACCTCTTCAAACAACCGCCGAGCTGGCCGAAGTCGTGGCAGGTGCGGTCAAAACCCGCGAGCCGGGCAAGGACCCCGCAACCCGCACCTTTCAGGCTCTTCGGATTTTCATCAATGCCGAGCTTGAGGAGTTGCAGCAGGCGCTGGAAGCGTCATTGAAAGTGCTGCAGCCGGGTGGACGACTGGTGGTGATCAGCTTCCATTCGCTGGAAGACCGCATCGTCAAGCAGTTCATTGCCGGGCATTCGCGCGAGGTGTATGACCGCCGCGCCCCATTTGCAGCGCCTAAAGCCATGAAGCTCAAGGCCTTGGGGCGCATCAAGCCCAGCGCAGAAGAAGTGGCTGGCAATCCGCGTTCGCGCAGCGCTGTGATGCGGGTGGCAGAGCGCACGGAGGTGGAGGCATGAACGTCTCCAGGCTGCAGTGGACCGGCACAAAGGGTGGCGAATGGCGCGTCTGAATTTGATCCTCCTGGTGGCGGTGCTGGCCAGTGCGCTGTATTTGGTGCATACGCGGTACGAGTCACGTCGTCTCTATGTCGAACTGGAAAAAGCAGCCTCACAGCGCCGTAAGCTGGAAACGGAGAATGAACGCCTGGCGGTGGAAAAGCGCGCCCAGGCGACGCCGCTGCGGATCGAAAAGCTTGCCAAGGATCGTTTGCGTATGCGCACGGCAACGCCTGCCATCACGCAGTACGTGCACTACAAGGATGCTGCGGTAGCGGACGGGGGCACGCGGCATGAGTAAAAGCGTTCGCTACACGTCCAGCCCCCTGCTTGCCAGCAAAACACCGGTCTGGCGCAGTAAATTCATTGTCGCCAGCTTCGCGCTGGCTTTCATCGGGCTGGCTGGACGGGCGGCCTACATTCAGGTGGTCGCCAATGAATTCTTTCAGCGCCAGGGCGAGGTTCGCTTTGCCCGGACGCTGGATCTGCCGGCCAACCGTGGCCGCATTCTGGATCGCAATGGTCTGATTCTGGCCTCCAGCGTGCCGGCGTCCAGCATCTGGGCTATTCCCGAAGACGTTGAAGCGACGCCTGCCCAACTTGCCGACTTGGCCGGCTTGCTTGAAATGCCCCAGGCTGAACTGAAAAAAAAGCTGGGTGATGACAAAAACTTTGTATGGGTCAAGCGCCAGCTTGATGAGCCCGTGGCCCAAAAAATTCATGCACTGGGCATCAAGGGTATTTATCAGCGCAAGGAATACAAGCGCAAGTATCCCGAGGGTGAGACCATTGCACACGTCGTGGGGTTCACCAATGTAGAGGACAAGGGTCAGGAAGGCATTGAGCTGACTTTTAACAAGGCGCTGGCCGGCAAGGCCGGTTCCCGGCGCGTGATCAAAGACCGGCTGGGCCGCGTGGTCGAAAACGTCGGTGAGCAGGTGCCGCCGGTCGAGGGTCAGGACATCCAGCTGAGCGTCGATAGCAAGGTGCAGTTCTTTGCCTACCAGAAGCTGCGCGATGCCGTGATTGCGAACAAGGCCAAGGCCGGCAGCGTGGTCGTGCTGGATACGATCACGGGCGAAGTGCTGGCGCTTGCCAACTACCCGAGCTATGTGCCTGACAAGCGTCAGAACCTCACCGGCGAACAACTGCGTAACCGCGCCATGACCGACACCTTTGAGCCCGGCTCGACGATGAAGCCGATCACTGTCGCGATGGCGCTGGAAGCAGGACGTGTCAAGCCCCAGACCCTCATAGAAACCGGTCCGGGCCGCTTCAGCATCGGCGGCTTCACCATCAGCGATACCCACAACTATGGCTCGCTGACCGTTGAGGGCGTCATTCAGAAGTCCAGCAATGTCGGCGCGCTCAAGATTGCGCAAAAAATGACGCCTAACGAGATGTGGGATACCTACGTCGCGCTCGGTTACGGGCAGAAGCCGCAAATCCAGTTTCCGGGTGCGGTGACGGGTCGGCTGCGGCCCTGGAAAACCTGGCGGCCGGTCGAGCAAGCGACCATGTCCTATGGCTATGGGCTGTCTGCCTCGCTGTTCCAGATGGCCCATTCGTACACCTCTTTTGCGCACGATGGACAAATCATTCCGGTCACGATGCTCAAGAGCGCCGAGCCCGCTGTTGGCGCCAGAGTGTTTTCTGCAGAGAACGCGCGTGCGGTGCGCCGGATGCTGCAGATGGCTGCGGCGCCGGGCGGTACGGGTCCGCTGGCGCAGACGATTGGCTATTCGGTCGGCGGCAAGTCAGGCACTGCACACAAGCAGGTAGGCAAAGGCTATGCCAGCAATAAATACCGTGCCTGGTTTACCGGCATGGCGCCGATCGAGTCGCCACGCATCATCGTCGCGGTGATGATCGACGAGCCGAGCGCTGGTAAATATTTCGGCGGTCTTGTGGCTGCCCCGGTATTTAGCGAGGTGGTACAGCAGACGCTGCGCATGATGGGTGTGCAGCCGGATATCAGCGTCAAGCCAAACATCGTCACGCAGGCCGTGGAGGAATCGTTTTGACCGTGCAACTCCACACGCCCGAGCAGGCCGCCCGCTGGCTGCAGGAGCGCGTCACCGGCACACTGTCTGCTGACAGCCGCAAACTGGCCGACGGCGACGGTTTTATTGCCTGGCCCGGCGCGGCAACGGATGGGCGTAAATTTGTCGGCGCGGCGCTTGCAGCGGGTGCGCGTGCCTGCCTGGTTGAGCACGAAGGTGCGGATGCCTATGGCTTCAGTGATGAACGGGTGGCGACTTATGCGGGGCTGAAGGCTGCGACAGGGCCCATTGCGCACGCCTATTTTGAAGCACCGAGCCGGCATTTGCAGGTCGTGGCGATCACGGGAACCAACGGCAAGACCTCTACGGCCTGGTGGCTGGCGCAGGCGCTGGGCAGCTTGGGGCGCAAATGCGGCGTTGTGGGCACCTTGGGCATCGGTGAGCCAGGGGCCATGGTCTCCAATGGCATGACCACGCCTGATCCGGTGCTGCTGCAGCAGCAGCTTCGGCGTTTTGTGGATCAAGGGTTCACCGCGTGCGCCCTTGAAGCGTCCTCCATTGGCATCGAGGAGCGGCGCCTGGAGGCGACCTCCATCCAGGTGGCTGTTTTCACCAATTTCACGCAGGACCATCTCGATTACCACGCCTCCATGCAGGACTATTGGCGCGCCAAGGAATTGCTGTTTAGCTGGCCAGGGCTGAAGGCTGCGATCATCAATACGGACGATATCAAGGGCATGGAGTTGAGCGCCGCACTGGCGGGCAGTTCCCTGGACGTCTGGACCTTTTCATGTGCCGGGCCGGCGCGCCTGCAGGCGTGCGATATTCATCATGGGACGCATGACTTGAGTTTTGTGGTGGCGGAAGGTGCGGAACGCCACCGTATTTCAACCCGACTGGTCGGCAAATACAACGTGTCCAATCTGCTGGGTGTCATGGCGGCCCTGCGTGCCATGGGCGTGCCGCTGGCTGATGCGGTGGGCGTCTGCGCCGGGCTTTTGCCGGTACCCGGTCGTACCGAGATGATTGCCATGGACGGCCTGCCGCTGGTGGTCATCGACTATGCACACACCCCTGATGCGCTTGAGAAAGTACTTGTCGCGCTCAAGCCGGTGGCCTTGTCGCGCGGCGGCCAGCTCTGGTGCGTTTTTGGCTGCGGCGGGGATCGTGACGCCAGCAAGCGTCCGCTGATGGCCGTCATGGCCGAAAAAAATGCGGATCAGATCGTCGTGACCAGTGACAACCCGCGCAGTGAAAATCCGCTCGCCATTGTCAGCCAGGTCCTGCTGGGCTTGAGTCACCGGGATGCCGTGCATGTACAGGTCGACCGCGCTGCCGCAATTGCCCATGCGCTGCGCCTGGCGCGGCCCGAGGATGTGGTCTTGCTGGCAGGCAAGGGCCATGAAAATTCCCAGGAGGTGGCAGGCGTGATGATTCCGTTTTCTGACCGCGCGCATGCCCAGGCTGCTCTGGCGGCACGCCAGGCAAGCGGAGGCGCCGCATGATGAGCTTGCAGCAAGCCCTGGGCTGGTTGCCATCCGCCCGGCTGGTGGGCGATGGCCAGGTGCGCGTGTCGCGTGTGCACACCGATACCCGCAGCCTGCAGGCGGGCGATCTGTTTGTCGCGCTGCGCGGTGAACGGTTTGATGCCCACGAATTCTTGCCCCATGCCGGGGCGCAAGGCGCTGTTGCCGCGATCGCGCAGCACGGACTGCTGGAGGCTGGCCTGCCAGGCCTGGAGGTGGCCGATACCCGGTTGGCGCTGGGCCAGCTGGCGGCTGGCTGGCGCGCACAGTTTGACTTGCCGCTGATTGCCGTGACCGGAAGCAACGGCAAGACCACCGTGACGCAGATGGTGGCCGAGGTGCTGCGCGCCTGGAAGCCGGACGCGGCATTTTCCACCGAAGGTAACCTCAACAACGATATTGGCGTGCCATTGACGCTGCTGCGCCTGCGTGCATCGCACCAGGTGGGTGTGGTTGAGCTCGGCATGAACCACCCGGGCGAAATTGCCTATTTGGCGGCAATCGCCAAACCCACCGTTGCACTGGTCAATAACGCGCAGCGGGAGCACCTCGAATTCATGGCCACGGTGGACGCGGTGGCCCGGGAAAACGGTGCCGTGATTGAATCGTTGCAGGCGGATGGAATCGCGGTGTTTCCTGCCGATGACGACTACACCCCGGTCTGGCGCGCGCTGGCGGGCGCGCGCCGGGTGATGACATTTGCGCTTTCCGGTCCGGCCGATGTCACGGCCCAGGCGCACTGGGACGGCGAGTGCTGGCAAGTCAAGGCAAGCACCCCCGCAGGCCCGCTGGCATTCGCCTTGCACATTGCCGGTCGGCACAACGTCAAAAACGCCTTGGCTGCTGTGGCCTGCACGCTTGCTGCGGGTGTGCCATTGCGCTTCATCTCAGCGGGCTTGTCCACTTTTTCTCCGGTCAAGGGGCGCTCTCGTGCGGTTGCCGTGCGGCTGCAGGATCGGGTCATCACGCTGGTGGATGACACCTACAACGCCAACCCCGACTCCATGCGCGCTGCCATTGAGGTGCTGGCCGAGTTGCCCGCACCGCGCCTGCTGGTGATGGGCGACATGGGCGAGGTGGGCAACCAGAGTCCGCAGTTTCACGACGAGGCCGGCCAGCATGCCCGGGCGATGGGCATAGAAAATCTCTTCACCCTGGGCGAGCAGGCGCAACGGGCGGCCAGCGCATTTGGCCCGGGGCGCCATTTCAGCGACATGGACGCGCTGGTCGCGGCCGTGCTGGCCGAATTGCCGCATTCGGCCAGCGTGCTGGTCAAGGGATCCCGCTTCATGAAGATGGAGCGGGTGGTTCAGGCCATTTCAGCGCTGGCGCCCGATCAAATTTCACCACACAAGAAAGCGCCTCATGCTGCTTAGCCTGGCCCAGTGGCTCCAGACCTTATCGCCTGAGTTTGGATCATTCAGGGTATTTCAGTACCTGACATTTCGCGCCGTCATGGCCGCGCTGACCGCATTGCTGATCGGCCTGGTCGCCGGCCCGTTCGTGATTCGCCGGCTCATTTCACTCAAGATTGGCCAGCCGATCCGTGAGTACGCGATGGAGACACACCTGAGCAAAAGCGGTACGCCCACCATGGGGGGCGTGCTGATCCTTTTGTCCATCGGGATTTCGACGCTGCTGTGGTTTGACCTGTCCAACCGTTTTGTCTGGATTGTGCTGATCGTGACCCTGGGTTTCGGTGCGATCGGCTGGGCAGACGACTGGCGCAAAGTCGTGCTGAAGGACCCGGAAGGCATGCGTTCGCGCGAAAAATACATGTGGCAGTCGCTGATCGGGCTCCTGGCGGCGCTCTACCTGGTGTTCAGCATCTCGGAAAGCTCCAACATGCGCGTGCTGGAACTGTTTGTCAGCTGGGTGCAGTCGGGGTTTGATGTGAATTTGCCGCCCAAGGCCGGACTGTCGGTTCCCTTCATGAAGGAAGTGAGCTATCCGTTGGGCGTGTTTGGCTTTGTGATCCTGACCTATCTGGTGATCGTGGGTTCCAGCAATGCCGTCAACCTGACGGATGGGCTTGATGGGCTGGCCATCATGCCCGTGGTCATGGTGGGCTCGGCGCTGGGCGTGTTCGCCTATGTGACCGGCAGCTCGGTCTATTCCAAATACCTTCTTTTTCCGCACATTCCGGGTTCGGGCGAACTGCTCATATTTTGTGCCGCCATGGCGGGTGCGGGGCTGGCTTTCCTGTGGTTCAACACGCATCCGGCCCAGGTGTTCATGGGTGACGTCGGAGCATTGGCCCTGGGCGCCGCACTGGGCACTATTGCGGTCATTGTTCGCCAGGAGATCGTGCTGGCCATCATGGGCGGCATTTTCGTGGTCGAGGCCCTCTCTGTGATGATGCAGGTGGTCTATTTCAAATACACCAAAATGCGCTTCGGCCAAGGGCGACGCATCCTCAAGATGGCGCCGCTGCACCACCACTTCGAGAAAAGTGGCTGGAAGGAACCCCAGGTGGTGGTCCGTTTCTGGATCATCACCATGCTGCTGTGCCTGGTCGGTCTTTCCACCCTCAAGCTCAGATGAAACAACTGGCCCACAAAACCATTCTTGTGCTGGGGCTGGGCGCTTCGGGCCTGGCGCTGGCGCGCTGGTGCGCGCGCTGGGGTGCGCAGGTCACGGTGGCCGATACCCGGGCTGCGCCGCCGCAGCTGGAGGCGCTGCGGTCTCATGTGCCCGCCGCCACGTTTGTGCATGCTGAAATGGGCGAAGCGCTGCTGGCAACGGCGGCATTTGACCTGGTCCTGAAAAGTCCGGGCCTGTCGCCGGCGTCAGTGGCTGGCGTGATCAATGCCGCACAAGCCCGCGGCATCGCCTGCGGCAACGAGTTGAGCCTGTTCGCGCAGGCGCTGGCGGACCTGAAGGAAGATCAGGCCTATGCGCCGCAGGTGATCGCCATCACCGGAACCAACGGGAAAACCACCGTGACGACGCTGACCGCACTGCTGGTTCAGCGCGCGGGGAAATCGGTCGCGGTGGCCGGTAATATTGGCCCCACCTTGCTCGACACGCTGGCAGAAAAAATGGATGAAAGCCTGGGCGGCCAGGCCCTGCCCGAGGTCTGGGTGCTGGAGCTGTCCAGCTTCCAGCTGGACCGGATCGACAACTTCGAGCCCACGGTGGCTGCAGTGCTCAACGTGACGCAAGACCACCTTGACTGGCACGAAACCTTGCCCGCGTACGTCGCCGCCAAGGCCCATGTCTATGGCCGTAGCGGCGTAATGTTGCTCAACCGCGATGATCCCCTGGTGATGGCTGCATTGCCGCCGCTGGTCAAGGGCAAGCAACTGCGCAGCTACCTGACCTTCGGCAGCGACGAGCCGAAGCGGCCCGGAGACTACGGCATTGAAACCGTCAACGGCATGGCCTGGCTGGTGCGCGCGGCGGAAGCCGATGAAACCGTCAAGCGCCGCAAGCAGGAAGAAGTGGTGTTGTATGTCCAGCGCCTCATGCCTCTGGATGCCCTTCGCATTCGGGGCCGCCACAACGCGACCAATGCCTTGGCGGCGCTGGGGCTGGCGGCAGCGGTGGGCTGCAACCTTGCGCCCATGCTGCACGGCCTGCGGGAATACCGGGGCGAGCCGCATCGTCTGGAGTCCGTGGCGGTCCTCAATGAGATTGAATATTTTGATGACAGCAAGGGCACCAACGTGGGGGCCACGGTAGCCGCCCTGGCGGGCTTGGGGGCTGACCGCAAGCTGGTCGTGATTCTGGGGGGTGAGGGCAAAGGTCAGGATTTTTCACCGCTACTGGCGCCCGTGTCACGCTACGCGCGCGCCGTGGTGTTGATCGGACGCGATGCACCCCAGATCCGGTCTGCGCTGGAGGCCAGCCAGGTGCCGCTGCTCGATGCCGTGACCATGTCAGACGCGGTACGCCTTGCCGCGCAGCAGGCAAGAAGCGGCGATGCTGTGGTGCTGTCGCCCGCCTGCGCCAGTTTTGACATGTTTGACAACTACGAGCACCGGGCCCAGGCCTTTTGTGAAGCGGTGCAGTCGCTTGCCCACGAACAGGGAGCGGTGCTGTGACGGCTGCGGCACGCCTTTCGGGCTGGTTTTCCGGTCTGGGCAAGGTCGCCTCGGACGCGCTGCCCGTCCGGCTGGGGGGGCAGAGCCTGCCCGGAACCCTGGCAAAGCCCGTGGGCATGGCAGGTTTTGACAAAGCCCTGGTCTGGGTCACCGTGGCGCTGCTGATGTGGGGGCTGATCATGGTGTATTCGGCCACGATCGCCATGCCTGACAACCCCAAATTTGCGCGTTATGCGCAAACCCATTTCGTGACGCGCCATATTTTGTCGCTGGCGGTGGCCTTCGTCATGGCGGTGCTGGCGTTTCAGGTGCCTGTGGCGACCTGGGAGAAACTGGCGCCCTGGCTGTTTGTCGGCTCGCTGGTGCTGCTGGTGCTGGTACTGGTGCCCTTCATTGGCAAGGGCGTCAATGGCGCGCGTCGCTGGATTTCACTGGGGCTCATGAACTTTCAGCCTTCAGAACTCGCCAAATTTGCGGTGCTGCTGTATGCCTCTGATTACATGGTGCGCAAAATGGAAGTGAAAGAGCGCTTCTTTCGCGCCGTGCTGCCCATGGCGACGGCGGTTGCGCTGGTGGGCGTGTTGCTGCTGGCGGAACCCGACATGGGGGCGTTCATGGTGATTTCGGTCATCGCCATGGGCATTCTTTTTCTGGGCGGTGTCAATGCCCGGATGTTCTTTGTGATTGCCACCGTGGTGGTGGTGGCTTTCACCCTGATGGTGATGCTCAGCGAGTGGCGGCGTGAGCGGATTTTTGCCTACCTCGACCCCTGGAGCGAGAAGTACGCCCTGGGCAAGGGCTACCAGTTGTCGCACTCCCTGATCGCGTTCGGGCGTGGCGAAATTTTTGGCGTGGGCCTGGGCGGTAGTATTGAAAAACTTCACTGGCTGCCCGAAGCGCACACCGACTTCCTGATGGCCGTCATCGGCGAGGAGTTTGGCCTGGTGGGCGTGGTGCTGGTGATCGGCTTGTTCCTGTGGATGACCCGCCGCATCATGAATATAGGCCGCCAGTCGATCGCGCTGGACCGGCTGTTTGCCGGACTGGTGGCGCAGGGCGTGGGGATCTGGATAGGTTTTCAGACCTTTATCAACATCGGCGTGAACCTGGGCGCCTTGCCGACCAAGGGCTTGACCCTGCCCTTGATGAGTTACGGCGGCTCCGCCATTGTGATGAACCTGATTTCACTGGCCGTCGTGCTGAGGATTGATTACGAGAACCGTATCTTGATGCGCGGAGGCCGTCCATGAGCCGCCAGCCTTGCGCCCTCATCATGGCCGGTGGTACCGGAGGACATATTTTTCCGGGCTTGGCCGTGGCCGAAGCCTTGCGCGAGCGCGGCTGGCGCGTGCACTGGCTGGGCGGGCGCGGTAGCCCCAGCCAGCCCAGCATGGAAAGCCAGCTGGTGCCGCCGCGCGGTTTTGCCTTCGAGTCCGTTGAGTTTTCCGGTGTGCGCGGCAAAGGCCCGGCCAGCCTGGTGCTGTTGCCCCTGCGGCTGCTCAAGGCTTTCTGGCAGAGCGTGCGCGTGATCCGGCGCGTCAAGCCTGATGTGGTGGTGGGCCTTGGGGGCTACATCAGCTTTCCGGCCGGCATGATGAGCGTGTTGTTGGGCAAGCCGCTGGTCCTGCACGAGCAAAATTCCGTGGCAGGCATGGCCAACAAGGTGCTGGCAGGCGTGGCCGACCGTGTGTTTACGGCCTTCCCTGACGTGCTGAAGAAAGCCGAGTGGGTCGGCAATCCCCTGCGCCCCGCCTTTCTCGGCCAGCCCGGCCCCGAGGCCCGTTTTGCCGGTCGCAGCGGGCCGCTCAAGCTGCTGGTGGTGGGCGGCAGCCTGGGCGCCAAGGCCCTGAACGAGCTCGTGCCGCTGGCCCTTGCACTGATTCCCGAGATCAATCGTCCGCAGGTCACGCATCAAAGCGGCGCCCGCCAGATCGAGGACCTCCGCGCCCATTACAAAGCGGCCGGCGTGCAGGCTGAACTGACGCCCTTCATTGAAGACACCGCCCAGGCCTTTGCCGACGCAGACCTGATTATTTGCCGCGCTGGCGCCAGTACGGTGACCGAGATTGCTGCCGTGGGGGCTGCGGCGCTGTTTGTGCCTTTCCCGTCGGCGGTGGACGACCACCAGACCACCAATGCCCGGTTTCTGGTGGAACGCGGCGGCGGCTGGCTGGTGCAGCAACGCGACCTGACCATTCCTATACTGGCAGATATGCTACAAAAAACAGAGCGAACTGCCCTTTTGAAATTTGGGTTAAACGCTAAAAATATGCAAAAAACTGAAGCTACCATCCGTGTCGTGGCCGCTTGCGAGGAGCTGGCGGCATGAAGCACGCGATCAAACATATTCATTTCATCGGGATCGGTGGTTCCGGCATGTCCGGCATTGCCGAAGTGCTGCACAACCTCGGCTATGTCATTTCTGGCTCAGACCTCTCCGACAGCGCGACCCTGCGCCGCCTGGCCGGGCTGGGCATCCAGACGTTTGTGGGCCATGCTGCCGCCAACCTGGTCACCGTCGACGCGGTGGTGACCTCTACCGCTGTGCAGGCAGACAACCCTGAAGTCCTCGCGGCGCGTGAAAAGCACATTCCCGTGGTGCCGCGCGCCCTGATGCTGGCCGAGCTGATGCGCCTCAAGCAAGGCATTGCGATTGCCGGCACCCACGGCAAAACCACCACCACCAGCCTGGTCGCGAGCGTGCTGGCCGAAGGCGGCATGGACCCGACCTTTGTCATTGGCGGCCGGCTCAACAGCGCGGGTGCCAACGCCAAGCTCGGCCTGGGCGATTACATCGTGGTCGAGGCAGACGAGTCGGACGCTTCCTTTTTGAACCTGTTGCCGGTGATGGCGGTGGTCACCAATATCGATGCCGACCACATGGAAACCTATGGGCATGATTTTGGCAACCTGAAAAAGGCGTTTGTCGATTTTCTGCACCGCATGCCTTTTTATGGCACGGCGATTTTGTGCACCGATGACCCGGCCGTGCGGGACATCGTGCCCGAGGTGTCCTGCCCTATCACCAGCTATGGTTTTGGGGAGGACGCGCAGGTGCGAGCGGTCAACGTGCGGGCCGTGGGGGCGCAAATGCATTTCACGGCGCAGCGGCGCAACGGCGTCACGCTGCCCGACCTCGACGTTGTGCTCAACCTGGCGGGCCAGCACAACGTGCTCAATGCCTTGTCGGCGATCGCGATCGCGGTGGAGCTCAATGTGCCTGATGCCGCCGTGCAAAAAGCCCTGGCCGAATTCAGAGGCGTGGGCCGGCGTTTTCAGAGCTACGGCGATCTGCCTGCAGCAGGCGGGGGCCATTTCACCGTGATCGAGGATTACGGTCATCACCCCGTTGAAGTGGCCGCCACGCTGGCTGCTGCCCGCGGGGCTTTTCCCGGTCGGCGTCTGGTGCTGGCATTTCAGCCCCACCGCTATACCCGCACGCGGGACTGCTTTGAGGATTTCGTCAAAGTGCTGGGCCATGCGGATGCCGTCTGGCTGGCCGAAGTCTATGCGGCGGGCGAGGCGCCGATTGTGGCCGCCGACGGCCGGGCGCTGTCGCGGGCCTTGCGCGTGGCGGGCAAGGTGGAGCCGGTATTCGTGGACGGGATCGAGGCGATGCCGCAAGCCATTGTGGACAACGCCCGCGATGGCGATGTCGTCATGTGCATGGGCGCGGGATCCATCGGGCTGGTTCCGGGGAAAGTCGTGGACATGCTGCAAACAACCGCGCTGACGGCGCCTGCGGGGCATTGACCATGAACCTGCACACCCCTAATTTTGGCAAGGTCGCCGTGCTCATGGGCGGGCTGTCTGCTGAACGTGAAATTTCCCTGATGTCGGGCCAGGGCGTGCTGCAGGCGCTGCGCGCGCGCGGCATCGACGCCCACGCGTTTGACCCGGCCGAGCGCGATATCGGCGCGCTCAAAACCGAAGGATTTTCCCGTTGCTTTATCGCGCTGCATGGCCGCTTCGGTGAAGACGGCACCGTGCAGGGCGCGCTGGAACTGCTGGGCATTCCCTATACCGGCTCCGGCGTCATGGCATCGAGCATGGCGATCGACAAAGTCATGACCAAGCGCGTGCTGCTCTCCGAAGGACTGCCTACCCCCCGGTATGTGCTGCTTCGCCAGGGAAACTACCAGCCAGCCGACATCAATTCCGTGCCGGATGACCTGGGGCTGCCGCTCATCGTCAAGCCCGCACGCGAGGGTTCTTCCATTGGCCTGACCAAGGTCAGCGAGCGGGCCGGCATGGGCGAGGCCGTGGCGCAGGCGGCCCAACTCGATGCCGACATCCTGTGCGAGCAGTTCATCAGCGGCGACGAGGTGACCTGCCCGGTGCTCGGAACCGGCGCCGCAGCGCGCGCCCTGCCGGTCATTCGCATCGTGGCGCCAGAAGGCAACTACGACTACCAGAACAAATATTTCACTGACACCACGCAGTATCTGGTGCCCTGCGGCCTGCCGGAGGGGGAAGAGGCGGCCATTCAGCAACTGGTGCTGAGTGCTTACCGCACCCTCAACTGCCGCGGCTGGGCACGCGCTGACGTGATGATTGACAAGGCCACGCGCAAGCCCTACCTGCTGGAGATCAACACGTCCCCTGGCATGACCAGTCACTCGCTGGTGCCCATGTCGGCACGGGCTGCGGGCATTGGCTATGAAGACCTCTGCATTGAAGTGCTCAAGACCGCCACGCTCGACTATCAACTACCTGCAGGAGCTCCCAGGTGAGTCGCACCATGCCACTGCAAAACGCCGTGCCCTTGCCGCCGGACGTCAAGCTCATGAACGCCTTGTCGGTGTTTTTGGGTCTGGTGTTTGCGGCCATGGTGCTGGCGCTGGCCGTGGCCTGGTTGATGCGCCAGTCGCTGTTCAACCTGAGCGCCATTCATGTACAGGGCGATTTGACCCACAACAACGCCTTCACCTTGCGTGCCAATGTGGCCCCCAAGCTGGCCGGCAATTTCCTGACGGTGGACATGGATCACACGCGTGCTGCCTTCGAGCAGGTGCCCTGGGTTCGCCGCGCAGTCGTGCAGCGCGAATTCCCCAACCGTCTGAAGGTGGTTCTTCAGGAGCACAACGCCGTTGCCTACTGGGGTCCCGAGGAAGATGTGCGCCTGGTCAACGATTTTGGCGAAGTGTTTGAAGTCAACCAGGGTGACGCGCAAGCCGACGGCCTGCCGCTGCTCGGTGGACCGCAGGGCCAGGCGCTAGGGGTCCTGCAGACCTACCAGGCGCTGTTCCCGATGTTCAAGGAGATGGGTGCGGTGCTGGAGCAACTGCAGCTCAGTGGCCAGGGAAATTGGCACGCGCAGCTCGACAGCGGCGCCACGATTGAGCTGGGACATGGTTCAACGCAGGAGATCACGGCCCGCACACGCCGCTTTATCGCCACGCTGAAGCAGGTTTCCGCGCGCTTTGAAAGAAATCTGGAGTCCGCCGACCTGCGCTATGGCAACGGTTATGCAATCAAGCTCAGGGGCGTCACCACGCTGGATCCCGGTGACCAGAACGACGGAAAGAAGAAAAGGTAAATACATGGCCAAAGAATACAAAGAGCTGGTGGTCGGGTTGGACATCGGAACCAGCAAGGTGATGGCCGTGGTAGCCGAGGTCATGCCGGGCGGCGAGCTCAAGCTCGCCGGCCTGGGCATTGCCTACAGCAACGGGCTCAAGCGCGGTGTCGTGGTCAATATCGACGCCACGGTCCAAAGCATTCAGCAGGCGCTCAAGGAAGCCGAGCTGATGGCTGACTGCAAGATCGCCCGCGTGTATACCGGCATCACGGGTAGCCATATTCGCGGCATCAATTCCAGCGGCATGGTGGCCGTCAAAGACAAGGAGGTCACGCAGGCCGATGTGGCCCGCGTGATTGAAACGGCCAAGGCCATCAACATCTCGACCGACCAGCGCTTGCTGCTGGTCGAGCCGCAGGAATTCGTGATTGATGGCCAGGATGTGCGGGAACCCATCGGCATGAGCGGCATCCGCCTGGAGGCCAAGGTGCACATCGTGACCGGCGCGCAAAGTGCCGCTGAAAACATCATCAAATGCGTTCGCCGCTGCGGGCTGGAGGTGGACCAGCTGATGCTCAACCCGCTGGCTTCCAGCCTGTCGGTGCTGACGCAGGATGAGCGCGAACTCGGCGTGGCGCTGGTCGACATTGGCGCCGGCACCACCGACGTCGCCATCTTCACCGGCGGTGCCATCCGGCATACCGCGGTGATACCGATTGCAGGCGACCTGATCACCAGCGACATCGCCATGGCGTTGCGCACGCCCACCAAGGACGCCGAGGACATCAAGGTTGAAAGCGGCTGTGCCAAGCAGTTGCTGGCCGACCCTGACACCCAGGTGGAAGTGCCCGGTCTTGGGGACCGAAGCCCGCGCATGTTGAGCAAGCAGGCGCTGGCGGGCGTGATTGAACCGCGCGTGGAAGAGATCTATTCGCTGGTCCAGCAGGTGATCCGCGAATCGGGCTATGAGGAAGTGTTGTCTTCGGGCATTGTGATCACCGGCGGCAGCGTGATGATGCCCGGTATGGTGGAGTTGGGCGAGGACATCTTTCTCAAGCCGGTGCGGCGCGGCATACCACGCTACTCCAGCGCGTTGTCCGACATGGTGGCCCAGGCAAGAGCTGCTACGGTCATGGGTTTGCTGGAAGAAGCCCGGATGGCGCGCATGCGGGGCTACAAGGTGGCGCAAAAGGCGGGCAGCATGCACAACGCTTTTGGCCGCGTCAAAGACTGGTTCGTGGGGAATTTCTGATGAACAACCTGTCTTGCTTCATGAGCCGTCCTTCGCGTGGTGTCCATTCCGGAGGCGCCGATCCGCCTGCCTGACAGGGCGCTACCAAGCGTGTCAATCACAACAACTTTTTTAAATTTTGGCAACCCTAATTTATCGACAGGAGGCTCCCAATGAGCATCGAAATGATTGAAATCGAAGAGTTCAACCAAGGTACACAGATCAAGGTCATCGGTGTCGGCGGCGGCGGCGGCAACGCCGTCGGGCACATGATTGCCTGCGGCGTGCAGGGTGTCGAGTTCATCTGCGCCAACACCGATGCGCAGGCGCTTGGCCGCGGCAGCGCGCACAAGACCATCCAGCTGGGTGGCAGCGGCCTGGGTGCCGGCAGCAAGCCCGACCGGGGCCGTGAGGCGGCCGAACTGGCGGTTGATGACATTCGCAGTGCCATTGCCGGTGCGCACATGCTGTTCATCACGGCCGGCATGGGCGGCGGTACCGGCACCGGCGCCGCCCCCGTGATTGCACGCGTGGCCAAGGAAATGGGTATTTTGACGGTCGGCGTGGTGACCAAGCCTTTTGAGTTCGAAGGCGGCCGCCGCATGACCAATGCCGACCAGGGCTTGACCGAGCTGGAGGCCAATGTCGACTCGCTGATCGTCGTGCTCAATGAAAAGCTGCTCGAGGTTCTGGGCGATGACGTGACCCAGGACGAAGCCTTTGCCCATGCCAACGACGTGCTGAAAAATGCCGTAGGCGGCATTGCCGAGATCATCAACGTGCCCGGTCACGTCAACGTCGACTTCGAGGACGTGCGCACCGTCATGGGTGAGCCCGGCAAGGCCATGATGGGTACGGCCAAGGCCAACGGTCCGGACCGCGCGCGTATTGCCGCTGAGCAAGCCGTCGCCTGCCCCCTGCTCGAAGGCATTGATCTGTCGGGCGCCAAGGGCGTGCTGGTGCTGATCACGGCCGCCAAAGGCTCGCTCAAACTCAGCGAGTCCAGGCTGGCCATGAACACCATCCGCGCCTACGCATCGCCCGATGCGCATGTGATCTACGGCACGGCCTACGACGACGAACTCGGGGATGAAATCCGTGTCACCGTGGTCGCCACCGGCCTGAGCCGCCAGGGCGTGCGGCGCCAGGCACCGCCGCTGCAGGTGCTGCGCACCGGCACCGACAACGTGCAGTTCACCATTCCGACGCTCAATGCGGTGTCGAATGGGAGCGGTGCTGCGCACACCACCATGGGGTCGGCGCAGCCCGATTACGGCAACATGACCGTGCCCAGCGTGTGGCGCACCAACCGCACGCAGGCGGCGGCCAAGGTCGATGCGCTGGCCTCCGGCGGCATGGATGACTTCGAGATCCCGGCTTTCCTGCGCAAGCAGGCGGACTGAGAAGGCCACGCGCAAGCCTCGGGCCTGCACCCACCTTGACGGGTGCTGCAGGCCCGGCGCACGCCGCTAAATCCTTGCGCCGCGCTGGGCGCATGCGCCCCTTAAAATAGTGGCATGCTCGCTCAAAGAACCCTCAAATCCCTGACCAAGGCCGTTGGCGTGGGTCTTCACAGCGGCCAGCGGGTGGAGTTGACCTTGCGGCCGGCGCCGCCGGACACCGGGATTGTGTTCAGGCGCGTCGACTTGCCGCAGGCAGTCGACATCGTGGTGTCGGCAGAGGCCGTGACCGACACCCGCCTTGCGTCCACCATTTCAAGCGGTAGCGCCAAGGTGCACACCGTCGAGCACCTGATGTCGGCCTGCGCCGGCCTGGGGCTGGACAACCTGATCATCGACATCACGGCCGACGAGGTGCCCATTCTGGACGGTTCGGCGTCTTCGTTTGTCTTTTTGCTGCAGTCCGCTGGCATTGCGCGGCAGGCGGCACCCAAGCGATTTGTCCGCGTCATCCATCCGGTGGAAGTACGGGAAGGCGAGGGCGCCAACGTCAAGTGGGCGCGCCTGGACCCCTACGAGGGCTACAAGCTGAGCTTTGAAATTGACTTTGACCACCCGGCCGTCGACTCTACCGGCCAGCGCGTGGCCTTCGACCTGGGCTCGGGCTCCTACAGCCGCGACATCGCCCGCGCCCGCACCTTTGGCTTTACCAAGGACGTGGAGGCCATGCGCACCAACGGGCTGGCACTGGGCGGCGGGCTGGACAACGCCATCGTCATGGATGACTACAAGGTGCTCAACACCGATGGCCTGCGCTACAACGATGAGTTCGTGAAACACAAGATTCTCGACGCCATGGGCGACCTGTATTTGCTGGGCAAGCCGATGCTGGCCGCTTACAGCGCTTTTCGCTCTGGCCATGCCATGAACAACAAGTTGCTGCGTGCGCTGCTGGCCCACCCCGAGGCCTACGAAGTCGTCACGTTTGAAGACGAGCGCCATGCACCGGCCGGTTTTGCCACCCTGGCGCGTGCCTGGTAGCGCGTTCAGGAACTCACACCATGATAGTGGCCCGTGTCCTCATCCTGCTCTTGCTCCTGAGTGCGGCGCTGTCCTTCGTGTTGTACGCGGTTACGGGGCAGCCGCGCTACAAGCGTGTTGGCCTGAACATTCTCAGGGGGACGATGATCGCCGGGTTTGTATTTTTTGCGGTGTTGATCGCGCAGCACCTGGCCTGAATCGACCTTGCGTCAGTAGTGGCGGCCCGCCTTGTAGGACGCACTGGAATTCGGTTTTAATGCGGTGGCGGCTGCCAAAATAGCCGCTGAACGCCCGACATGCGCGTGGGTAATGGCCAGCCCCAAGGCGTCGGCCGCATCTTTTCCGGGCAGCGACGGCAGCTTCAAGAGGCGCATGACCATCTCCTGCACCTCCGCTTTGCCTGCCTTGCCATAGCCTGCAACGGCTTTTTTCATTTGCAGCGCGGTGTACTCGGCTACAGCCAAGTCGCTGGACACCAGCCCGGTGATGCAGGCGCCGCGCGCCTGGCCCAGCAGCAGCGTGGCCTGCGGGTTGACGTTCACGAAGACAATTTCCACCGATGCAACGTCGGGTTGGTAGCGCTGCACCACCTCCCTCACACCGTCAAACAGCACCTTCAGACGGGCCGGTAAATCGCTGCGTGCCAGGTGGGTGGTCTTGATGGTGCCGCTGGCCACGTAGTTCAGTTGTGCGCCTTCGACATCGATGACGCCAAAGCCGGCGATCTGCAGACCGGGATCGATACCTAAAATACGCATTTGCTATACATGTTGTAGCGTATCGTGCCCGCTCCTGTTCGGCTCCAGGATAAAAATTTCACCATGATGGTGTGCGGTGAGTGCGCCATCCTCACGGCAGTTCCACGCCGCCCATGCGCGCCACGATGGTGCGGGCGCGTGCGGCGAGGTAGCCGGACTGGGGCCAGGTTTCAAAGTATTTCGGCCGCGGCAGCATCACCGCCAGGCGGGCCGCTTCATAGGCGCTCAATTGGGACGCGGGCTTGCGGAAGTAGCGCTGGGCGGCAGCCTCCGCACCAAAAACGCCTTCTCCCCACTCCACGTTGTTCAGATAGATTTCCAGAATGCGCTGCTTGCTCAGCAGGGCTTCAAGCAGCAGCGACAGCACCAACTCCTGGCCCTTGCGCAGCAGCGTGCGCTCACCGGACAGGAAGAGGTTCTTGGCCAGTTGCTGCGTGATGGTCGAGCCGCCGATGATCCTGGGCGGTTTCAGGTTCAGCGTGGATGACCTGACCCCCGCCCGGTTGGCTGATTGGGCAGCGCGCTCCTCGGCTTTGGCATTCTTCTCCCAGGCCTTCTCCAGCGCCACCATGTCCACGCCCTCGTGTTCGATGAAGCTTGCGTCCTCGGAGGCGATGACCGCGCGTTTCAGGTGGCTGGACAAACCTGCATAGGGCACCCACTGCTGGCGCCATTTCAGGGTGCCCTTGTTCGTGGCAATGAGGTAGGCTTCCGAGCGCTGAAAGGCCGTGGACTCGGGATCGAGAACCGCCATCATGGCGATGCGTGCTACAAAATAAAGCTGCAAGGCCAGCGCCGCCAGCAGCACCAGGCCTAGCCACTTGAGCGCCGCTTTCATCCGAGCAGCACCCGTATTTCCTGCAGCACCTGCGCCGAAGGTGGGCGCACCTTGCGCCACAAGGCAAACGATTCCGCGGCCTGTTCCACCAGCATGCCCAAGCCGTCGCGCGGCGTTGCGCCGTGTTCGCGGGCCCAGGTCATGAAGTCCGCGGCAGCAGGGCCGTACATCATGTCGTAGGCCAGGGCGCCAGGCTTCAGGACGCGGCCATTAACTGGCACGCCAGCACCCGCCAGACTGCTCGCGCTGGCGTTGATGACAACATCAAAAGAGCCCTCCAGCCCTTCTATATCATGCGTAACAAGCTCTGTTTTTTGTAGCGCGCTTTGCAGCGACGGGTGTGACTGGTGGAATTGTGCCAGCGCATCGGCCCGGGCTTTGGTGCGGTTGACGAGCACCAGCCGGCGCGGACCGGCCGCCAGCAATGGGCCCAGCACGCCCGCGCCCGCGCCGCCGGCCCCTATGAGCAGCACGTCACGCTCCGCGAGTTCGACACCGGCGTTGTTCTGGATGTCATTGACCAGTCCCACACCATCGGTGTTGTCGGCGTGGATGGCGCTGCCGTCGAGCACAAGCGTGTTGGCCGCCTGTGCCAGTTGCGCCCGGTCGGTGCGCGTGCCGGCCGCCTGGAACGCTTCGAATTTGAAGGGCACCGTGACGTTGCAGCCGCGCGCGCCGCTACGCACCAATTGCGCCAGCGTGGCTGAAAAGCCATCGAGCGGCGTCAGCATGCGCTCGTAGCAAAGGGATTGACCCGTCAGTTCTGCAAAGCGCGCGTGAATCAGTGGTGATTTGCTGTGGGCGATCGGGTTGCCCATGACGTAATACTTGTCCATGACGGGGCTTGGGCTGGTTTTAAATGGTTACCCGTGACGGGAGGAGTGGGGTGGCGCCAGGGCCGTGTTCAGCGGGCCGTGAGCGTGGTTTCAAGGGCGTCGTCGCGCGTGAACTTGAACCGCGACACCACCACAATCTGGTCCGCCTCGCGGCGCATGGCATCGCTGAATCGGCCAAATGGGCCTGTACCGCGAACGATGTTTTGCGCCCGCCGGTCCAGTGTCAGGTTGCCCGAGGTCTCGGCCACTTCGGTGTCCAGGATGCGGCCATCAAAATTGACCGTCACGATCATGGTCAGCGCGCCATACAGTTTTTTACCGGCCTGCTCGGGGAAATTGACGGTGCCTTTGTCTTCAATCTTGCGCCGCAGCTCGTCGTAGTAAACCGCATAGACCTTTTCGCGCGTGGCCGGGCTGATGTAGCGTTTTTTGGGCCGCGCATTTTCTTCATTGATGCGTTTTTCTATCTCGGCCAGGATCTTGATCAGCTGCTGCCGCCTTTGCTCACGCTCGGCCCGCGCCGGATTGTTGGCGGGCTGCGTCAGGTCCGGCGGCGGCATCGACGCCAGCTGCTTCTTGATCTGCGCCAGCAGCTGGGTTTGCTGCGCCTGCAGCGACTCCACCTTGCGCTCGGCATCCTCGGCCGCATCGCCCAGTTCCATCAGGGCGGAGGGCGGCAGCGGCGAGGTCGCGCGGCCTGCTTCAAGCTCGCCGCCGCCGGCCAGCGAGGCCTGGGCAATGGCTTTGGCAAAGTCCGGCTTTTCATTGGATTTGGCGTTGACCAGAATGACTTCCAGCGGCGTGTCCTGAAAGACGCGGTTAAAGCGTTCCGGGTCGACAAAGCGCACGGTCAGCAGCACCGCATGCAAGGCAATCGAGGCACCCAGGGCAATTTGCAGTGTGTTTGGTGGCTTCACAGCAGGTAATTATCTGGTCTGTTGCGGCTTTTAAGCGGTGGCGACGGGCTGGCTCGCCGCATCTGCATCCCCGGGGTTCTCGTTGACATCCACGGCAATCGAGATCGGACCGGCAGCCATTTCGGACTCGCCATCGTCTTCCTCAGCCTGCACCGCAGCGTCATCGTCGGGCGCGGTGTCCAGCCGCTCGATCACGGTGCCCGAGATGTCCAGCGTGATTTCGTCGATCGCCCCGAGCTTGACGCGCACCCGGGCGCCGCGCGGCAAGCCCTGCGCCCCCAGCGCCGACAACACCAGCGGCAGCTCGTCGGCCCGCACCAGGTTGTCCTTGAATGCGGTGGCGGTCAACTCGGTGATGGCGTTTTGCTGCAGGTACTTGAGCGTCCAGTAGCGCTCGATGCCAGCCTGGAAACTGTTATAGGCACTGTAGGCGGCATCAAAGCAGGAGATGATCGAAAAAAGCTCGGCATCCTTGGGCTTGAAGGGGGCGGCCAGCGCGGCGGTGCGGCCATGCCGCACGCAGGCGATGATCTGCCACTGGTTCACCATGTCGGTGTAGCGGCGCAGCGGCGAGGTGCTCCAGGCGTAGCTGGGCACGCCCAGGCCGGCATGCGGCAGCGCCTTGGTGCCCATGCGCACTTTCACGCCCGGCGCCATGCTGGCCTGGCTGCGGTAAATGCCCGGCACGCCGTGCTCGGCCAGCCACTGGCCCCAGGTGCAGTTGGCCAGAATCATGGCTTCGGCCACGATCAGGTCCAGCGGCGCGCCGCGCTGGCGAATGCTGATGCTGACCGTCTCGTCGCCCTGCGG
>JAUSDK010000253.1 GCA_030650875.1 Polaromonas sp.
TGCCGAGCACGATGTAGATCACCACCAGCGCCGCCAGAATCAGCAGCGGCTGCTGGTTTTGCGACTCCTGCGCGCTGCGCGCCGTGGCCGCAAAGCTGCCGCGCACATTGCTGGGCAGGCCAATGTCGGCTTCGGCCTGCAGCACGGCGGCTTCGGCGTCGCTGAGCGTGCTGCCTTCGGCCAGGTTGTAGGACACCGTGGTGGACAGTTCGCCGTCCTCGTGGCTGACCGACGCGGCGGTGGTTCTTTCGCTGAACTGCGCAATCGCCGATAGCGGCACCATGGTGATGGCAGCGCCTGCCGCCGTGCCGCTGCCGCCTTTCACCGGAATGTAGATGTCCTTGAGCGACTCCGGGCTGCGGGTAAAGCGCGGCGCCACTTCCATGATCACGCGGTACTGGTTCAGCTCGGTGTAGATGGTGCCGACCGGGCGCTGGCCAAAGGCGTTGTACAGCGCATTGTTGACGTCGCGCGAGCTGATGCCGAGCCGTGCCGCGCTCGCCTTGTCGACGGTCACCATGGTTTCCACGCCGTTTTCTTCCTGGTCCGTGTCCACGTCGGCCAGCGCCGGTTGGCGCTTCATCTGGTCGGCCAGGCGCGTGGCCCAGCGCGACAAATCAGCTGCGTTGTCGCTTTTCAGCGTGTACTGGTAGGTCGAATTGCTCTGGCGGCCGCCGCCGCGCAGGTCTTGCACCGGGTTCAGAAAGAGCGTGACGCCGGTCACCTGCGCCAGTTGCGGCCGCAGCCGCGCAATCACCGCCTGGCCCGCGTCGGTGCGCTGCGCCACCGGCTTGAGGTTGATGAACATGAAGCCGCCACCCGAGCGCGAGCCGCCGGTGAAACCGACCACGGTGTCCACCGCCGGATCGCGTTCAATGATGTCCACCACTTCCCTGAGCTTGCCCTGTAGTGCCTCGAACGAGATGCTCCGGTCGGCGCGCAGGCCGCCCCGGATCTGCCCGCTGTCTTGCTGCGGAAAATAGCCCTTGGGCACCTTCACATACAGGTAGACATTGAGCACAATCACCGCCAGCAGCATCGCCATGACGGTTTTCCGGTGCGCCAGCGCCCAGTCCAGACTGACTTCGTAGCCGCGCAGCAGGCGGTTGAAGACGTTTTCAAAGCCCCGTGCCAGGCGCCCCGGCGGCTTGCTGTGGCCGGCCGGCTTGAGCAGCCAGGCGCACATCATGGGCGTGGTGGTCAGTGAGATCACCAGCGAAATCAGCACGGCGGCCGACAGCGTGACGGCGAATTCGCGGAACAGCCGGCCGGTTTGCCCACCCATGAACAGCAGCGGAATAAACACCGCCACCAGCGACAGGCTGATCGACAGTACCGTGAACCCGACC
>JAUSDK010000267.1 GCA_030650875.1 Polaromonas sp.
GCTGCGCAAGCAGCAGGAAGCCCAGCAAAAGCTTGAAGACAACAAGACCGACGTGGGCTGGGGCCACCAGATCCGAAGCTACGTGCTGGACAACAGCCGCATCAAGGACCTGCGCACCAACTACGAGACCTCGGCCACGCAGAAAGTGCTGGACGGCGACCTGGATCAGTTCATTGAAGCGTCGCTCAAGCAAGGCGTTTAAGTGATCGGAAAATCACAAAATGCCAGCCACTTTCTTTCGTCATTGCGAGCAAAGCGCGGCAATCCATGACTGCGCCTGTGCGGAGATGGATCGCCACGGCCTGCGGCCTCGCGATGACGAAGGTGGTTCGGTAATTTCGGCGCTCCAAAGTACGTGACAACGGTTACGCCGTTTATTTGAGTTTTAAAGAAAATATTGGAAAGCCACCATGCTGCAAATGATTGATGATCGCGGAACTGGACCGGGAGCCGTGGTCATCAACCGCGCCGACTACACCGCCCCCGCTTACTGGATCGACACCGTCGACCTGTGTTTTGACCTGGACCCGGTGAAGACGCGCGTGCTCAACAAGATGACGCTGCGCCGCAACCCGGACGTGCCCAGCCAGCCGCTCAAGCTCGATGGCGAGGAGCTCAACCTCGCGCGCGTGCTGGTCAACGGGCAAGGCACCTCGTTCAAGCTTGAAGGCCAGCAGCTGGTGCTCAGCGACCTGCCCGACGCGTTCTCGCTCGAAATCTTCACCACCACCAATCCGGCCAAAAACACCAAGCTGATGGGCCTGTATGTCAGCCAGGACTCGTTTTTCACCCAGTGCGAAGCCGAAGGCTTTCGGCGCATCACCTACTTCCTGGACCGCCCCGATGTGATGGCCAGCTACAGCGTCACGCTGCGCGCCGACAAGGCCAAGTACCCGGTACTGTTGTCCAACGGCAACCTGGTGGCGCACGGCCCGCTGGCCGATGGCCGGCATTTTGCCCAGTGGGTGGACCCGCACAAAAAGCCCAGCTACCTGTTTGCGCTGGTGGCCGGCCAGCTGGTCTGCCGCGAGCAGCGCATCCAGTCCCGCGCCGGCCGCGACCATCTGCTGCAGGTTTATGTGCGCCCCGGCGACCTCGACAAGACCGAGCACGCCATGACCTCGCTGATGCATTCAGTCGCCTGGGACGAAGCGCGTTTCGGCCTCAGCCTGGACCTGGAGCGCTTCATGATCGTCGCCACCAGCGACTTCAACATGGGCGCCATGGAGAACAAGGGCCTGAACATCTTCAACACAAAGTACGTGCTGGCCAACCAGGCCACGGCCACCGACACCGATTTCTCGAACATCGAAAGCGTCGTGGGCCACGAGTACTTTCACAACTGGACCGGCAACCGCATCACCTGCCGCGACTGGTTCCAGCTCAGCCTGAAGGAAGGCCTGACGGTGTTCCGCGACCAGGAATTCAGCCAGGATTTGTGCGGCGAGGCGTCGGCCCGCGCCGTCAAGCGCATTGAAGACGTGCGCGTGCTGCGCACGGCGCAGTTCCCCGAAGACGCGGGCCCCATGGCGCATCCGGTGCGTCCCGACAGCTACGTCGAAATCAGCAACTTCTACACCGTCACGATTTACGAAAAAGGCGCGGAAGTCGTTCGCATGATGCAGACCCTGGTGGGCCGCAGCGGTTTTGCCAAGGGCATGACGCTCTACTTTGAGCGCCACGACGGCCAGGCCGTGACCTGCGACGACTTTGCCCAGGCCATTGCCGACGCCAACCCCGACTCCGACCTGGCGCGCCTGCTGCCCCAGTTCAAGCGCTGGTATGCACAAGCCGGCACGCCGCGCGTGCAGGCGCACGGCGTGTACGACGCCGCCGCCCGCAGCTACACCCTCACGCTGGCGCAAAGCTGCGCGCCCACGGTCGGCCAGCCGGTCAAGGCACCGTTTGTGATTCCGGTCGGCCTCGGCCTGCTGGGCGCAGAAGGCCAGGACTTGCCGCTGCAACTGGCCGGCGAAGCCGATGCCGTGGCCGGCACCCGCACCGTGGTGCTGACCGAAGCCAGCGAATCGTTCACCTTTGTGAACCTCGACGCCGAACCCGTGCCGTCCATTTTGCGCGGCTTCACCGCGCCCGTGGTGCTCGCGTTTGACTACCTAGATTCCCAGCTGCTGCACCTGCTGGCGCACGACAGCGACCCCTTCAACCGCTGGGAAGCCGGTCAGCGCCTGGCCGTCAACCGGGCC
>JAUSDK010000272.1 GCA_030650875.1 Polaromonas sp.
CATCCGCCAGGAATTGGTCTTGCGGGAACAGTTGTTGCACACCGTCGCCATAGGCACACAGGTTGCCCTGGTCAAGGGCGATGGTGCTGGGTGTGCCGGACAGCGGGTAGCTGATGTTGGGTTGCAGCACGCCGTCCTGGAGCATGGCCAGCGAGATGACGCTGTGGTCGCCCGACATCTCGCCCACCATCACCAGATCGGCCTCCAGCGCCTTGCCCAGGTTGTGCACCACGGAGCGAAAGAAGGCTTCACTGGTTTCTGCCGACAGGCCTTTGGCCATGTCCACCAAAAGGGCCTCCCGGCGTTTTTGCACGGTGGTGTTGATGGTGGAACTCAGTACACAGGGCTCGCCCCCGATCTCCACAATCACCGCCCACATTCGGCAGTCGATCATGCTGCCGTCCTTGTGGCGCATCTGGGTTTCTAGGCCTTCCACCTGGCTTTGCGTGCGCAGCTTGCTGATGAACTGCTGGCGCGCGGCCTCATGGGGCCAGGCACCCATTTCCACCGAGGTGCGGCCAATCAGCTCCGCAGGGCTCAGGCCCTGCACCAGGTCCTTGGCGGCATTGACGGCCAGGAATTTCCCGTCGGCAACCCGCGTGATGGCCATGTTGATGGGGCTGAAATCAAACGCTTTTGAAAACAGCTCGGCCGACTGGCGGGCCGCCTGCCGGGCCTGGGTCTCGGCGGTGGCGTCGGTGATGGTGGACACCACGATGCGCTCCGGGCCGAAGCCTTCGATCTCGCTTGAGAGCAGGATGCTGAGCCGGCGGCCATCCTTGGAGAGTGTCTCTATCGGGAGATTGATCACGCGGCCAGCCTCGGCCATCTTGCGCTGCAACGCCTTGCGGGTCTCGGGCTTGTCCCACAACACCGCGTCGGTGCCCCCTATGAATTCGTCACGCGAATAGCCATAAAGACGCTCGAATGCGGGGTTGACGTCAAGCACTGTCATGTCCTCAAGCGCTTGTACGATGATGGCGGCCGGGCTGCTGCGAAAGATGCGGCTGTAACGGTCTTCACTGAGGCGCAGCGCATGCTCGGCATGCTCGCGCCGTTTCAGTTCGGCTTGTTGCTCATGCATTGCCCGCACGATCAGCTGGCGGCTGGCGTAGACGCCGACGGCGATGCCGCTCAGTATCAGCGTGTGGACCATCCACGAGGCCGGGTCCACGCTGAAATCCGGTGTGTCAAGCCAGCCGGATTTCTCGGCCCATGTCAGTGCCGCCAGCGTGGTGGCGCAGAGCGTCACCGTTATCACCAGCGCTCTTTTCCCCAGTGTCATGCCGGCCAGCACCACGGCCGCTGCAAAGCCCATCACCATGGCGCTGCGTGTCGAGCCGTAGGCGATGATGCTTGCGGCAGAGCGGGCGATCAGGGAAAAAATCAGCAGGTAACAGGCCCCGTCATAAAAGCCGCGGCGCAGCAGGCTGTAAGCCAGGCCCGTAACCAGCAGGGAGACCGTCACAATGGGGATTTGCAGGCTGGCGCTTTTGTGCACCACCGATACGCCCAGGGCTGCGGTCACACTCAGCAGCAGCAGCATCAGCAGCTGCAGAACCAACAGCAGCAGCACCAACGACCGGACGATGTGAAAGGAATGCTTTTGCGTCAGGTCTTCAGCCTGCAAATCAGCCGATCTGGAAAACTCGGAGGCGCTGTTCAGCATAGGTGATGGTCGTTTGAATACATGGACGGACGAGTTTTGACGTGCTGAATCACGCCAGGGCGTGGGCCTCTTCTTGTCTAGCCTTTCGCCACCGGCCGTCCTGGGTCGCTGCACCAGTCGCTCCAGCTGCCGGCATACAGCGCCGTCGGTCCCAGGCCGGCGACTTCCATGGCGATCAGGTTGGGCACGGCGCTGACGCCGCTGCCGCAGTGGTGCACCACTGTGGCAGGATCGCGCCCACCCAGCAGGGTCTCGAACTCGGCTTTGAGCTGCGCTGCGGGTTTGAACTTGCCGTCGGGCCCCATGTTTTCAACGAAAGGACGGTTGAGCGCGCCGGGAATATGGCCTGCCACCGGGTCCAGCGGCTCGACCTCCCCCCTGAAGCGCGGCGCGGCGCGCGCATCCACCAGTGTCAGGGCCGGCTGCCCGAGCTGGCGGGAAATGGTGGCGGCATCGACCAGCGTGGCCAGCGGCGGCGCCAGCATGAAGCTGGCCTGGAAGTGGGCCGGCTCTTCGCCCTGGGCCACAGCGCCGCCTGCGGCTTGCCAGGCCTGCAGTCCTCCATCCAGCACCGCCACGTTGCGGTGGCCGGCCCACTTGAGCATCCACCACAGGCGGCCGCAGTAGTTGGCGCCGTTTCGGTCATAGACCACGGCCTGCATGTCGTTGGAAAAACCGACGCTGGAAAGCCAGATGGCAAATTTCTCGCGCGTGGGCAGCGGATGGCGCCCGCCTGACGCGGGGGCGTCGATGCCGGTGGCCGGGATCACGCTTTCGGCGCCGATTTTCGACGGA
>JAUSDK010000274.1 GCA_030650875.1 Polaromonas sp.
GCCGTCCACATGGTCGCTGCCGCTTTCATGGCGGCTGCGCAGCGCCAGTTCAATCACGAAGCCGGTGGTGGCAAATCCGATCACGATGGCCGTCAACACCAGCGCCTGCGGCAGCGGGTCGGCCACGCGCCCGGTGGCCGAAAGAATCGGGGCGGCGTCCTGCCAGAGCCGGCCCATGGCAAAGATGAACACGTTGACGGCGTAGCCCAGCAGGCTCAGGCCGAGCACCACGGGCCAGGTGCGTCCGCGCAGTATCAGGTAGATGCCGGTGGCAGAAACCAGGCCAATGCCGCTTGCAACCAGGAATTCCAGGCTCATGGTTGAACTCCTTTTTGTGGGGGTGGCGAGGGCGCCGCATCGGTTTCGCGGGTGACCGCCCCCAGGCTGGACAGCATCAGCAGCGTGGCGCCGACCACGGTGATGTACACGCCCAAGTCAAACAGCGCCGCCGTCGCCAGCGGCAACTCACCGAGCAGCGGCACCACCGGGTTGCCGTGGGCGCTGGTCAAAAAAGGCTGGCCGAACAGGAAGGCGCCAACGCCCGTCAGCCCCGCAATGCCCAGGCCCATGCCGATCCAGCGCACAAAGCGGCTTCCGCCATCGGCCCGCAGCAGCGCCTCGGCGCGCGACTGGCCCATGGCCATGTACTGCAGTACCAGTGCCACGGCGGTGATCAGCCCGGCAATGAAGCCGCCGCCCGGCTGGTTGTGCCCGCGCATGAAGATGTAGAGCGTGACGACCAATGCCAGCGGCAACACCATGCGCGCCGCCACGCGCAGCATCAGCGGCTGGCTGGCAAAGGTCCAGGTCCGGCCACCGCCGTCGGTGGCGGGGCGGCGCGTGCGCATGCCGTCCATCAGCGCCAGCACGCCCACCGCCGCAATCGCCAGCACGGTGATCTCGCCAAAGGTGTCATAGCCCCGGAAGTCCACCAGGATCACGTTGACGACGTTGGTGCCGCCGCCGGCCACCGCCGAGTTGTTCAGGAAATACCAGGCAATCGAGTCGTGGTCGCGCGTCAGCATCACCCACGCCAGCCAGGCCAGGCCGCCGCCGCCGCCCAGCGCCAGCACCGCGTCGCGCAGCTTGCGCACTGCGCTGGATTCGTGCGGGGTCTGCTGCGGCAGCAGCGCCAGGCCCATCAGCAGCAGCACGGTGGCCACCACTTCCACGGTCAGCTGCGTCAGCGCCAGGTCGGGGGCCGAAAAGCTGACGAAGGTCAGGGCCGTGACCAGGCCAATCACGCCCGCGACCACCACCGACTGGAAGCGGTCATGGTGGCGCAGCACCAGCCAGCCACAGGCCAGCAGCAACAGGCCCCACAGCACCAGCGCCGGCAAGGTCACGGGCAGCAGCGCCCGCGACCCCGTGCCGGGTGCATCGCCAGACAGCAGCGGCGACGCCGCCACCGCCAGCGTGGCCACTAGCATCCAGGCCGTGTAGCGCTGCAGCGAGGCGTTTTCCAGCAGCGTGGTGAGGCGGCCGGCGCCGCCGAACAGGCGGTCACTGCCGCGCGTGAACAGGTTCAGCCCGGTCAGCAGGCCAAACCAGTTTTCAGAGTTCAGGCGGTGCAGCCGGCCGCCGCGCGCCAGCGTGAAGTACAGGGCCGCGCCGCCGGCCAGCGCCAGCACGCTCAACAGCAGCGGCAAATTAAAGCCGTGCCAGATCGCCAGGTGGAACTCGGGCGGGGCTGTGCCCAGCATGGCGGTGGCGGCGAGCAGCACCATGGGCCCGAGCAGCAGCGACGGCAAGATACCCACCGCGACACAGACCACGGCCAGCAACATCACCGGCAGCCTCATGCCCAGTGGCGGCTCATGCGGGTGCGGGCGCGGCAGATTGCGCGCCGGCCCATTGAAGAAAATGTCGTGGACCAGCCGGACCGAGTAGGCCACGCTGAGCAGCGCGGCCAGCGTCGCCAGGGCCGGCACCAGCCAGCGCCAGCCGCCGGCCTGCGCGAAGGTCACGCTCTCGGTCAGGAACATTTCCTTGGACAAAAAGCCGTTGAACAGCGGCACGCCGGCCATGGCAGCGGCCGTCACCATGGCCAGCGTGGCAGTCCAGGGCATGAGTTGCCCCAGGCCGCCCAGCAGGCGCATGTCGCGCGTGCCGGTTTCGTGGTCAATGATGCCGGCGATCATGAACAGCGAGGCCTTGAAGCTGGCGTGGTTCAGGATGTGGAACATCGCCGCTACCGCCGCCAGCGGCGAGCCCAGCCCGATCAGAAACGTGATCAGCCCCAGGTGGCTGATGGTCGAGTAGGCCAGTAGCGCCTTGAGGTCATGTTTGAAGATCGCAACAAAGGCGGCAAACGCCATCGTTGCCAAGCCGGTGGTGCTGACCAGCCCGGCAAACAGTTCGGTGCCGCCCATGACCGGCGTCAGCCGGGCCAGCAGGAAAATGCCGGCCTTGACCATGGTGGCCGAGTGCAGGTAGGCAGACACCGGGGTTGGCGCTGCCATGGCCTGCGGTAGCCAGAAGTGAAACGGGAACTGCGCGCTCTTGGTGAAGCAGCCCAGCAAAATCAGGATGAGCGCGGCCGGGTAGCGCGCGTCGGCCTGGATCACCCCGCCCTGGCTCAGCATCTGGCTCAGCTCGTAGGTGCCGGCGATCTGCCCCAGCAGCACAAAGCCGCCCAGCATGGCCAGGCCGCCGCCGCCGGTGACGGCCAGCGCCATGCGCGCGCCGTCGCGCGCATCGGCGCGGTGCTGCCAGAAGCCCACCAGCAAAAACGACGACAGACTGGTGAGTTCCCAGAACACGATCAGCAGCAGCAAGTTGTCTGACAGCGCGATGCCCAGCATGGCCGCCATGAACAGCATCAGCGTACTGAAGAACTTGCCCACCGGGTCGCTCTTGCCCAGGTAGAAATGCGCATACACAATGATCAGCAGGCCGATGCCGGTGATCAGCAGCGCAAACATCAGCGCCAGCCCGTCCAGCCGC
>JAUSDK010000280.1 GCA_030650875.1 Polaromonas sp.
GTCGTGCCCTCGGTGCGCCCCGGCATCGGCGTGGAAATCACCCGTGAGCCGGTCGGCGTCGTTGGCATCATCACGCCGTGGAATTTCCCGATTGCCATTCCGGCCTGGAAGATCGCCCCGGCGCTGGCCTACGGCAACTGCGTCGTCATGAAGCCCGCCGATCTGGTGCCGGGCTGCGCCTGGGCGCTGGCCGAGATCATCAGCCGCAGCGGCATTCCGGCCGGCGTGTTCAACCTGGTCATGGGCCGGGGCAGCGTGATCGGCGACCCGCTGGTCAACCATCCGGGCGTGGATGCCATCAGTTTCACTGGCTCGCAGTCTGTGGGCGGCCGCATTGCCCAGCAGTGCGCCGTCAACCTGAAAAAAGTCCAGCTGGAGATGGGCGGCAAGAACCCGCAGGTCATCCTGGATGATGCCGATCTGGCGCAGGCCGTGGAACTCAGCGTGCAGAGCGCCTTTTTCTCCACCGGCCAGCGCTGCACTGCATCCAGCCGGCTGATCGTGACCGAAGGCATCTACCCGAAATTTGTCGAAGCCATGAAGGCGCGTATGGCGGGCTTGAGAGTCGGCGACGCGCTGGCCGCCGGCACTGACATTGGACCGGTGTCCTCGCTGGCGCAACTGGAGCAGGACCTGTCGTACGTGGACATCGGCCAGGCCGAAGGCGCGGTGCTGCTGGCCGGCGGCGAGCGCCTGAAGCTCGCCACCGACGGCTTTTTCATGGCGCCGGCGTTGCTGACCGACACGACGGCCGGCATGCGCATCAACCGCGAGGAAGTGTTTGGCCCGGTCGCCAGCATCATTCGCGTCAAGGGCTACGAGGAAGCGCTGTTTGAAGCCAACAACACGCCGTTCGGCCTGGCCGCTGGCGTGGCCACCACCAGCCTGAAATACGCCACGCATTTCAAGCGCCACAGCCAGGCCGGCATGGTCATGGTGAACCTGCCGACCGCAGGCGTGGACTACCACGTGCCGTTTGGCGGCCGCAAGGTTTCGAGCTACGGGCCGCGCGAGCAGGGCCGCTATGCGCAGGAGTTCTACACCGTCGTCAAGACCGCCTACACGCTGGCTTGACCCGATCCGACCTGACCTGACCCCAACCTGAAAAGAGGCCCTCCATGACGCCCGCTACCCCGTACCAGAGTTTTCCCAACAGCCTCAAGCGTGATCTGCTGGCCGGCAAGAAGCTGATCGGCTGCTGGTCGTCGCTGTCCAATGCCATCACCACCGAAGCCCTGGGCGTGGCCGGTTTTGACTGGATATTGCTGGACGGCGAGCATTCGCCCAACGACGTGTCCACGTTCATTCCGCAGCTGATGGCGCTGAAAGACAGCGTCAGCGCGCCGGTGGTACGGCCCACCTGCAACGACGCGGTGGAAATCAAGCGCCTGCTCGACGCGGGTTTCTACAACTTCCTGATTCCGTTCGTTGAAAACGCTGACGAGGCCCGGCGCGCGGTGGTGGCCACCCGCTATCCGCCGCAGGGTATTCGCGGGGTGTCTGTTTCGCAGCGCAGCAATCGCTACGGCACGATTCCCGACTATTTCACGACGGTCAATGCGCACATGTGCGTGATGGTGCAGATCGAGAGCCTGGCCGCTGCGGCCGCTGCCCAAGAGATTGCCGCGCTGGACGGGGTGGACTGCCTCTTCGTCGGGCCTTCCGACCTGGCCGCCGGCATGGGCCACATCGGCAACGCCGGCCATCCGGATGTTCAGGCGGTGATTGCGGCGGTGTTTGCCGACGCCAAGGCCTGCGGAAAGCCTTCGGGCATCCTGGCGCCGGTCGAGGCGGACGCCCGCCGCTACCTGGCGATGGGCGCGACGTTTGTCGGTGTCGGCAGCGACCTGGGCGCGTTCCGGTCGGCCACGCAGGCCCTGTGCGACCGTTACCGCGACTGAGCATTCAATCTTTTTTAAATTTCTGACTGGAGTATTGCCATGAGCAAGCTTGGATTTATCGGCCTGGGCATCATGGGCGCGCCGATGGCGGCGCATCTGATCGCAGCGGGGCACGAAGTGTTCCTCAACACCCGCAGCACCGTGCCCGCAGAGCTGCTGAAGGGCCAGGCAACGGCCTGCAACTCGGCCCGGGAAGTCGCTGAAAAAGCCGACATCATCTTCTTGATGCTGCCCGACACGCCCGATGTGGCCAAGGTGCTGTTCGGCGATGAGGGCGTGGCCAGCGGCCTGCGCCAGGGCAAGACCGTCGTGGACATGAGCTCGATTTCGCCCATGGAGACCAAGGAATTCGCGCAAAAAATCAATGCCCTGGGCTGCGACTACCTGGATGCGCCCGTCTCTGGCGGCGAAGTCGGCGCCAAGGCCGGCAGCCTGACCATCATGGTCGGCGGGCCTGATGAAGCCTTTGAACGTGTCAAGCCGCTGTTCGAACTGATGGGCAAGAACATCACGCGGGTCGGCGGCAACGGCGACGGTCAGACCTGCAAGGTGGCGAACCAGATCATCGTGGCGCTGAACATTGCCGCCGTCGGCGAAGCGCTGCTGTTTGCCAGCAAGGCCGGCGCCGACCCGGCCAAGGTGCGCCAGGCGCTGATGGGCGGCTTTGCCGCTTCGCGCATCCTGGAAGTGCATGGCGAGCGCATGATCAAGCGGACCTTCAACCCGGGCTTTCGCATCGGCCTGCACCAGAAGGATTTGGGGCTGGCGCTGGCCGGAGCCAAAACGCTGGGCGTGGCGCTGCCGCAAACCGCCGGCGCGGCGCAACTGATGCAGGTCTGCGCCGCCAACGGCATGCAGGACCTGGACCATTCCGCGCTGGTGCGCAGCCTGGAAATCATGGCCAACCACACGGTCGCCTGAGCC
>JAUSDK010000284.1 GCA_030650875.1 Polaromonas sp.
CGCCACCTTTCTGGTGGGTGGCGCCCTGTTGTGGGGCTTGCTGCCGGCACGCGGCAAGCCTGGCACAGGATGCGTCGCATCCCAAGGGCCGCTGGTGCTGACGGTGATTACCGGCTTCATGGGGGTGGTGATGATGCTGCGACCGACGATAGTGCAAAAGCAGGCCTTCGCCGGCCTGATCGGACTGATGTCCGGCCTGATGGCCGCCTTTGCCTACATGCTGGTGATGGCGCTGGACCGTGTCGGCGAACCCGTAACCCGTACGGTGTTTTATTTCGCGGTCGGCTCGGCTGTCGCCGGCGGCTTGGGCATGCTGGTGGCCGGCATTTCCGAGTGGCACTGGAAACCGGCACTCTGGCTGATCCCCCTGGGCGTCCTGGCCTCGCTGGGCCAGTTGTGCATGACGCGGGCCTACAGCATGGCGAAAACCCGCAGTGCCACGCTGGTGGTGGCAAACTTGCAATACTCCGGCATTGTGTTTGGCGCGATCTACAGTCTGGTGCTGTTCGGCGACCAGATTCCCCTGCTGGGCTGGGCCGGCATGGCGCTGATCGTGGCCAGCGGCATCGCCGCCACCGTGCTGCGTGCCCGGGCAGCGCCGGGCGCGCCTGCCGAAGAACACTGAATCGATTTCACGGCCTTATTTTTCAACCGGAGCCGCCATGTACACCACCCTGATTTCTGCCGAACAGCTGCAGGCCCTGGCGCGCAGCGGCCAGCCTTACCGCGTGTTTGACTGCAGCTTTGAGCTGATGCAGCCACAGGCTGGCCGGCAGCTGTACCTGGAAGCCCACATCCCGGGTGCGGTGTATGCCCACCTCGACACCGACCTGAGCGCCAGACACGGCGTGCCCGGCGCCCACGGCGTGCTGACCGTGCACAGCGGCGCGGACCAGCCTGCTTCCGGCGGACGCCATCCGCTGCCTAACCGCGAAAAATTTGCCACCTGGCTGTCCAGCGTGGGCTTCAGCAATGACATGCAGGAGGTGGTGTATGACCGCAACGGTGCCAACTACTGCGGCCGCCTGTGGTGGATGCTCAAGTGGGCCGGCCACGAGGCGGTGGCCGTGCTCGACGGCGGGCTGCAGGCCTGGCAGGCCGCAGGCGGCGCGATCAACCGCGGCGAAGAGCCTTCGCACTTCCAGTACATCTTTTTCCCCTGCCCGGAATAGGCG
>JAUSDK010000287.1 GCA_030650875.1 Polaromonas sp.
AAGGCCGCGATCATGCCTTCCGGCACGTAGTCGGGCCAGTTGTAGATGTTGAGCACCTTTTCCTCGGTGTTGACCGGGGCTGCGGGCGTGGCGACCACGGGCGCAGGAACCGCCGCGACAGGCTCTTCCTTTTTTCCGCAGGCAGCCAGCAAAACCGCCGACATGGCGACCGCCAGTACGAGCTTTTTCATGTTGAAACACTCCACAAAGATAGGTAAAAAAACCGATGAAACACAGAATAAAAACGGTCAGCAGAATGCCCTGTTGGCCAAGCAAGATCCGGACCCTTAGCCACGCCTGTGCGCCCCTCCCGGGCGCCGCAACCGCATTCTATTCAAAGTGGCCAGCGGCGCGCAGTTCCGCCAGCGTTCCGTCGAGGCAGCGGCGTATCAACGCCATCATTTCATCGATCTGCCCGTGCGTCATGATCAGCGGCGGCGCAATGATCATGCGGTCGCCCACGGCGCGCATGACCAGCCCGTTTTTAAAGCAGTGGCTGCGGCAACGCATACCGACCTCCAGGCTTGGGTCAAACGCCTCCCTGGTCGCCTTGTTTTTCACCATCACCAGCCCGGCCATGAAGCCGCAGCTTTCGGCGGCGCCCACCAGCGGGTGCTCGTTCAGCTGGGTGAAAGCCCGGGCCAGGTAAGGACCGATGTCGGTGCGTACCCGGCCTGGCAGGTTCTCGCGCGCCATCAGGTCCAGATTGGCCAGCGCCACGGCGCAAGCCACCGGATGCCCGCTGTAGGTGTAGCCGTGATTGAACTCGCCGCCTTGCTCGATCAGCACCTTGGCCACGCGGTCGCCCACCATCACGCCGCCCAGCGGGATGTAGCCGCTGGTGACGGCCTTGGCAAACGTCACCAGATCGGGGCGATACCCAAATTTTTCGTAGGCAAACCAGTACCCAACCCGACCAAAGGCGCAAATCACCTCGTCGCTGATCAGCAAGATGCCGTATTTATCGACAATGCGCTGGATCTCGGGCCAGTAGCTGTCGGGCGGAATGATGACGCCGCCCGCGCCCTGCACCGGCTCGCCAATGAAGGCCGCCACTTTGTCCGGGCCAATCGCCAAAATCTCCTGCTCCAGCCAACGCGCGGCACGCACGCCAAATTCAGCGGATGTCTCGCCCGGCTTGCCCAGTTCGTAAAAATACGGCTGCTCGATGTGCGCGATGTTGGGGATCGGCAGGTCGCCCTGGGCATGCATGGCGCTCATGCCGCTCAGGGACGCCCCGGCCATGGTGCTGCCGTGGTAGCCGTTGTGGCGGCCAATGATGACCTTGCGCTGCGGCTGGCCAGCCAAGTCCCAGTAGCGGCGCACCATGCGCACGTTGGAGTCGTTGCTTTCAGAGCCGCTGCTTGAATAAAACACATGCTCAAAGGCCCGCCCGTCGACCTTGGGCGCCAGCGCCGCCAGGCGGGCGGCCAGTTGCACCGCCGGCACGTTGGTGGTCTGAAAAAAGCTGTTGTAGTAGGGCAGCGTCATCATCTGCTGGTAAGCGGCTTCGGCCAGCTCCTTGCGCCCGTAGCCCACACTGACGCACCACAAGCCACTCATCGCGTCGAGCATCTTTTGCCCTTCCGAGTCCCAGACATAAATGCCCTCGCCCCGGGTGATGACGCGCGAACCACGCGCCGCCAGGTCCTTGAAGTCGGTAAACGGGTGCAAAAAATGCTGGCTGTCCAGGGACTGGATCAGCGCGGTATCAACGGGGGTATTCATGGAATGGTCCTCACATCAGTGATCAGTTAGGTGGGGCTGGCGTCACACATGCAGCAGCAGGTGTTCGCGCTCCCAGGGTGAGATGACTTTCATGAACTCGGTAAATTCGAGCTCCTTGATTTCGGAATACACCGTGACAAATTCGCGGCCCAACACCTCGTGCAGATCCGACTCGCGGCGCAGCCAGTCCAGCGCTTCGCCCAGGCTGCGCGGCAGTGAATAGGGTGACAGGTAGGCATCGCCCTTCATTTCAGGCTTGGGCTTGATCTTGTTCTTGATCCCGAGGTAGCCGCAGGCCAGCGTCATGGCCAGCGCCACGTAGGGGTTGGCGTCGGCGCCAATGACCCGGTTTTCCACGCGGCGCGCCTGTGGCGTGGCAATCGGCGAGCGGATGCCCACCGTGCGGTTGTCGCGCCCCCACTCGATGTTGATGGGCGCGGCCGTGTCGCGCGACAGCCGCCGGTAGCTGTTCACATAAGGGGCCACCAGCGCCATGGCCGCCGGAATGTAGCGCTGCAAGCCGCCGATGTAGTGAAAAAAGGCCTCGGACTCGCTGCCGTCTTCATTGCTGAAGATGTTCTTGCCGGTCTTGGTGTTCAGGATGCTCTGGTGCACATGCATGGCACTGCCGGGCTCGCCGGCAATCGGCTTGGCCATGAAGGTGGCGTACATGTCGTGGCGCAGTGCGGACTCGCGCACGGTGCGCTTGAAAAAGAACACCTCGTCCGCCAGCCCCAGCGGATGCGCGTGAAAGAAATTGATCTCCATCTGCCCCGCACCCACCTCGTGAATCAGCGTGTCAACGTTGAGCTCCATCTTCTCGCAGTAGTCGTAAATCTCTTCAAACAAAGGGTCGAACTCGTTCACGGCGTCAATGCTGTAGGCCTGACGCGAGGTTTCGGCACGCCCGCTGCGGCCAATCGGCGGACGCAGCAAGGTGTTGGGGTCGGTGTTGCGGGCCACAAGGTAAAACTCCAGCTCCGGCGCCACGATGGGCGACAGGCCCTCGGCTTCGTACAGCGCGCAAACCCGGCGCAGCACACTGCGCGGCGCAAAAGGCACGAGCTTGCCGCTCGGGTCAAAGCAGTCATGAATCACCTGCGCCGTCGGGTCAGAGGCCCACGGCACAATCCGCACCGTGGACGGATCGGGCCGCAGGTGCATGTCCTTGTCGGTCGGGCTGATCACGTCGTAGTAAGGACCGCTTTCGGGGAACTCGCCCGTGACCCCCATCGCCACCACCGCTTCGGGCAGGCGCATGCCGCGGTCTTCGGTGAACTTGCCGCGCGGCAGAATCTTGCCGCGCGCCACGCCGGTGAGGTCGGGCACCAGGCACTCGACTTCCGTGACCCTGCGCTCGTTCAACCAGTTCTCAAGATCGGTGAATGTGACAGCTTTACTAACGCCCATGAAACACTCCTGTTGTTGTCAACGCTTGCCGGTTTGCCGGTTTTTCAGATCAGTACATTCAGGTCACGAGGCGCGCGGCCTGCCGGCGCCGGCAGGCCTGGCCAAACGCCGCAAAGATGGCACTGTAAAAAGGGTTGTCCTGGCAGCGCCACTCGGGGTGCCACTGCACCGCGTAGGCAAAGGTCTGCGCGCCTTCTATTTCAATCGCCTCGACCAGGCCGTCTGACGCATGGCCCAGCGCGCGCAGGCCAGTCGCCAGCCGGTCAATACCCTGCCCGTGCAACGAGTTGACTTGGGCGGTGTCGCCGCCAGCCCATTGCGCAAACGCCGACCCGAGCACAAACCGCACGTCATGCGCCGCACCGTAGGCCTCGTCCACGCTCACGCCTGCGGGCGCGCGGTGGTCAAGCTGCCCGGCGCGCGCATGCACGGTCTGCTCCAGCGATCCGCCCAGCGCCACATTGATTTCCTGAAACCCCCGACAGATCCCCAACAAGGGCACGCCAGAGGCCACACAGGCCCGGACCAGCGCCAGCGTCAGCGCATCGCGCTCCGGGTCCAGCGGCAAGGAAGGGTCTGACACATCCTGGTCAAAGTGCGAAGGATGCACGTTGGACGGCGAGCCGGTCAGCATGACGCCGTCCACCATCTGCAGCAGCGCCGGGATCTGGCCGGCCTCTGCCAGCGGAAAAAGCACCGGCTGCGCCTGGGCACCCCGCTTCACGGCGCGGGCGTATTTGTCGCCCAGCACCAGAAACGGCGTCTGGTCCCCGTCCTCGCCCAGAAACCGGTGATCGACAGGCAACCAGACCAGGGCTTGCGGCGGTGCGGTGGAGGTGTTCAACATGGTGTTTCGCTGCTTGTGCGGTGTGTTACCGCTTGTTGGTGTTGTATTGGAAAAAGTCTATCCATGATGGGTGCGATTGGTGCGAGGCAGGAGCCGCTGGGGCAACTCCATGGTGCCACTTTTGGCGCCAGCGCTCAAGCTCGCAGCAACAAGCATGCCCAGATTTTTTCTGGACACCTGAAGTGGACGACGAAACGGCACTGAATGGTCAGCACTGAAAAGCGCGTGACTTCAAGACCTCGCCCATGCAGTCAACGCCCCCCACCGCAACACCATTTCGGTGTAGGCT
>JAUSDK010000289.1 GCA_030650875.1 Polaromonas sp.
GCTGCCACACCTGCTCGGTCACCTGCAAGAACGTCTGGACCAGCCGCCCCGGCATGGAATACGCCTGGTTCAACAATGTGGAAACCAAGCCCGGCATCGGCTACCCCAAGGAATGGGAAAACCAGGACAAGTGGAACGGCGGCTGGCGTCGCCTGGCCGACGGCTCCATCGAGCCGCGCCAGGGCGGCAAGTGGAAGCTCTTGATGCGCCTGTTCGCCAACCCGAACATGCCGGAAATTGACGACTACTACGAGCCCTTCACCTTCGACTATGACCATTTGCAGTCAGCGCCCGAGATGAAGGCCACGCCGACGGCGCGTCCGCGCAGCCTGATCACCGGCAAGCGCATGGAGAAAATTGAATGGGGCCCGAACTGGGAGGAAATCCTGGGCGGCGAGTTTTCCAAGCGCAGCAAGGACGCCAACCTGGCCAACTTTGACCAGGTCCAGAAGGACATGGTCGGCCAGTTTGAAAACACCTTCATGATGTACTTGCCGCGCCTGTGCGAGCACTGCCTGAACCCGACCTGCGTGGCGTCCTGCCCGTCGGGCTCAATCTACAAGCGCGAGGAAGACGGCATCGTGCTGATCGACCAGGACAAGTGCCGGGGCTGGCGCATGTGCGTGTCGGGCTGCCCGTACAAGAAGATTTACTACAACTGGAAAAGCGGCAAGGCCGAAAAATGCACCTTCTGCTACCCGCGCATTGAAGCCGGCCAGCCCACGGTGTGCAGCGAAACCTGTGTGGGGCGAATCCGTTACCTGGGCGTCATTCTTTATGACGCCGACCGTATTCAGGTAGCGGCCAGCGTCGAAGACGACAAGGACCTGTACCAGGCCCAGCTCGACATTTTCCTGAACCCGCACGACCCCAAGGTGATTGCCCAGGCGCGCCTGGACGGCATTCCCGAGGCCTGGCTGGAAGGCGCGCGCAAGAGCCCGGTCTACAAGATGGCCGTGGAGTGGAAGGTGGCGCTGCCGCTGCACCCCGAATACCGCACCCTGCCCATGGTCTGGTATGTACCGCCGCTCTCGCCCATCACCTCGGCGGCCAACGCCGGGCAGATCGGCATCAACGGTGAGTTGCCCGACATTGCCCAGATGCGCATTCCGGTGCAGTATTTGGCCAATTTGCTGACGGCGGGCGACACCGCGCCGGTGATCCGTTCGCTGCAGCGCATGCTGGCGATGCGCTCCTACCAGCGCAGCAAGCACGTGGACCAGCTACAGAACCTGGCCGTGCTGGAGCAGGCCGGATTGAGCGTGGCCGAGGTCGAGGAGATGTACCACGTCATGGCGATTGCCAACTACGAAGACCGCTTCGTGATCCCGACCACCCACCGCGAATACGCCGAAAACGCGTTCGACATGCGCGGCGGCTGCGGCTTCACGTTTGGCAACGGCTGCTCCGACGGCGCCAGTGACGTCAGCCTGTTTGGCGGCAACAAGAAACGCACTATTCCGATCAAGGTGGAGGTCTGAGACATGGCACTGTTCAACAACATTCCCCAAGCGACCAAAAGCCTGCGCGTGCTGGCGCGGCTGCTCGGCTACCCCG
>JAUSDK010000022.1 GCA_030650875.1 Polaromonas sp.
AGGGACTGCTTCCCTTGCTGTTTGGCACACTGGGGTTGGACAACGCCAAGTCGGTAGTGGAACAGGTCATCCAGATTACCCGTGTGGGTTTGAGCCGGTCATAACGAAATCCGCCATCCGTCAGATGTTGATGTCCGACCATTTAACCCAACACAGCGTCCAGTACGGTGAGGAGCTCATCCGCTTCAGCCTGCGCCGCCAGCCATCGCGCACTGTGCAGCGGGTGGCAATACACGTTGAGCCTGATGGCAGTGTCATGGTGGATGCGCCTGAGGCCGCACCCATCGATACCGTGCTGACGGCAGTGAAAAAGCGTTCTCGCTGGATCAGTCAGCATGTTGGTGCTGCGCGGGAACGATTGGCGCATGTACTGCCGCGGGAATATGTGAGCGGAGAGTCGCTGCATTACCTGGGGCGGCGCTATCGACTGAAGGTCGTTATCCAGGCTGGCGCGACCCCGAATGCACGCATGCGTGGCGGTTTTATCGTGGTGACCGTACCAGAGCAGTCACCAACCATGATCCGGGCGGCACTTGACGCATGGTATCGCTCAAGAGCGCGGGAGCTGTTTGCAGATCGCCTGGCTGCGGTTGCAGACCCCCCCGCGGTGGGTAAAGCAAACCCCACCAACACGCCTCCAGTTCATGAAAGTGCAATGGGGAAGTTGCTCGCCAGCAGGACGCATCACGCTCAATCCCCTGCTGGTCAAAGCCCCGCGTGAGTGCATCGACTACGTGTTGCTGCACGAGCTTTGCCACTTGCTGCACCACAACCACAGCCCCAAGTTTTACCAAGCACTGGATCGGCACATGCCGCGTTGGCGGGCGATCAAGGAAAAACTGGACAACATGGTGGAGGAGGTGTTTCGTGGGTGATTCCAGTCAAGCTGATTTCTACGCCGCTGAGTGGCAAGTCGGCGTGAATATGGCGCCCGGTCACATGCCGGGACCAACGCGGCAACAAAGTCACCCAGCGCGCGGCGCAAGGCCGTGTTTGTCCATCAGCCGGTATAGCGTCATGCGCGAGATGCCCAACTCGCGTGCCGCATGGGTGATGTTGCGGCCAACGCGGCCCAGGGTCAGCGCAATCACATCGCGCTCTGCCAGGGTTCGCGCCGTGTCGAGTTCAAGGCCGGCTGGGTTGGCGACTGCCAGTCCCAGATCCGCCGGGGTGATCAGGCGCTGGTCGGTCATGACTGCGGCGCGCTGCACGCGGTTGAACAACTCGCGCACGTTGCCCGGCCAGGGGTGGGACATCATGGCGGTCATGGCCTGCCGGCTGAAGCCCTCCACCCGCCGCGGCTGCTGGTCGGCCATGCCAGCGCGTAAAAAATGCTGTGCCAACTCGGGTACGTCGGAAATACGTTCACGCAGGGACGGCACCACCAGGGGCAATACGTTCAGGCGATAAAACAGGTCTTCCCGAAACCGGCCTGCCGCCGCTGCCACCGCCAGGTCTATGTGCGAGGCGGCCACCACCCGAACATCCATCTGCAGGCTGCGCGTAGAGCCCACGCGATGAATGGTGTGCTCCTGCAGGAAACGCAGCAGGTTGGTCTGCAGCTCAAGCGGCAGGTCGGCAATTTCGTCCAGAAAGAGCGTGCCGCTACTGGCGGCCTCTATCAGCCCGAGCTTGCCCGCCGTGGCGCCCGTGAACGAGCCCCGCTCGTGGCCAAACAGCTCCGACTGAATCAGCGCGGGGGCAATGGCCCCGCAATTGACGGCAACGAAAGGGCCGGCAGCGCGCCTGGAGCACTGGTGAATGGCACGGGCGGTCAGCTCTTTGCCGCTGCCGCTCTCCCCGCCAATAAGGACCGGTGCGTCGGTGGCCGCCACCTTGCGTATCTGCTGCTGCAAGCGCACCACCGCTGCACTCTGCCCGACCATTCCCATGCTGCCCTCGGCCTTCAAGTGGTCATTGCCCTGGCCGCGCAGCAAGGCACGGCGAAAGGCGTGGCCGAGCGTGAGGTCAAGTACGCGCCAGTCCACGGGCAGCGTGTGGTAGTCAAAAAAGCAGCTCAGGACCAGCTCGCGCAGCACGGGTGACGCGAGTGCCTCGGCAGGAAACACGCCGACCCACTCCATCTGGCTTGACAACCGCAGCCAGTCCTCGACTTCGCCAAGTTGTCCGGGTGAAAAATCCGCGAGCAGCAGCAAGCCGACCTGCACGTCTTGTTGGACCTGTATGCGCCGCGCGGCGGTGACATCGGTTGCTGGCAGCGCAAGCCAGCCACTCGCCAAAATATGGTCGGACAACTCTTCCGAACCGGATCCGACGCAGACGGACAGGATTTTTCGCGACGCCATGAAACCCCTTCAAAAGGATATCGGAATCCGCAGACCGATCGTCAGGTCAGGCGTGTCCCGCGTGAGGCCCGCGCCTACGGTCACGTTGAAGTTGGTCTTGTCGCTGTAGCGATAGGAATAGCCCAGCAACAGGCTGGCCAGCTGGGTGCGAACGGAACTCTCCAGCGGCGTGCCGTTGCGGCGCGTGCGGCCGACGGAGTTCAGGTCAACGCCCATGCTGAACGTCGATTTGTCGTTCAGCGCCAGCCCCATGCCGAAATTGATGCCAAAGATGCCGCCGGGCTCTATGGTGCCAATCAATTCCCGCTCACCGCCGCGCACCAGTCGGCTGACGTCGCTGCGCTTGAAGTTGTAGGTGTAGCTGATGCCGCCAAAAAATACGGCGGGGTCTGACGGAAACAGCCATGTCAGGCCGGGCTGCAACGAGTAAAAGCCGGAACCTGTGGGCAAGTCGAGCGGTAGGCCCGTGGTCTCGCTGCCCTCGCAGCGCGTGATGCAGTCGGTCACGACCTCGAACGGGTCCTTGCCGGTACGTGACTTGAAGCGCATGGACCCGATGAGATAGGGCTTGTTGGCGCCGCCGTCGTTGAGCTGGTAGCGCGCGGCCAGTTCAACGTCGCCCATCGCGCGGCCGCTGCTGTTGAACACCCGGTCCGTTGCCGACCCGCCGCCGAGCTCGCGGCTGATGGTCGCGTCGGAACGGTACACATAGGGCAGCTTGGCTTCCAGCTCCAGTCGGTTGGTCAGCCCATAGCGCGTCGTCAAGGCGCCGGTAAAGGTGCTTCGCTTGACCTCGCGCACATCCACCAGGCCGATCAGCAATGCCGGAATAATCGTGTACCCCACCAGCGCCACGCGGTTGCTTGACGAGTAGCTGTATTGCACCGAGGGTTCCAGCGAATACTTGCCTTTGGGCGTGAGGATTCCGGGCTGGTCAAACAAAGGCGCCACCGCCGGTGGCTGAGTCTCCTGGCTGGGTGCGGTCCCGACCCGCACGGGACGCTGGGACGTGTCGGACGCACTGTCTGCGTCCGGCGTCCTGGCACCTTCAGCCCGACCAGCCACGGCGCGGGGCTCCTGGCCGAGCGCCCGCTGCAATTCGCGGTGGCGCGCCTCCTGGTCTGCCACGGCTTGCCTGAGCGTTTCAATCTGCCGGTTTTGCTCGGTCAACTGCTGCTGAAGCCGTTCGATGCGCACACCCGGATCATCACTTGGCGCCGGTGCACCCTGCGCATGAGACGCCGTGGCCGCCATCGCCAGTGAGGTACAAGCCAACAGACCCAAAGACCGGCTACCGTGATTTTTCTTCATGTAATGCCCCCCGTTTTTTTTAGCTTGTTGAAAATTCAAATGATCATTTTGCGAAACGATCAGGGTGGCGCAATTGACAGACATCAAGTGCCACCCCTATTTTCCCGATAGAAGCCAGGGCTGATTAATGGCGATGTCACACGCCGGATACAGCCAGCGCGCCCTGGCTTCCCGCGCAAAAAAACCATGCCATTCGAGGTGGCCACGGGCTAATTACGACATTTCCACTGCCATGCGTCAGACACTCGGAGCGGTTTTTGCCGCTGGCACCGTCACAGGCCTGAGACGGTTGTTTGGCGACTGGTGCTGCGGGCACGCCGATGGTTGCGCCACACCCTTGCGGGGGCGACCTGCACCGCGCAACTGCAGGGGGCGCCCACATCAAAAGGCAGGGCGACTGTCAAGCATCTGTGACATTCCAGCCTCCGCCTGCGTTCAAAAGATCGCCCTCAGTGACTTGCTCCGACATGCCAATTACCATTTTATTCAATAGCGTCAAGGACTTAGCCACCCCAAAAACTGTTTGGCATCGAAGTTGCTGAATTGCCACCGAGTTGCCGCAATGCAATTCAACGAGGACTGTTTTTCAAACAACTTAAATTCTCTTAGGAGGTTCCATGAAAAAGACACTTTTGGCTTCGGCTGTGGCAGTGGCATTTGGCTTGAGCGGTATGGCGTTTGCAAATACGACTGACCAGCAAAGCACCACAGGCAACAACGCGAGCACCAGCACGTCGACCGAAAATACGTCGGACAGCAGCCTGAACAAGAGGTCGGGCAACGCCGCTGCCAGCGCCGCGCGTTCGGCTGCACTGAACAACGGGTCTTCCGGCTCGTTCAGCAACGCCTTCAACGTGACCACAGCCACAGCCAGCAGCAGCCTGAGTGGAACCGTGACCAACAACATGGTGCATGGCCTTGGCAATAGCGCCTACAACACCGGCTCTGCCGCAGGCGGTACGGGCAACGGTGGCTACGGCGGCGCCGGCGCAGGTGGCGCAAGCATGGGTTCGGGCACCGGTGGCACGGGTGCTGGCGGTGCTGCCGCGGTGGGCGCGGCAGGCGGTAATGCCTCGAACGGCAATGCCACCAACGGCAGTGCCACCAATGGCAGCGCCAATGCAGGCAGGGGCGCCTATGGTGCTGGCGGCAACGCGAGCGGTGCCAATATCGGCGGCTTGGCGACAGCCAATGGCGACGCCGGTGGACCTAGCGGCAACGCCAACGCCGGCCCGACCAGTGGCAGTGCCAACGGCGGCAATGGCGGCACCCTGGCGGGCACTGGCGGTGAAGGCGGCACAGGCGGCGGTGCAACCAGCGCTGGCGGCGGCACCGGCACGGCCGGTGCGGGCGGTGCAGGCGGTGACGCAGCCAGCAATGGCGGTGCCAGCACACGCACGGCGGGCCTGGGTGCCGGCGGCGCAGGCGGATCAGCCACCAACGGCAGCGCCAGCAATGGCGGCGCTGCCAACGGCAGCAACACGGCAGGCAACGGCGGTGCAGGCGGCGGCGGCACGGGCGGCACAGGCGGTGCGGGCAACGGCGGGACCAACACGGCTGCGGGCGGCACGGGCGGCGTCGGCCAGGGCGGCAGCGGCGGCGATGGCGGCACCAACCGCGTCAACGCCGGAACCTTCAGCATGGCCAACACCATGACCAGCGTCGGGCAATCTGCCGCCGGCATCATGCTCGCAAGCCAGAACAGCGGCATTTCGTCGCTGGTTCAGCAAAGCGTGAACGTGCAGGCCAATTTGGGAATCGGCCAATAAGCGCACCAGCCGGCATTGATCAAGGCCCACAGGCCGCGGTCGATGCCGGCTTGCCGCTACCGCAAAAACAAAGGGGGAAAAAATGAAATTTCTCGGTCTCTTCGGGCCTGCCTGCGCCGCATTGGCAGTCACGCTGTCCACGCAGGTTGTTGCTCAAAATTCTGTCATGGAGCCGGTTATGGAGCCGCTCACCCCAACTACCGCCCTGCACCGCGCGGGCCACACCGGATTCGATCAAGCTGTTCCCGCAGCCACGCTGGGTGACTACCGCGGTGGCAGTGGCCTGGTCCACAACGACATGAAACTTGCGGGCACGACCGCCGGCAATACCGCCATTGACGTGGCGACAGGCACCAACACCATCAGCGCCGGTGCATTCTCCAACATGAGCGGCCTGCCCCTGGTGGTCCAGAACTCGGGAGCCAACGTGCTGATTCAGAACGCTGTGATTCTGAATCTGCAGATGAACTGACCGGAGGGCATGATGCGCTGTTTCAAGTTGCACCTGGCATTCACGTTTGTCATCACCAGCACCGTTGTTTCCATGGCAGGCGCAGAGAAGGCGTACCTGCCCTCGGTTGCCGGCGGTGTGCAAATGCCGGTCACCAGCATTCGCGCGCAACGTCTGGCCGGAACGATGTTGCAGCAATACGATTTCAGCTGCGGGTCTGCTGCCGTGGCGACATTGCTCACCCATCATTACGGCTACACCGTGACGGAGAGCATGGTGTTTGAACACATGTACAGATATGGCGACCAGGCAAAAATCCAGCGCGAAGGGTTTTCACTGCTCGACATGAAACGGTTTCTGAAGGCGCATGGCTTTGAGGCCGATGGCTTTGAGCAACCCCTGGAAAAACTCGCTGAAGCCGGTGTGCCCGCCATCGTGCTGATCAACGAAAGCGGCTACCTGCATTTTGTCGTGGTCAAGGGGCTGCGCGGCGAACGGGTGCTGATTGGCGACCCGGCCAACGGGACACGCGCCGTGTCGCGCCAGGCGTTTCAGGCCCAGTGGCAAAGCGGCCTGCTGTTTGTCGTGCACAACCGCATGGACGCCGCGCGCTTTAACCTGTCGGCTGACTGGCGCGCCGCCCCCCAGGCGCCGCTGACGGCCGGGGTCAATCGGCATGGCCTTTCAGACGTGACGATGCCCAAGCACGGACCGGGAGATTTCTGATGAACAAGCTACCCCCCCCGCGCGCCGCCATCAGGCGCAAATGGCCCGTCATGGGCCTGTGTGCCTTGCTGGTGGCTGGTGTAAGTCAGGCACAAGGCCAGGCACAAAACCAGGCGCAGCCGCCGAAAGAAGAAGCGGTATGGCTTGCTGCAAGCAACCACACGCTCAACCAGTTGCGCGGCGGCTTCGACCTGGGTTCAGGGCTGGTCGTGTCTTTTGGCTTGAGCCGCATGGTCTACATCAACGACCAACTGGTCACCACCACCTCGTTTCAGCTTAGCGACATTGCCAGGCTCACGCCCGCGCAAGCGGTGGTACTGAGCCAGCAGCTCGGCGCGCAATTGCCAGCGCAGGTGGTGCAAAACGGCCCCGGCAATACAGTCGATCCAGTTGCCATCAACGTTCCACTCGCTACCTACATTCAGAACACCTTGAACAACCAGGTGATCCGAACCCAAACGGTGATTCAGGCAAGCACCAATGGCTTGGGTGCGTTGAGAAACCTGAACCTTCAGGCGAGCATCAACGATGCCATTGCCCGCGCCATCGGAAACCGCTAATGCAGTTTTGCAGCCAGCGAGTCAGGACTGGCGGCTTTTGCCTTCTTTTGCCAGTTGCTGGAGCTGGCGTTTTCGTTTGCTCTTGTTGCTGGACTCCACCTCGGGGGGGCGATTGCGCAAGGCTTGCGCCTGGTGTTCCTGCGCCTGCTTTTCGCGCTTTTTCCTGCGGAAATGCATGATCGTTCGGCCCACCCCAAAGCTGACGGCACTGCTGATGACCAACAGAAGAATGTTTGAAGTTTCCATGGAATTTTGCCGCTGCTCAGTCGGGTAAAAAAAGTGACTGCAAGTCGTTCAGGAAATCAAAGCCGCGCTCGGTCGGCTTTATTTGGACCAGGTCGCGCGCTATCAGCCCCTTGCGCTCGGCTTCTTGCAGCCCCTGCGCAATAGCCGTCAACGGCAGGCCAGTTTTGTCGGCAAAATCCTGCAACTTGAACCCCTCGCGCAGCCGAAAGGCATTGAGCATGAATTCAAACGGCAAATCGGCGCGGCTGACTTCGGTTTCCTGCGCCACGGCATCGCCTGCCAAGGCCTTTTCCATATAGAGCCTGGGCTCGCGCAGGCGTACCTGGCGCACCACCCGGTGCGCAAAACTGAGCTTGCTGTGGGCGCCCGCGCCAATGCCCAGATAGTCACCAAACTGCCAGTAGTTGAGGTTGTGAAAACAGCGGTGCCCTGGCTTGGCATAGGCCGAGACTTCGTAGCGCGCCAGCCCCGCACGCTCCGTCATCTCGGTGATCTGGTCTAGCATGGCGTAGGCGGTGTCCTCCTCGGGAACCACGGGCGGAAACTTGGCGAAGTAGGTGTTGGGCTCAATCGTCAGGTGGTAAATCGAAATATGCGGCGGCTGCAAGGCCAGCGCTTGCCGCATGTCCTGCGCCTGGTTTTCCAGCGTCTGGCCGGGCAGCGCGTACATGATGTCAAGGTTGAAGGTGTCAAACGCCCCGGCCGCCTCTTCAACCGCCGCAATCGCCTGGGCGCGGTCATGCACGCGGCCCAGCGCCTTCAGATGGCGGTCGTCAAAACTCTGCACGCCAATGGACAGGCGATTGACGCCGGCGCTGCGAAACGCCTTGAAGCGGTCTTTTTCAAACGTACCCGGGTTGGCTTCAAGCGTGATCTCGCAGTCGGCCTCCAGCCGCAGCCGCGCGCGGATGTCGCTCAGCAAACGGTCGATCGCTTGCGGCGAAAACAGGCTGGGCGTGCCGCCGCCAATGAAAATGCTGTGCACCGGGCGGCCCCAGACCAGCGGCAGCGACGCTTCGAGGTCGGCCACCAGCGCATCAATGTAGCGCTGCTCGGGCATCTCGCCCGACACCTCGTGCGAGTTGAAATCGCAGTACGGGCACTTTTTAAGGCACCACGGCAAGTGCACGTAAAGCGACAGCGGCGGCAGCGCCGCAAGCTGCAGCGTGCCGTCCCGCATGTAGTGCTGAATATCTTTTTGAGTCACGGCTTAGTCGCTCCGAGCCTGCAGCCAGCGCGCACGCATCAGCGCCATCATCTCGCGGGTCGCCTTGCCGCGGTGGCTATGCGCGTTTTTCACTTCCACGGGCAACTGGGCAAAGGTTTGGCCAAACTCGGGAATGAACATCACCGGGTCAAAACCAAACCCGTTGCCGCCCACAGGCGCCAGCGCAATTTCGCCCGCCACCCGCCCCCAGGCGATCAAGGGCTCCGGGTCATCGGCGGCGCGAACCGCCACCAGCGTGCTGACCAGCGCGGCGCGGCGCTGGGCGGGTTCGGTCAGGTCCGCCATTTGCGCCAGCAGCGCTTGGACGTTGTTGTCGTCACCCTTGGCGTAGCCAAACCGGGTGGCGTAAAACGCGGTGTCGACGCCGGGCTGGCCGCCAAACGCATCGACGCACAGGCCCGCGTCGTCGGCCAGCGCCGGCAAGCCGCTCCATTGGGATGCGTGGCGGGCCTTGGCCAGCGCATTTTCCACAAAGGTGCGAAAGGGCTCTTCGGCCTCGGGAATGCCCAGCGCGGCCTGGCTCAGCAGTTCCAGCCCCAACGGCGCCAGCATGGCCTGCAGCTCTGCGAGCTTGCCCGGGTTGTTCGATGCAAGTACAATTTTCATAGTAAAAAGTGAATCAAGCCCATCTATTTCGGGAATAGATAGCTATTAATTTAGTAGCGATTGCTTCTGCAGGGACACCAGCTCGGCAATGCCTTTTTCAGCCAGCAAGAGCAAGGCGTCCATTTCCTGACGTGAAAAAGCAGCGCCCTCTGCAGTGCCCTGCACTTCCACAAAGTGGCCGGCGCCCGTCATGACCACATTCATGTCGGTATCACAGGCAACGTCTTCGGTGTACTCCAGATCCAGCAAAGGTGTGCCCTGCACAATACCGACCGAGATCGCGGCCACATGCCCAAGAATCGGCGTTTCCAGGATTTTTCCGTCGGCCAGCAAGCGGTTGACGGCATCTTGTGCGGCCACAAAGGCGCCGGTGATGCTTGCCGTGCGGGTGCCACCATCGGCCTGGATCACATCGCAGTCGAGGTAAATGGTGCGTTCACCCAATTTTTTCAAGTCAAAAACGGCCCGCATCGAGCGACCAATCAGCCGCTGGATTTCCTGGGTGCGGCCGCTTTGCTTGCCGCGGGCGGCTTCCCGGTCGCTGCGCGTGTGCGTTGCACGCGGCAGCATGCCGTATTCGGCCGTGACCCACCCTTCCCCGCTGCCCTTTTTATGGCCAGGAACCTTGTCCTCGACCGAGGCCGTACACAATACCCGGGTACCGCCAAACTCGATCAGCACCGAGCCTTCGGCGTGCACCGTGTATTGACGGGTAATGCGCACCGGGCGCAGGGCATCCAGCGCGCGCGCGCCACTTCTCTCAAACTGACTCATGGTGATGGGCTTTCTGGCGAAGCACGCCGGACAAATCAAAGTCAATCATAAAAACCGGGAAAGACGGCGCCATCGCCTGGCCAGACACACCAACGCCGGGCACTTCGATTTCAGGCTTTTCTGGCGGCCGAGCGGCGGATGGCCTCATTGATTTCAGCGATGGACCGTTCGATCGTCGCGTCATCGAGCTCATCGATCTCGGTGTCAAGCACGCCAGCCTGGATGGTGGAGGCAAACACCCCGTCCATGATGCTGTCGGTAGACACGCCGTAGGTGGACTCAAACGTGTCCGGGGTTTCCCACTCAATGGCCAGTGCGGTCACGTTGTCGCTCTGCGCACCTCCGGCGCGCAAGGCACTTTCAACCAGGTCGGGCACGGCTTCAGCCACGCCCTTGCTGGATAGTTCACGGACAATTTCGGTATCGCTCAGGTTTTCCCACAGTCCGTCGGAACATAACAGCAGCCTGTCCCCCTGCTGCAAAACGACCGGACCAGCGATGTCAAAAATCGGTGGGGTGGGCGAACCCAGGCAGGTAAAGAGGATGTTGCGGTTGATGCGCGCCGGCATGCTCGCGCCAGCGCCTTGCTGCTCCAGATAAGAATGGTCCCGGGTACGGGTCAACAGTTCACCATCGCGCACCACATACAATCGCGAGTCTCCGCAATGCGCCCATGCGGCGCCGGAATCCTGCAATATGACCGCGATCAGCGTTGTGCGGGGCGTGTCGAGCATGCCTTTTGCGGTGGCGTAGCGCGTGATTTCAAGATGAGCAGCATTCAGGGCGCTCGATAAAAAGTCCGCCATGTTGTCAATTACAGGGCGCGCCTGTTTTTGGTATAGCGCCGAGATGGTCTGTAACGCTAGCTGCGCGGCTACTTCACCCTCAGGATGCCCCCCCATACCGTCGGCCAGCAAAAACAAGCCCGATTCTCGGGTGTAGCAGTAACCCATGCGGTCTTCATTTATTTCCCGTCCCCCTTGGCGGCTGACCTGAAAGACCGAAAATCTCATTTGAGTCTCGTCACGGCATCCGTAGCTTTACGCGCGGTTTTTTTGGGTTCAGAGACAATGTTGTCAAATTGCAGGCGAACCTTCTCACCCACCGAGAGTTTGGTGTACCGACGCTCACCCTCCCGGCTCAATTCCTTTTGCAAGGCAAACACCGATTGGGGGCGCGACAACGGGTCCAGGGACATGCACCATTCGACGACTTCAATCAGATTGTCCGAATAAATCCCGCGCAGGCGCGATTGGGACTGGGACAGGCGGTCTTTTTCAAGGCGCTGCGGCGCATCGTTGGGCGGATAACCATGCATGGAGGCGTAGATACAGGCGCCAATCGCATAGATGTCGGTCCAGGGGCCCATTGAAGCGTCCCGCCGGTACATTTCAGGCGCCGCAAAACCGGGGGTATACATGGGCCGGATGAAGTTTCCCTCTTTGCTCAACACCTCGCGCGCAGCGCCAAAGTCAATCATCACGGCGCGGTTGTCGTCGGTGATAAAAATGTTGGCAGGCTTGATGTCCAGGTGCAGCATTTTGTGCTGGTGCACGATGCGCAGCCCCCGCAGGATCTCATCAAAAAGGGAACGTATGGTCGACTCGCGAAAAACTTTGTCTTTTTTCAACTCACGCGCCGTGATGATGAAGTCCTGCAAAGTCCCGCCTTCCAGGTAGTTCATCACCATGTAGACCGTTTCGTTCTCCCGGAAAAAATTCAGCACGCTCACAACGGAACTGTGCGAAATCTGGGCGAGCGAGCGACCTTCTTCAAAAAAACTCTTGAGACCCAGCCGGTATAACGAGAGCTTTTCAGGCTGCACTTGCGGCAGCAATTCGCCAGCGGAACGACCGGCCAACGAAGATGGCAGGTACTCTTTAATGGCGACTTGTTGGCCTTGGCCGTCGACAGCCAAGTAAACTACACCAAACCCGCCGGCCGAAAGCTTTCGTACAACGCGATAACCACCAATGACGGTATCGGGCGGCAGTGGCGCGGGTTTGACCTTTGACATAATTTGGAATTAGGCACGGTGAACAACTCACCTCGTCTCATTCTCTTTCTAGTAAAGCGTATTAATAAATGCCAGTTTACAGCATGACGGGCTATGCAACCGCGCAATCCAGCACGGCGCAGTCTGCCCCCGAAACTGAAGCGCGCCAAGACGCCAACTCCCGGCTTGGCGTCGAAATACGCTCCGTAAACAGTCGTTTTCTTGACCTTTCGTTTCGCCTGCCCGATGAATTGCGGCAAGCTGAGCCCGCCCTGCGTGAATTGCTGACAGGCAAGCTCAAGCGAGGCAAGGTCGAAGTGCGCGTATCGCTGGAAAGCCTGTCGGCCAGCAGCCTGCGCGCGCCATCGCCTGCGACGCTGCAGCGCCTGGGATCGCTGGAGGACAGCATCAAGTCATGGTTGCCACAGGCCGCAGCGCTCAGCGTGGCCGACATCCTCAGACTCGCGACCAACGAGGACAAAAAGCCGCACGATCACAGCGAAGAACTGGTCAAGCTGGCCAAAATGGCGCTCAAAGAACTGATGTCGGCCCGCGCGCGCGAGGGCGCCCGGCTGGCAACCATGCTACTGGACCGTACCACGCAGTTGCGCGCGCTGGCAGCGCTTGCCGTGCCCATGGTGCCCAAGCTGGTTGAACTGCAAAAAACCCGCTTTCTGGAACGCTGGAAAGACGCCATGGCGCTGGGAGGCGGCACATCGCTGCCTGAAATGGCCCAGGACCGGGCGCTGACCGAGGCGACCGCCTTTGCCATCCGGATTGATGTCGCGGAAGAGATAACCCGCCTGTCGTCGCATCTGGACGAGATTGACCGCCTGCTCGCCAGCGGCGGTGAACTGGGCAAGCGTCTGGATTTTTTGATCCAGGAGTTGCACCGCGAAGCCAATACACTGGGCTCCAAATCGGCCTCCCTTGAACTGACGCACATTTCCGTGGACATGAAAGTCCTGATCGAGCAGATCCGCGAGCAGGTTCAGAACATCGAGTAACGGCTTGCCCGCCATCTAATTTATTGCAAGAAACTACCCGCACGCATGGACTATCCTGGAAATTTATTTGTTGTCGCCGCTCCGAGTGGAGCCGGAAAATCCAGCCTGGTGAAAGCCTTGATGGAACTCGATTCACGTATTCAGCCCGCCGTTTCACACACCACCCGGCCACCGCGCGGACAAGAAAAGCATGGCAGGGAGTACTTTTTTCTATCGCCCGAAGAATTCGATGGCATGGTGCAGCGCGATGCCTTTCTGGAATGGGCGCATGTTCATGGCCACCGATACGGCACGTCGCGCCACACCATTGAAGAGCGGGTCGCGCATGGCGCTGATGTGATTCTTGAAATTGATTTTCAGGGCGCCATCAACATCAAAAAGATTTTTACCAATGCCGTGCTGATTTTTATTCTCCCCCCCAGTTGGGAAGAACTACGCGCGCGGCTGCAGCGGCGCGGCGAGGACACGGCGGAAGTCATTGAACTGCGGCTAAAAAACGCCGCCATTGAGATGGCACAAGCCCGAAAATTTGACTTCGTTATAATTAATGAGTTGTTTGAGCGGGCAGTTTTCGACCTGAAAACCATCATTCATGCCCAGCGGCTCAAGTTTTCGGCTCAGCGACGAGCCCGAGCCGACACGTTCAAGGCGCTTCACATCCCTTAATGCTCCCGATCACCCCGAAAGAATCACCATGGCCCGCATCACCGTCGAAGATTGCCTCGAAAAAATCCCCAACCGTTTTCAGCTGGTTCTGGCCGCGACTTACCGTGCCCGAATGCTCAGCCAGGGGCATGCTGCCAAGATTGAAAGCAAAAACAAACCCGGCGTCACCGCGCTGCGCGAAATTGCCGAGGGTAAAGTCGGTCTGGAAATGCTGAAAAAGGTTCCGGGCTGACGCTAGGGCCTCCCTGCAAAAAGGCATCTCAGCGCGGTGCCTTTTTTGCGTTTTGATGCATTAAGACCCATTGATTGAACTTTTTATCCATGCCACGATACATTTGAGGCATGAGCGCACGTCTTTCTCCTGTCGTTTTGAATCAAGCAACGCCCGCTGCGGCTAATGCTGCGGCGGCCAGCTTTGCCGCGCTCATGGCGAAACTGGACTATTTGAGCCCTGCAGACATCGAGAACGTCCGCCTGGCCTATCGCTTCGCTGATGAGGCCCACCTGGGCCAGTTGCGCAATAGCGGCGAGCCCTACATCACCCATCCCATCGCCGTCGCCCAACAATGCGCGGAATGGAAACTTGACGCGCAAGCACTGATGGCGGCCCTGCTGCACGATGCCATTGAGGACTGCGGCGTCACCAAATCAGAACTGATTGAGCGTTTCAGTGCGCCTGTGGCCGAACTTGTGGACGGCCTGACCAAGCTGGAAAAGCTGGAATTCAATACCCGGGAGGAAAACCAGGCAGAGTCCTTCCGGAAAATGTTGCTGGCGATGGCGCGGGATGTTCGTGTCATTCTCGTAAAACTGGCTGATCGCACCCACAACATGCGCACGCTAAGCGACGCGCCGCGCAGCAAGTGGACACGGATCTCGCGCGAAACACTGGATATTTACGCGCCCATTGCGCACCGCCTGGGGCTGAACACGACCTACCGGGAACTGCAGGACTTGTCGTTCAGGTATTTGCACCCCTGGCGTTACGCAGCGTTGAGCAAAGCCTTGACGCGCGCACGTGGCCGCAGGCGCGATGTGGTCAAGCGGGTCCAGTCCGAGGTCGAAACCACGTTTGTGAACGCGCATATCCCGGTTGATATTTTTGGCCGCGAAAAAACGCTTTACTCGATCTACCGCAAGATGAGTGAAAAGCACTTGTCTTTTGCCCAGGTTACCGACCTCTATGGCTTTCGGATCATCGTCCAGGACCTGACCACCTGCTACACCGCCATGGGCATTTTGCACCAGCTGTACAAGCCCTTGCCCGGAAAATTCAAAGACTATATTGCGCTTCCCAAGGTCAACGGCTATCAGTCGCTGCATACCACGCTGGTAGGTCCCTTTGGCACCAATATCGAGTTTCAGATGCGTACCGACGCCATGCATGTGGTGGCCGAATCAGGCGTGGCCGCTCACTGGCTCTACAAAGCCGCGGACCCGGACAGCGACGCGTCGCAGCGGCTGGGCACTCAATGGCTGCAGTCGCTGCTTGAAATCCAGCAGGAGACACGCGACGCAGCTGAATTCTGGGACCACGTCAAAATCGACCTGTTCCCCGAAGCGGTGTATGTACTCACCCCGAAAAGTCAGATTATGGCGATGCCGCGAGGCGCCACCATTGTTGACTTTGCCTACGCCATTCACAGCGATGTGGGACACCGGGCCGTCGCGGCCAAGGTCAATGGCGAACAGGTTCCGCTGCGCTCGGAACTGCACAACGGCGACGTGATCGAAATCATCACGGCATCCGTGTCAAGCCCGAACCCGGGCTGGCTCGGATTTGTACGCACGGGCAAGGCGCGCTCAAAAATACGTCAGCACCTCAAGACCATGGCGCTCACAGAATCTCAGGCGCTGGGTGAAAAAATGCTGGCACAGGCACTGAGGGCTGAGGGCATCAACCGGGATCACCTGTCGGAAGACGACGAAATTCATCACGATAAGTGGGAAAAAATCCTGCGCTTTACCGGCAATCGATCGCGCGCGGATCTGCTCACCGATATTGGACTGGGCAAGCGCATTGCCAGCATGGTCGCCAAGCGCATTGTGAGCATACTGGCGGAAACTGGTGAAAAACCCGACGCGCTGACCATGAGCCGCGAACGCTTCACCGCACATGAATCGGTATCGCAGGGTGCCCTTTTGCTGGATGGGAGTGAAGGCGCCTCGGTGCAGTTTGCACCCTGCTGCCGGCCGATTCCAGGCGACAGTATCGTGGGCTATCTGGGCCGGGGAGAAGGTCTGGCGGTGCACACCGACGACTGTGCCGTCGCCACGCGCCTGAAGCACCGCGATAGCGAGCGTTTTATTGCCGTGGACTGGTCTGATGAGCCCGTGCGCACTTTCGAGACCAATCTGCTGGTGACGGTGTCCAATGGCAAAGGGGTTCTGGCGCGCGTAGCAGCAGCGCTGGCCAGCGCCGAAGCCGATATCACGCATGTGGAGATGGGACCTGAACCTGCTCAAAATGCCACCGATCTGCGTTTCAGCATAGCCGTGCGGGATCGCGTTCACCTGGCATCGGCAATGCGCAGCGTCAAGCGCACCCCTTCCGTACTCCGGGTGCATCGCGCCAAGTCCGCAGGCTAACACCCCAACGATTTTTTTCGTTTTACGCCCCACCGCAGAGCAAACGGCTCTTTCCAGGGGCGGTAGAACTTATACCCGCAAGCGGTAGGAGGTTTAGAACCTGTGCTGGTCGGCTGGATCGGGCAAGGGGTAGTCCACCGCCAGCACCTCAAGCACCTTCACGCCGTGGGGTGTCAGCAAATTGACCTCATCGCCCACCCGTGATTTGAGCAGTGCCCTGGCCACAGGAGAGACCCAGCTGATCTGTCCCAAGGCGCTATTGGCCTCATCAATGCCCAAAATGGTGACGCTCTGGCGTTCTCCGCTGTCATCGGCGTAGGCTACGGTGGCCCCAAAAAACACCTGATCTTGCCCATGATGAACGGCAGGATTGCTGACTTCGGCTATTTCCAGCCTTTTGGTCAAAAACCGGATGCGCCTGTCAATCTCACGCAACCTCTTTTTGCCGTAAATGTAATCCCCATTTTCAGATCGATCGCCATTGCTTGCGGCCCAATAAACGGCGTCTACTATCTTGGGACGCTCGTTATCAATCAAATCCAGCAACTCGAAGCGCAGACGTGCGTAGCCTTGGGGCGTAATGTAGTTTTTCCCGCCTGCCACCAAGGGCTCAAGCGTCGGCTCATCCTCGTCCGGGTCAGTTTCTCTGGTAAAAGCTTTATTCATGTGGCGGTCAGAATAGCATCCGGGGGTGCAATCGTCACCCAACAAAACGGACGCACAAACGAAAAAGCCCTAGAACATCACTGTTCTAGGGCTTGTCGTCTGGTGCGGCTGGCAGGAATTGAACCCACGACCCCTTGGTTCGTAGCCAAGTACTCTATCCAACTGAGCTACAGCCGCCAAGCTT
>JAUSDK010000006.1 GCA_030650875.1 Polaromonas sp.
GCCACCGCCATCGCCTCGGCCACCGCCGCCACGCCGCAGGCTTCTAGTTCGGGCTGCTGGTACAGCTCGCCATAGGTCAGGCGCGTGATGCCGCTTAAAGCGCCCGTGGCCACATTGATCAGCAGCTTGTCCCACATGGTGCCCAGGATGTTGTCGCTGACAAAGGTCTCAAGTCCGGCGGCGTTGAAGGTGTCGGCAATGCGCTGCACCCGCTCGCTGCGCGTGCCGTCGAGCTCGCCGATGTGCGTGTCCTTGCCGCGCGTGCCAATCAGCACATGGCCGGGCGCCAGTTGCGCGCCGCCGGCGTAGGTCTTGCCGGCCAGCACGCGTTCGCGGCCCACGATCCCGGCCAGGATATCTTCATGGCCCAGCCCGTTTTGCAACGACAGCACGGCCGTGTCGGGCCCGAGCAGCGACATGGCCGCTTCCATCGCGTCGCGTGTATGAAAGGACTTGACCAGCACCACCACCAGGTCGGCCACGCCCACCGGCGCGGCGGTGGTGGCCGCATGCACGGCCACCGCGCGGTCCACGCCGCCATCGCGCAGCAGCAGGCCCCGACGCTTCATGGCGTCGACCTGGTCGGCGTTGCGGTTGACCAGCCAGACCTCGTTGCCCGCTTCGGTCAGCACGCCGCCCAAGGCGCAACCGAGGGCGCCCGCGCCCAAAATGCAAATTTTCAAAGCCAGCTCCTTGTTGATCGAGACCCCGGATTCTGGGCACACCTCCTCATGTTGTCCATGGGGGCGTTTTAATAATGTTCATTGCCAATCACAATAAATTCAGGAGACTCGCCCATGCGCCCCGAATTTGAACTGCGCGGCATCAAGCTGCTGCGCCTGCTGGAGCAGCCCTACATCACGCACAGCGTGACGCGTGCGGCCGAGGCGCTGGGCCAGAGCCAGCCCACCGTCAGCATCTGGCTGGGCAGGTTGCGCGCGCAGTTGGGCGACCCGCTGTTTGTGCCCACGGCTGGCGGCATGCTGCCGACGCCGCGCACCGACGCGCTGATAGGCACGGTGCGCGAAGTGCTGGACGGACTGCAGCGGCGGTTCTCAATCTGCATGACGGACGCCCGCCACATCACGCTGCGGCCCCGGCTACTGGCCCATGTGCGATGTGCGGGCGGTGGCGCCCGGCGTGTCGCTGCAGGCCAGGCCGCATTGATGCGCAACTGGCCCAGGTCCTGCAAAGTGGCGAGGTCGATCTGGCCGTGGGCTTTCTGCCCTGGCTGGACGCCGGCTTTTACCAGCGCACGCTGTATGCCCAGGACTGGATCTGCCTGGCCAACGCCCAGCACCCGCGCGTGCGGGGCGCGAGGAAAAAGCACTGGAGCCTGGCCGTGTACCAGCAGGAAGCGCACATCGCATCAGCTCGGGCACGGGCACGGGCTACCAGTTGCTTGAAAGCGCGGTGGCCGCGCAACAGATCACGCGCCCGCTACCACCACGATGCGGCCAGCCGCTGGCTGCGCGGCGTGTGCGCGGAATTGTTCCTGCAGAGCGCCCCCAGCCCATGACGCCCGGGTGGGAGCACCCGGCTTACTGCGGCACCACGCCGGCTTTTTTCACCAGGCCCGCGTACTTCACCATTTCCGACTTGAAGTGCGCCAGCGCGAACTCGGGCGTGGAGATGTTGATGGTGTTGCCCTGCCTGGCCATGGACTCCCTGACCTCGGGCGTGGAAAACGCCGCCACCAGCGCCGCGTTGATGCGCTTGACCTGCTCGGCCGGCAAGCCCTTGGGGCCGATCACGGCGATCCAGCCTTCGACCATGTAGCCGGGGTAGCCCTGCTCGGTGGACGTCGGGATGTCGGGCGCGGCCGGAATGCGGGCCGGCGCCGACACGCAAATAGCGCGCATCGTGCCGGCCTTGATGTGCGCCTGCGCCGACGGCAGCGCCAGCACGCCCATGTCGACCTGGCCGCCAATGATGTCCTGCACCATGGGCGCCACGCCGCGGTAGGGAATGTGGGTGACAAAGGTCTTGGTCACGTCCTTGAACATCTCGGGCGCCAGGTGCAGGATGGTGCCGTTGCCCGACGAGGCGTAGTTGTACTTGCCGGGGTTGGCCTTGAACAGCGCGACCAGCTCTTTCATGTCCCTGGCCGGCACCTTGGGGTTGACGACCAGCACCAGCGGCGTGGCGCCGATCACGGCAATCGGCGTGATGTCGGCCACCGGGTCAAACGGCAGCGACTTGAGCACGCTGGGGTAGATCACATGGTTGTTGGACACCATGGACAGCGTCAGGCCATCGGGCGCGGACTTGATCATGGCGGCCGTGCCGACCACGCCGCCGGCGCCGGGCTGGTTCTCGATCACCACCGCCTGCCCGAGCGCCTTGGACAGCGCCTGGCTGGACGCGCGGGCAATGCCGTCGACGCCCGAACCTGCGGACACCGGCAGGATGAACTTGACCACGCGGTCTGACTGGGCCCAGGCGCCCGTGGGCGCGGCCAGCGCAGCAGCGAGGCCGGCCAGGGTCTGGCGGCGCGTGAGGTGAAGGGAAAAATGCGTCATGAAGGTCTCCGTTGTAGTTGATATGAAGGACGCGAACGACGGGAGCGCGGCCCTGGCCACAGTTGTCCACGTATTAGGCTTGATTTAGTCATGTATTAACTCGTTCTGATGTAAATAATCTTTCCTCCAGTATCAAATACCATAGAGTCCATGGAAAAACCCGCCACCCATTTGCCCGCCCCTGTGCGCGCCGTGCTGTTTGACGCCTACGGCACGCTGTTTGACGTGTACAGCGTGGGCCTGGCGGCCGAGCAATTATTCCCCGGCCACGGCCAGGCGCTGGGCGTGCTGTGGCGCGACAAGCAGATCGAGTACACCCACCTGGTCACCACCAGCAGCCACGGCGCGCACTACCAGCCGTTCTGGGACCTGACGCGCGCGGCCCTGCGCTATGCCTGCCTGCGCCTGGCGCTGGACCTGACGGCCGAGCGCGAGGACCGGCTGATGAACCAGTACCGCTGCCTCTCGGCCTTTCCCGAAAACAAGGACGTGCTGCAAGCGCTCAAAAGCCGCGGCATCGTGACCGGCATTTTGTCCAACGGCGACCCGGCGATGCTGGCGCTGGCGGTCAAGTCCGCCGGGCTGGACGGCCTGCTCGACCATGTGCTCAGCGTCGACGCGATCCGCAAGTACAAGACCCACCCCGACGCCTACGCGCTGGGCCTGCAGGCCACCGGCTTGCCGGCGCGGCAGATTGCGTTTGTCAGCAGCAACAGCTGGGACGCGCTGGCCGCCACCTGGTTTGGCTACCAGACGCTGTGGGTCAACCGCTACCAGCTGCCGTTTGAAACCCTGGGCACGCCGCCTGTGCATACGGGCAGCAACCTGCGCGATGTGCTGGCGCTGCCCGGCTTGCAGGGCGCGCCGGCATGACGCCAGTGGACATGCTGCTGATTGGCGCGGGCGGCTTTGCTGCGGGCGCGGTCAATTCAGTGGCTGGCGGCGGCACGTTTTTTTCGTTCCCGGCGCTGCTGGCCGTGGGCCTGCCGCCGGTGGTGGCCAACGCCAGCAATTCGGTCGCGCTGTGGCCCGGCAGCTTGACGGGCGCCTGGGCCTACCGGCAGGAACTGGCGCGCTACAAGCGCTACCTGCTGCCCATGGGCATCGCCTCGCTGCTGGGTGGCGTGGCCGGCGGCTTGCTGCTGCTGGCGGCCGGTGACGCGCGCTTTTCTGCGCTGATTCCCTGGCTGCTGGCCTTTGCCACGGCGCTGTTTGCCTTCAGCCCGCAGCTGTCGGTCTTGATCAAGCGCGTGCGCGCCCCGGCGGCCACAACCCCTGAAACCTTCCACGGCGCGGGCTCGCCCATCGGCTGGCTCGTTCAGTTGCTGGTGTCGATTTACGGCGGCTTTTTTGGCGCCGGCATGGGCATCCTGATGATGGCCAGCCTGGCGATTGGCGGGCATGAGGACGTGCAGCACATCAATGCGCTGAAAAACCTGCTGTCGGCGGTGATCTACAGTGTCACCGTGGTTACCTTTGTGGTGGCCGGCGCCGTGAGCTGGCCGCATACGCTGGTGATGCTGCTGACCGCCAGCCTGGGTGGCTACTGGGGGGCCCGCATGGCGCGCAAAATCCAGGGGCCGTGGCTGCGCCGCATCGTGATTGCCGTGGGCAGCGCGCTCAGCCTTTATTATTTTTACAGGGCGCTGGCCTGACCCGGCCGCCCCATCGGATTTCATCCTCTCCTCGTTTATTTTTCAAAGGAAACGCAAACCATGACCGAACGCACCACCAGCCATCGCCTCCAGGTGGCGACCGAACTCTTTAGCTTCATCAATGAGCAGGTGCTGCCCGGCACCGGCGTCGAGAGCGGCAAATTCTGGACCGGCGTGGACGCCATCGTGGCCGACCTGGCCCCCAAGAACATCGCCCTGCTGGCCGAGCGTGACCGCCTGCAGACCGAACTGGACACCTGGCACAAGGCCAATCCCGGCCCGATCACCGACATG
>JAUSDK010000009.1 GCA_030650875.1 Polaromonas sp.
CAACGGCCCCCATCACCACGCTCAACGAAACCGTGATCATGCTGGTGGTGCTGGCGCTGATCTACGTGGTCATGATCTCCAACCTGCTGATCATGGTCATCGTCGGCGGCTACGAGACCTTTGTCAGCCGCATGAACCTCGAAGGCCACCGCGACCAGCCCGAGAGGCTGAGCGACGTCAACGCCTCGGTGCTCAAGGTCAAGCTGGCCACGGCCATCATCGGCATCAGCTCCATCCACCTGCTGAAAACCTTCATCAATGCCGACAACTACACCGACCGGGTGCTGATCGCGCAGACCGCCATCCACATCACCTTCCTGCTGTCGGCGCTGGCGATTGCCTACACCGACAAGATCATGTCGGGCATTGCCGCGCAAAAACACTGATCCTCGCATCACCGAGCTCATACCAGCAGGGGCCGCGGATCTGGCTTAGCCAGTCCGCAGGCGCCGCCCCCTGCAAGGGGGGAACAGGCTACACGCAGTGAGCCTGGACGGGGGTGAAGCTAAACACGCCCGGTCATGTTTTCCGGCACCACCCAGGCGTCAAACTGCTCGCCCGTGACATGGCCCGAGGCCATCGCCGCATCGCGCAGGCTGCTGCCTTCCTTGTGCGCCTTCTTGGCGATGAAGGCCGCCTTGTCGTAGCCGATGTGCGGGTTGAGCGCCGTCACCAGCATCAGGGAGCGGTCTACCAGTTCGGCGATACGGTCACGGTTCGGCTCAATGCCAACGGCGCAGTGGTCGTTGAAGCTGCGCATGCCGTCGGCCAGCAGGCGCACGCTCTGCAGGAAGTTGTGGGCGATCATGGGCCGGAACACATTGAGTTCGAAATTACCCGCGGCGCCGCCGATGTTGATGGCCACGTCGTTGCCGAAGACCTGGCAGCACAGCATGGTGACCGCCTCGCTTTGCGTGGGATTGACCTTGCCGGGCATGATGGACGAGCCCGGTTCGTTCTCGGGAATCGACAACTCACCGATGCCGCTGCGCGGCCCGCTGGCCAGCCAGCGCACGTCGTTGGCGATTTTCATCATGCCGGCGGCCAGGGTCTTGAGCGCGCCGTGCGCATGGACCAGTGCGTCGCAGGACGCCAGGGCCTCGAACTTGTTGGGCGCCGTCACGAACGGCAGGCCGGTCAGGCGCGCCAGTTCGGCCGCCGCCTGCTCTGCATACCCTTCGGGCGCATTCAGGCCGGTGCCGACGGCCGTGCCGCCCAGCGCCAGCTCGCACAGGTGCGGCAGCGTGGCCAACAGATGCCGCTGTCCGTGCGCAAGTTGCGCCGCGTAGCCCGAAAACTCCTGCCCCAGCGTCAACGGCGTGGCGTCCTGCAGATGCGTGCGGCCTATCTTGACGATGCCGTCGAAATCGCGCGCCTTCTGCGCCAGCGGGGCGTGCAGCTTGTCGATGGCCGGCAGCAGCCGGTGCGTGATGGCGTCCACCGCTGCCACATGCATGGCGGTCGGAAACACGTCGTTGGACGACTGGCTGCGGTTGACCTCGTCGTTCGGATGCACCAGCCGGTTTTCGCCGCGCTCGCCGCCCAGCAGCACGCTGGCACGATTGGCGAGCACCTCGTTGACATTCATGTTGCTTTGGGTGCCCGAGCCGGTCTGCCAGACCACCAGCGGAAACTCGCCGGCGTGCTGCCCGGCAATCACCTCGTCGGCCGCCGCCATGATGGCCAGCGCCTTCTTGCCATCGAGCAGGCCCAATGCCAGGTTGACGCTGGCCGAAGCCCGCTTGACCTGCGCCAGCGCGCGGATGATCTCGCGCGGCTGCAATTCACCCGAGATGTCGAAGTTCTGCAGCGAACGCTGGGTCTGCGCGCCCCAGAGCCGGTCGGCCGGCACGGCGATGGGGCCAAAAGTGTCGTGTTCGATGCGGGTTGTCATGCTCATTCCTTGATATGAAAAGGTGGCTTTTCGCACCCTGTCAAAATACGGGGTTGCGCTTACCGTATCACACGGGCGGCACGTGAAAAGTCATCCTCCCACGAATCCCCTGACCATGACCACCATCATCCAACAAGCCGACCTCATCGAATCCGTTGCTGCCGCCCTGCAGTACATCAGCTACTACCACCCGGCCGACTACATTGCCCACCTGGCGCGCGCCTACGAACGCGAACAAAGCCCGGCCGCCAAGGACGCGATTGCGCAGATTCTGACCAACAGCAAGATGAGCGCCACCGGTCACCGCCCGATTTGCCAGGACACCGGCATCGTCAATGTGTTCCTCAAGGTTGGCATGGACGTGCGCTGGGACGGCTTCACCGGCAGCCTCGATGACGCCATCAACGAAGGCGTTCGGCAAGGCTACAACCACCCCGACAACACCCTGCGCGCCAGTGTGGTGGCCGATCCGCAGTTCGACCGCAAGAACACCAAGGACAACACGCCTGCCGTGATCTTCACCGAAATCGTTCCCGGCAACAAGGTGGACATCACCGTGGCGGCCAAGGGCGGCGGCAGCGAGAATAAGAGCAAGATGGTCATGCTCAACCCCGGCGATTCGGTCGTCGACTGGGTCCTCAAGACCGTGCCGACCATGGGCGCCGGCTGGTGCCCGCCCGGTATGCTGGGCATCGGCATTGGCGGCACCGCTGAAAAAGCTGTGCTGATGGCCAAGGAAAGCCTGATGGACGACCTGGACATGTACGAGTTGCAGGCCAAGTCGGCTGCCGACGAGGCGCTGACCAAGGTCGAAGCGCTGCGCCTGGAACTGTTTGAAAAGGTCAACGCCCTGGGCATTGGCGCGCAAGGCCTGGGCGGACTGACCACCGTGCTCGACGTCAAGATCAAGATGTACCCGACGCACGCGGCCAGCAAGCCGGTCGCCATGATCCCGAACTGTGCCGCGACGCGCCACGCGCATTTCGTGATGGACGGCAGCGGCCCGGTCTACCTCACGCCGCCGTCGCTCGACACCTGGCCCGACGTGAACTGGACGCCTGACTACGTCAAGAGCAAAAAGGTCGACCTGAACACGCTGACCAAGGAAGACGTCGCCAGCTGGACGCCCGGCCAGACCCTGCTGCTCAACGGCAAGATGCTGACCGGCCGCGACGCCGCGCACAAGCGCATTGCCGACATGCTGGCCAAGGGCGAAAAACTGCCGGTCGACTTCACCAACCGCGTGATTTACTACGTCGGCCCGGTCGATCCGGTCAAGGGCGAAGCGGTCGGCCCCGCCGGCCCAACCACGGCGACCCGCATGGACGGCTTTACCGAAATGATGCTGGCGCAGACCGGTTTGATCTCGATGGTGGGCAAGGCTGAGCGCGGCCCGGTGGCGATTGAAGCCATCAAGAAACACAAGAGCGCCTACCTGATGGCGGTCGGCGGCGCCGCCTACCTGGTGTCCAAGGCCATCAAGCATGCCGAAGTCGTGGGCTTTGCCGACCTGGGCATGGAAGCGATCTATGAATTCGACGTGGTGGACATGCCCGTGACCGTGGCGGTGGATTCGGGCGGCACCAGCGCCCACATCACCGGCCCGGCCGAATGGCAGAAAAAAATTGCCATGGGCGAGTTCAGGAACATCCCCGTCACCAACGTTTGAACAGAGGCCAGATGGTGAGCAACCGTGGGGGCCATCTCCATTCAAGCAGGGGCCGCGGATCTGGCTTCGCCAGTCCGCGGGCGCAGCGGCCCCCTCGGGGCTGTAGGCTGCGGCTCCGAGCCCGCCTGCGCGGGCTTGGACAGCCTGCAGATGCGCCGCCTCTGGCGGCGTGGCGCCCTGCAAGGGCAGCGCAGTACGCGAAGCGACAAGCGTGGGGGCCGTCTTGATAGGCGTTTTTGACAGCGGCATAGGCGGCCTCAGCGTGCTCAAGGCGCTGCGGGCCGAAATGCCGCACGAGCACTTCATCTACGTCGCCGACAGCGGCCACGCGCCCTACGGCGAACGCGATGAGGCGCATGTGCTGGAACGCTCGCACGCCGTCACGCGCTATCTGCTCAGCCAGAACGTCAAGGCGATGGTGATCGCCTGCAACACGGCCACGGCGGCCGCGATTCATTTGCTGCGTGCCGAGCATCCGGAGCTGACGCTGATTGGCGTGGAGCCGGCGCTCAAACCCGCCGTGGCGCTGAGCCGGACCGGGCGCATCGGCGTGATGGCCACGCGCGGCACGCTGGCCAGTGCCAAGTTCACGGCGCTGCTGGCGGCGCAGGCGGGGCAGGCTGATTTCGTGCTGCAACCGTGCGACGGCCTGGCTGATGCCATCGAGCGCAGCGCCCAAACCGGTGAAACAGCAGAAACCATAGCACTGTGCACGCGCTACACGGGCGCTATGGGTCTATTTAGCACTCAAACAGGCCAAATCGACACGTTAGTTCTGGGTTGCACGCATTACCCGTTTGCCAGCGACCACCTGCGCGCCATGGTGGGTGCCGACGTGCAGATCATCGACAACGGCGAGGCCGTTGCGCGTCAGACGCGGCGACTGCTGCAGGGGCATGAAATTGCCAGCGCCGCGCCCGGCCAGGTGAGCCTGTTCACGACCGGCCAGCCGTACACCCTGCAGGCCGCTGCGGGGCGCTGGCTGGGTTTGCCAGACCCGGTCAAAACGCTCCTGATTTAATAGCTTCTTGCGACCGCAGCTATTGGGCTGGAGCCTTGAAACGCTTAAAAAACAGCCGGTTACGGCTTGGATGTGGCCTGTACGTCCAGGCCGTCTACCGGCTCTTTCCAGCCGCCGCCCAGCGTTTTGTACAGCGTGACCTGGCTTTGCAGCTGCGCCAGCCGGGTTTGCACCACGGCCTGGCGCGCGGTGAACAACGAACGCTGCGCATCGAGCAGATCCAGATTGCTTGAAATGCCGTTCTGGTAACGCAGGTCGGACAGCTTGAAGCGGGTCGCTTCAGACGTGGCCTGGCGCTGCTGGGCACCCAGCTGGTCAGCCAGCGTAGCCCGGGTGGCCAGCGCATCGGCGACTTCACGGAAGGCGGTTTGAATCGCCTTTTCGTACTGCGCCAGCGCGATGTCGCGCCCGACCTTGGCCGAATCGAGTCCGACCTGGTTGCGTCCGGCATCAAAAATCGGCAGCACCAGCTGCGGCGCCAGCGTCCAGCCCCAGGAGCCGTTTTTGAGCAGACCGGACAGTTGGCCGCTGGCACTTCCAGCGCCCACCGTCAGTGCAATGCGCGGGAAAAACGCGGCGCGCGCGGCGCCAATGTTGGCATTGGAGGCCAGCAGCAATTGCTCGGCCTGGCGAATATCGGGCCTGACGGTCAGCAACTCGGACGGCAGACCGGCCGGCACGTCGGCCATGGGGTGCGCCTGCACCAAGGGGGCGCGCACGCCGGCGGCCACGGGCAGCCCGGCCGACCATTCCGGCAGCGGCTGGCCCACCAGCAGCGTCAAGGCATTCACGTCGAGCGCGCGCTGGCGTTGCTGCTGGGCATGGGCCACGCGGGCGGCTTCGGTGAGCGATTCGGCCTGACGAAAGTCAAGCTCGGACGTCACGCCGTTGTCAAAGCGCAGCTTGCTGAGCTTCATCGAGTCTTCACGCGTCGCCAGCGTCTGGCGCGTAATGTCGAGCAGTTCCTCATCGGCCAGAAGGCTGAGGTAGGTGTTGGCCACCACCGCGATCAGGCTGATTTGCGCGGTCTTGCGGCCCTCTTGCGTGGCGAGGTACTGGCCCAGCGCCGCTTCCTTGAGGCTGCTGACGCGGCCAAAGAAGTCCAGCTCGTAGGCCGTGACGGCCAGCCCGACGTTGTACAGACTGTTGATGCCGCCGCTGGCCGTGGGTGTGCGCGAACCGTTGAACACGCCGTTGACGGTGGGGAGCTGGTCCGCGCGGCGAATCTGGTACTGCGCCCGGGCCTGCTCGATGTTGAGCACCGCCAGCCGCAGGTCGCGGTTGTTGGTCAGCGACAACTCGATCAGGCGCTTGAGTTCAGGGTCGGCAAAAAAGTCCTGCCAGGCCAGGCTGGAAGCCGGACTGCCCGCAGCGACCGTCGCCGTACCGCCATAAGCCGGGTAAGTCGCGGCAATGGGCGCCGCAGGACGCTCAAGGACAGGAATCATCGAACAGCCGGCCAGCAGCACTGCAGCGCTCACGGCCAGCAGGGCGGAAAGTCTTGTTTTAGTCATGCGTCTTGCCTTCAATAACTTGTTCGCCATGCACACCGGCCGCTTTGGCGTGCTCTGCATAAATTTGTTGCTGTCGTGCACTGCCCTTGAAAAAGCCGCGCACCACGACAAAGAAAACCGGCACAAACAGCACCGCCAGCGCCGTGCCGGTGATCATGCCGCCGATCACGCCGGTGCCGATGGCACGCTGGCTGGCCGAACTCGCGCCAGTGGCAATCGCCAGCGGCAGCACGCCCAGCATGAAGGCAAACGAGGTCATCACAATCGGCCGAAACCGCAGGTGCGCAGCCGTCAGTGCAGACTCGATCACGCCCTTGCCCTGCGCCTGCAGGTCTTTGGCAAACTCGATGATCAAGATGGCGTTCTTCGCCGACAGGCCAATGATGGTGATCAGGCCCACCTGGAAGTACACGTCATTGGCATAGCCGCGGAACAAGGTGGCCAGCAAGACCCCCAGCACGCCGAGCGGCACGACCAGGATCACCGCCAGCGGAATGGTCCAGCTTTCGTAGAGCGCCGCCAGGCACAGGAACACCGCCAGAATGGCAAAGCCATACAGGATCATGGCCTGCGAGCCGGCGAGCTTTTCCTCGCGTGACTGCCCGCTCCATTCAAAGCCAAAGCCCTGCGGCAACTGGGCCGCCATCTTTTCCATCTCGGCCATGGCCGCGCCCGTGCTGTAGCCTGGCGCAGCGCCGCCGCTGATGCGCATGGCCGGATAGCCGTTGTAGCGCACCGTCTGCATCGCGCCCTTGACCCAGCGGGTGGTGGCAAAAGCCGACAGCGGCACCGGCTGCCCGGCGCTGTTGCTGGCATTGATCCTGAGCAAATCCTCGGGCTGCATACGGGCCGGCGCATCGGCCTGGACCACCACACGCTGCAGGCGGCCCTGGTTCGGGAAGTCGTTCACATAGCTCGAACCCAGCGAGGTGGACAGAGCGGTATTGATGGCATCAAACGTCACGCCCAGCGCGTTGGCCTTATCACGGTCAATGTCGATCTGCAGCTGCGGCGCGTCTTCCAGGCCATCGGGCCGAACTTGCGCCAGCGCCGGGTTTTTGCCCGCCATGCCCAGCAACTGATTGCGCGCTGCCAGCAGCGCCTCGCCACCGGCGCCGGAGCGGTCCTGCAGGCGGAAGGTAAAGCCGCTGGCGGAACCCAGCTCGGGAATCGGCGGCGGGCTGAGCGGAAACACAAACGCATCGCGAATGCCCGAGAGCGCGCCAAACGCCCGGCCGGCCAGCGCATCGGCCTTCTGGCTGGCGTCCTTGCGCTCGGACCAGTCTTTGAGCGTCACGAAAGCGAGTCCGGCATTTTGTCCCTGGCCGGAAAAGCTGAACCCCAGCACACCGACCATGCCTTGCACTTCAGGCTGCTTGAGCATGAAGCCCTCGACCTGCTCCATCACGGCGCGGGTGCGCTCCTGCGTGGCACCGGGCGGCAGTTGCACATTGACCAGCAGCGTGCCCTGGTCCTCGGCGGGCAAAAAGGAGGTCGGCAGGCGGGTGTAAACCAGCGCCACCACGCCAATGATGGCCGCGTAAATGATCAGGTAACGGCCGGCGCGTTTCAGCAGGCGCGCCACCAGGCTTTCATAGCCCTTGGCGGTACGCGAAAAGCCCCGGTTGAACCAGCCGAAGAACCCGGTCTTGGCATGGTGATGACCGGCTTCCACCGGCTTGAGCAGCGTGGCGCACAAGGCCGGCGTGAGGGACAGCGCCAGAAATGCAGAAAAGCCAATCGACGCGACCATGACGGCGGAGAACTGGCGGTAAATATTGCCCACCGAGCCGGCAAAAAACGCCAGCGGCACGAACACCGAGATCAGCACTACCGTGACGCCGATGATGGCGCCCGAAATCTGGCCCATGGCCTTGCGGGTGGCTTCGAGCGGCGGCAAGCCCTCCTCGCTCATGATGCGCTCGACGTTCTCGACCACCACGATCGCATCATCGACCACGATGCCGATCACCAGCACCATGCCAAACATGGTCAGCACGTTGATCGAAAAGCCCAGCGCCTGCAGCGTGGCGAAGGTGCCCAGCAGGGCAATCGGCACCACGATGGTCGGGATGATGGTGTAGCGCCAGTTCTGCAGGAACAAAAACATCACCAGGAACACCAGCACCACCGCTTCAATCAGGGTGATGGCCACCTGTTGAATCGAGATGCTGACAAAGCGCGAGCTGTCGTAAGGAATCGAATAGTTCACGCCTTGGGGGAAATAGGGCTTGAGCTGCTCCATCTTGGCCCGCACAGCCTTGGCTGCATTAAGCGCATTGCCGCCCGGCGCCAGCTGCAGGCCGATGCCGGTGGCCGGCTTGCCGTTCAGGCGCGCCGAGGTGGCATAGGCCTGCGCACCGAGTTCGATCCGGGCCACGTCTTTCAGCCGCACGGTCGATCCGTCGGTCTTGGCGCGCAGCACGATGTTGCCGAACTGCTCGACGCTGGAGAGCTGGCCGTTGACGACCACCGTAGCGGCAATGCCCTGCCCGGCCACGTTGGGCAAATCGCCAATCGTGCCGGAGGCAATCTGGGCGTTCTGGGCGCGAATGGCGTTGGTCACATCAAGCGATGACAGCGCAAAGCCCGCCAGCTTGGCCGGGTCGATCCAGATGCGCATGGCGCGCTCGGTGCCAAACAGCTGGGCCTGGCCGATGCCGGTCAGGCGCTGAAGCTCGGGAATCACGCTGCGGGACGCATAGTCACCCAGCGCCACCGGGTCAATCGCCGGGTTGTCGGACGACAGCATGGTGAACAGCAGGAAGTTCGAGCGCGACTTGTCCACCCGCACGCCCTGCTGCGTGACCGCCTGCGGCAAGCGCGGCGCGGCGCGCGACAAGCGGTTTTGCACATCGACCTGGGCCAGGTCGGCGTTGGTGCCGGTCTCGAAGGTCAGCGTCAGCGTGCCGCTGCCGTTGGCCTGGGAAACCGACTCCATGTAAATCAGCCCGGGCGAGCCGTTCATTTCGCGCTCGATCACGCTCAGCACACTGTCTTCCAGGGTCTTGGCGGAAGCGCCTGGATAGCTGGCCGTCACCACAATGGAAGGCGGTGCCACCGGCGGGTATTGGGCAATCGGCAGCTGCGTGACTGCCACGGTGCCCAGCACCAAGATGAACAGGGCGATCACCCACGCAAAGATGGGCCGATCAATAAAAAACTTTGCCATGCGGTGTGCTCCTTACTTCGCTACCGCGGAGGCAGCGGGCACTGCGGCGCTGGCCGGTGTCGAAGCGCCTGCTGCGGGCGCGGAAGCCGCACCGGCCGGTGATGCACCTGCCGGCTGCCAGGGCACGGCCTTGACCGGTGTGCCCGGCGGCATCATCTGCAGTTTCTGGAAGCCATCGACCATCACCTGCTCGCCGGCCTTCAGCCCCTCCAGCACCACCCATTGCGTGCCTTTGGCCGAGCCAATCTTGATCGGGCGAGGCGTGACCTTGCCATCGCTGCCCACCACCATGACGGTGTCGCCCTGCGCCGTGCGCGTAACCGCCTGCTGCGGCAAGGTAATGGCATTGGTGGCCTGGGCCTGCTCCAGCCGCACGCGCACATAAAGACCCGGCAACAGTTGTCCGCCCTTGTTGGGAACTTCGGCCCGCAAGGTGATCTGCCCGGTGGCGGCGTCGACCGTCAGGTCTGAAAACAGCAATTTTCCTGGCTGCTCGTACTCGGTGCCGTCTTCCAGCAGGATGCGAACACTGGCCGCCTCATCGCCGCTGGCCCGCTTGAACTGGCCGCTGGCCATGGCCGAACGCAGTTTCATCACGTCGGATGCGGACTGGGTGAAATTGACATACATCGGATTGATCTGCTGGATGACCGCGAGCTGCGTGGCGTCGCCCTGCCCCACCAGCGCGCCTTCGGTTACCAGCGAGCGGCCGATACGGCCCGAGATGGGCGCCGTCACCGAGGCATAGCCCAGGTTGATATTGGCGGTCTGCACATTGGCCTTGCCGACAGCGACATCGGCAGCAGCCTGCTTTTGCGCGGCCACTGCATTGGCGTATTCCTGCTTGCTGATCGCGTTGGCCTCGACCAACGGTTTATAGCGCTCGGCCAGGGCCGTGGCTTGCGCCAGATTGGCTTCAGCCCGCGCCTGGCCGGCCCTGGCGCTCGCGGCGGCAGCGGCATAAGGGGCCGAGTCAATGGTGAACAGGGGCTGGCCCGCCTTGACATCACTGCCTTCACGAAACAGGCGCTTTTGCAAAATACCGGCGGCGCGCGCCCTGACCTGCGCAACACGCGAAGCCTCCAGCCGACCGGGCAACTCGGTCACCAGGCCCACATCACCCGGCGTCACCGTGACGACGCCAACCTGCGGAGGTGGCGGCGCGGCACCAGCCCCGGGAGCCGGTGCATTCCCCTTGCCACATCCGGCCAGGAACAATGAAAGCGCAGCCACTGCAAGCAGTGGCTGAACGCGGGCAAATGGGGAAAGACCACGAAAATGGGCAAGGCTGGAAGGAGGCATGCTGTTCCTGGATTTTTTTTGAAGGAAACGCGAAAATGAAGCGCAGGGCCTCTCCGGTTGAGGAAAAACTCCACCACCGAAGACGCAAAGAATAAGGGTTTTCGCGAATGCTGCAGTATACATACAGTTATGAATGTATGATGACTCATCCATAAAAACCCTTCAGGAGGTCCCCCCATTGGCCCGTCGAACCAAAGAAGAAGCACTGGAAACCCGCGACAAGCTGCTGGATGCGGCAGAACATCTGTTTCAGGCACAAGGCGTTTCCCACACCAGCCTGCAAGACATCGCGCGGCGCGCAGGCGCCACGCGCGGTGCCGTCTATTGGCATTTCAAGGACAAGGCGGACCTGTTCAACGCCATGATGGAGCGCGTCACCCTGCCGATGGAGGCATCGTTCAATCAGGAGGATACCGGCCTTGATGCGGGCGGCGGCGCAGGCGTGGACGCCTTGAAGCGAATACGTCGCGTCACCGCCGAAGCGCTTCAGCGGATCGTGACCGATGCGCAGACGCGGCGTGTGTTTGAGGTCGCCACCCACAAAGTGGAATACATCGAAGAACTTCAGGCCGTTCGTCTTCGCCACCTGACGGTGCGCCGCGGTTTTTTGAGCCGGATTGAGCAAAGCATGGACGCCGCATGCCATCAGGCCGACATGAAGCTGGCCATGCCCACCGCGATGGCCGCTCAGGGACTGCATGCGCTGATTGACGGCCTGATCCAGAACTGGCTACTGGAGCCGCAGGCCTTCGACCTGCTCCAGGTCGGCCCTTGCGTGGTAAACGTCTATTTGACTGGCCTGGGCTTTGCCGGGGAACGGGACGCAGGCATTGAGGGCAGGCAGGAACAAAGCCCGCCTTAGCGGCGATTCAGTGCAGGTGCCGCGGTTTGCGGCCGCCTCCATGACCCGTTCCGCCCTGCGACCCGCCGGGTCCGCGCGGCGGCCTGCCGAGCTGCATGGAGTTGACCAGGGAATCAAAGCGGTGGGCAAACAACTTATCCACGGCCAGCACGACATCACCCAACTCCGAAGCGTCAAAATGCCGCTCCATGAGACCAATCATGTCCTGCACCAGCAAGTCGCGCTGAACCTGCATGATGGCGGCCGGCGTCGGGCCGACGAAATACATGGCAAAGTCATCACGGGCCTCGTCACCTTCGGCAGGCTCCTCCTCATCGTCGAAGTCCGCGTCGTAAAACGTCACCTCGATCGGTGCGCCCACTTCGGCCAGGTCATTCAGGCCCATGCACATTTCATCGAGTGCCTGACGAAAATCCTCGTCGCCGGGCACCGTCCAGCACATCTGAAGCACATGCTTCTTGACATCAAATTGAATGCCGGGCTCTTCTTCGTAGGTGCTAGCCGCTGCGGCTGCGAGTGACTTGGAGCCGGCGTAAGCCCACAGCGGCTTGAGCGCCTCCTGCAGTTGCTCAAAGGTAACATCCGCGCGCAGGGGGACCTCGCCGTGAACGTGGATTTCAAAAGGTGTGTTGTAACGGGTCATGGAATTTATCTTACCCAATATTCAAGGGGGTGCCCGGGGCGTGGCGCGTGTGTGGGGTCTGGGGTGTGCCTGAGACCGGAATCGAACCGGTACGCCCGCTATTCGCGAAGCGGCGGATTTTAAGTCCGCTGTGTCTACCTATTTCACCACTCAGGCCCAAAACCATTACACCGTATTGTCAAACAAAAAAGCCCCATTGCAGGGGCTTTTGACAACAACTTGATGGAGGCGCGGCCCGGAGTCGAACCGGGCTAGCCGGATTTGCAATCCGGTACATAACCGCTTTGTTACCGCGCCCTGTCATTTTTCAAATTTTCCAACCAAAAAGGGCAGCATTTTGAAGTGCTGCCCTTTGAATTGGAGCGGGAAAAGAGGCTCGAACTCTCGACCTCAACCTTGGCAAGGTTGCGCTCTACCAACTGAGCTACTCCCGCGAGTCTAGCTATGAATTATAGCTTAATTTATTCACCATTCTGGCTTTGTTGAAAAATCAGCAAAACAAATGACGATGAATTTCTGGAGGCGCGGCCCGGAGTCGAACCGGGCTAGCCGGATTTGCAATCCGGTACATAACCGCTTTGTTACCGCGCCCTGTCATTTTTCAAATTCTCCAACCAAAAAGGGCAGCATTTTGAAGTGCTGCCCTTTGAATTGGAGCGGGAAAAGAGGCTCGAACTCTCGACCTCAACCTTGGCAAGGTTGCGCTCTACCAACTGAGCTACTCCCGCGAGTCTAGCTTTCTATTATAGCCATAGTTTTTAACCGCTTTTGAATCCCGGCTAAAAATTATTGGCTAGTGGGCTAGTGTTTAACGGTCCCCACGACTACCGCAGGTGCGGCTGCAACGGCAGCGGCCGACAGGGCAACTTCTTCATCTGTCAGCGGGATAGGCTGGCGCTCAAGCGCAACCTGCAACACCTGGTCTATCCATTTCACCGGAATAATCTCCAGACCACTCTTCACGTTGTCCGGAATCTCCTGCAGGTCTTTGGCGTTCTCCTGGGGAATGAGCACCGTCTTGATCCCGCCACGCAGCGCGGCCAGCAGTTTTTCCTTCAGGCCACCAATGGCGGTGACTTCGCCACGAAGTGTGATCTCACCCGTCATCGCGACGTCGCCGCGCACAGGAATACCGGTCAGCGCAGAAACAAAAGCCGTCGTCATGGCGGCCCCGGCGCTCGGGCCGTCTTTGGGTGTGGCGCCGTCCGGCACGTGAATGTGGATGTCACGCTTTTCGAACATCTCATCCTTGATGCCGAGCATCCTGGCGCGGCTGCGAACCACGGTCCGGGCCGCCTCCACGGACTCCTTCATGACATCGCCCAGCGAACCAGTGCGGGTAATCACGCCCTTGCCAGGCATGACGGCCGCTTCAATCGTCAACAGATCACCGCCAACTTCGGTCCATGCCAGGCCAACGACCTGGCCCACCTGGTTTTTCTGTTCCGCACGGCCGTAATCGAATTTACGGACGCCCAAAAACTCATTGAGGTTGTCTGGCGTCACCACGACCTTGGGCGTCATTTTCTTGAGCTGGATGCCTTTGACCACCTTGCGGCAAATCTTGGAGAGCTCACGCTCCAGCGAGCGGACACCGGCTTCGCGCGTGTAATAACGCACGATATCGCGTACCGCCTGCTCCTGAATTTCCAGTTCGGAATCCTTCACGCCGTTGTTTTTGACCTGCTTGGGCAACAGGTAACGCATGGCAATGCTGGTCTTTTCGTCTTCGGTGTAGCCCGAAAGCCGGATCACTTCCATCCGGTCCAGCAAGGCTGGCGGAATATTCATCGAATTCGACGTCGCCACAAACATGACATCGCTCAAGTCGAAATCGACCTCGACGTAGTGATCGCCGAAGGTATGGTTTTGCTCGGGATCCAGCACTTCCAGCAAGGCGCTGGAGGGGTCTCCACGGAAATCAGTGCCCAGCTTGTCGATCTCGTCCAGCAGGAAAAGCGGGTTGCGGGTGCCGGCCTTGGCCAGGCTTTGCAGCACTTTGCCCGGCAAGGCACCAATGTAGGTACGGCGGTGACCGCGAATTTCAGCTTCATCACGCATGCCGCCCAAGGCCATGCGCACGTACTTGCGTCCCGTTGCCTTGGCGATCGACTGGCCCAGCGAGGTTTTACCCACGCCCGGAGGGCCGACCAGGCAAAGAATCGGGGCCTTGAGCTTGTCCACGCGCTGCTGCACTGCGAGGTATTCCACAATGCGGTCTTTGACTTTTTCGAGACCGAAGTGGTCTTCATTGAGCACGTTTTCGGCGTTGACCAGATCGTGCTTGATTTTGGTCTTCTTGCTCCACGGCAGGCCAAGCAGCACGTCGATATAGCTGCGCACCACCGTCGATTCGGCCGACATGGGCGACATGAGCTTGAGTTTCTTGAGCTCGCTCTCGACTTTTTTGAGCGCTTCCTGCGGCATCTTGGCCGCCTTGATTTTCTTTTCGATTTCTTCAATATCGACGCCGTCTTCGCCCTCACCCAGTTCCTTCTGGATGGCTTTGACCTGCTCGTTCAGGTAGAAATCGCGCTGGTTTTTCTCCATCTGACGCTTGACGCGGCCACGGATTTTTTTGTCGACATTGAGAATATCCACTTCTCGCTCAAGCTGCTCGTACAGGTTCTCGAGCCGGAGTTTGACGTCGTCCAGATCCAGGATCACCTGCTTCACATCGAGTTTGAGCGGCAAATGCGCGGCAATCGTATCGGCCAGCCGGCCGGCATCGTCAATGCTGGAAATCGACGTCAGAATTTCCGGCGGAATTTTTTTGTTCAGTTTGACGTAATGGTCAAACTGCTGCATCACAGCGCGGCGCAAGGCCTCGACTTCACTGCCCTTGTCACCGGGCAAGGCCACGGTTGCCGCCACAGGCGTGACATTGGCAATGAAGTGCTGCTCGCCGTCTTCAATTTTGTTGACGCGCGCGCGCTGCTGCCCCTCGACCAGCACTTTCACGGTGCCGTCAGGCAGCTTGAGCAACTGCAAAATGGTCGCGACACAGCCCACTTCGAACATGTCCTGCACCGACGGCTCGTCCTTGGCGGCCGCCTTCTGCGCCACCAGCATGATGCGCCGCTCGGCCTCCATGGCCGACTCCAGGGCCTTGATGCTCTTGGGGCGGCCTACAAACAGCGGAATCACCATGTGCGGAAAGACCACCACATCCCGCAATGGCAACAGCGGCAGATCAACGGGGATGGAAGGTAGAAAAGTTTGTCCGGACATATAAACCTTTAACGTAAGACGCGAACGGCCAAATACATTGGCCGGGCAAAACACAGTCGCTACAGATTGGGGGCGCAGGAAGCGCTTTTCAAGCGCTCCTGCCCTCGCTGGCGCTCAGGCCTTCTTCGCAGTTTCGCGGTACACCAGCAGGGGCGCCTTGTTTTCTTCGATCGTGGACTCATCCACCACCACTTTTTCAACGTTGCTGACGTTGGGCAGATCGAACATGGTGTCGATCAGTGACTGCTCCAGAATCGAACGCAAACCACGCGCACCCGTTTTTCGCGCCAGGGCCTTGCGGGCAATGGCTTTCAGTGCGGAAGGCCGGATCTCCAGATCCACGCCTTCCATGGCGAGCAGCTTGCTGAACTGCTTGACCACCGCATTTTTGGGCTCGGTCAAAATCTGCACGAGTGCGTCTTCGCTGAGTTCAGCCAATGTTGCAATCACAGGCATGCGACCAACCAGTTCGGGAATCAGGCCAAATTTGACCAGATCATCGGGCTCGACTTCCTTGAATGCATCCGTCAGGGTACGCGTCTTTTTGCTTTTGACGGCTGCGCCGAAACCAATGCCCGATGCTTCGGTGCGGTTTTCAATGACTTTTTCGAGCCCCGAAAAAGCGCCGCCGCAAATAAACAGGATATTGGTCGTGTCGACCTGCAGGAAATCCTGGTTCGGATGCTTGCGCCCGCCTTGTGGCGGCACGGAGGCCATCGTGCCTTCAATCAGTTTGAGCAAGGCTTGTTGCACGCCTTCGCCCGACACGTCCCGGGTGATCGAGGGGTTGTCGGATTTACGCGATATCTTGTCGATCTCGTCAATGTAGACAATTCCCTGCTGGGCACGCTCGACTTCGTAGTTACAGCTTTGCAGCAATTTCTGGATGATGTTTTCAACGTCTTCGCCCACATAACCGGCCTCTGTCAAGGTCGTGGCATCCGCCATGACAAATGGTACGTTGAGCGTACGCGCCAGGGTCTGGGCCAGCAAGGTCTTGCCAGACCCCGTGGGGCCAATCAGCAAAATATTGCTCTTGGTCAGTTCCACATCGTCTTTTTTGGGGCTGTCTTTGTGGCGCAGGCGTTTGTAGTGGTTGTACACAGCCACGGCCAGCGTGCGCTTGGCCGGGTCCTGGCCAATCACATAGCCGTCCAGCGTAGCCTTGATTTCCGAGGGGGTCGGCAAATCGGTGCGCGTCTCGCGCACCTCCAGGCCCGCAGGGAGTTCGTCACGAATAATTTCGTTGCAAAGATCTATGCACTCGTCACAAATGAAGACGGACGGACCCGCAATCAGCTTTTTAACTTCATGCTGGCTTTTACCGCAGAAGGAGCAGTACAGAGTCTTTTCGCTTGAGGAGCCTTTTTTCTCGGCCATTGATGGGTGCCTTTAAGGTGCCTGAGTGGAACTAACAGCTAATGATAACCAATAAAAAAACGGCGTTTCCGGTACAGAAAACGCCGTCGCTGCCATGCAACTGGAAGCTTTTAAAAGCTTAAGGGCGCTTGGAAATGACCTGATCGACCACGCCGTATTCCTTGGCTTCATCGGCAAACATGAAATAGTCGCGTTCGGTGTCGCGCTCAATTCTCTCCACCGTCTGGCCGGTGTTTGCCGCCATGATGCGGTTGAGCTGGTCACGCGTTTTCAGGATGTCCCGGGCATGAATTTCAATGTCCGTGGCCTGGCCTTGCGCGCCGCCCGAAGGCTGGTGAATCATCACGCGCGAATTGGGCAGGGTAAAGCGCTTGCCCTTGGCGCCTGCCGTCAGCAAAAACGCGCCCATGCTGGCCGCCATGCCAATGCAAAGCGTGGACACATCCGGCTTGATGAACTGCATGGTGTCGTAAATCGCCATGCCCGCCGTCACGGAGCCGCCGGGCGAGTTGATGTAGAAGGAAATATCCTTGTCCGGATTTTCGCTTTCCAGAAACAGCAACTGGGCCACCACCAGGTTGGCCGTCTGGTCATTGACCGGGCCCACCAGGAAAATAACGCGTTCTTTCAGCAGGCGCGAATAAATGTCGTAAGAGCGTTCGCCCCGGCCAGACTGCTCAATCACCATGGGGACCATGCCCAAGCCCTGCGTGTCCTGGCTGCCCGCTTGCGGGTTGCCGTAGGCGCCCCCGTAAATACTGCTTCGAATCATCAAGTTTTCTCCAGAGATGTTTGTACTGTACTTGTAATGAATTGGGGCCTGTACCGCAAAGCACAAGCCCCAGTTTCAGGAGAGCCTGACGGCGATCAGTTCTGACCCATCAGCTCGTCGAACGAAATGGCCTTTTCGGTGACTTTGGCCTTGCCCAGCACGAAATCGGTCACATTGTTCTCAATGACCACCCCTTCGACTTCGGCCATGCGGCTGTTGTCGCCCAGGTACCAGCGCACCACATCCTGCGGCTTTTCGTAGCTGGCGGCCAGCTCTTCAATGTGGGCCTTGAGCTGCTCAGGCTTGGCCTGCAGTTCGTTGGCGCGCACCAATGCCGCCACCACCAGACCCAGACGCACGCGCTTTTCAGCTTGCGGACGGAAAATGTCATCGGGAATCGGTGCCTTGTCAGCGTCCTTGATGCCGCGCTGCTTCAGGTCGGCACGGGCGCCTTCCACCAGGCGCTCCAGTTCAGCCTGCACGCTTGAATTGGGCAAGTCGAGCTCGGCATTGGCCACGAGCGCGTCCATGACGGCATTCTTGTTGCGGGCCAGCAAGCGGAATTTGACTTCACGCTCCAGGTTTTTCTTGATGTCTGCGCGCAGGCCTTCGACCGTTGAATCGGCAATGCCGAGCGACTTGGCCAGTGCTTCGTTGACTTCCGGCAGGTGGGCGGCTTCAATTTTCTTGACGGTCACCAGGAAGTCGGCTTGCTTGCCGGCCACGTCCTTGCCGTGGTAGTCCTCAGGAAAGCTCAGCGGAAAGGTCTTGCTTTCGCCGCTCTTCATGCCGCGCACGGCATCTTCAAATTCCTTGAGCATCTGGCCATCGCCCACGATGAACTGGAAATCTTCGGCTTTGCCGCCAGCGAAGGTTTCGCCGTCGATCTTGCCTTCAAAGTCGATGGTGGCACGGTCGCCGTCCTGTGCAGGCGCATCGGCGGCGCGCTGCGCGAACGTGCGGCGCTGCTTGCGCAAAATGTCGATGGTCTTGTCGATCGCGGCATCGCTGACTTCAGCGGTGACTTTTTCAACTTCGGCAGTGGCCAGATCAGCGATCTGAACTTCCGGATAGACCTCGAAAAGCGCGTCAAACGTCAACTCGCCTTCAGGTGCGCCTTCTTTTTCGCTGATGCGGGGCTGGCCGGCAACGCGCAGTTTGGCTTCATTGGCCGCCGAGGCAAAAGCCTCGCCAACCTTGTCGTTCATGACTTCGTAGTGCACGGAGTAACCATAACGCTGGGCCACGACGCTCATGGGCACCTTGCCGGGACGAAAACCGTCCATTTTTACCGTGCGTGCCAGCTTTTTCAGACGGGAATCAACTTCCGACTGAATGGTGTTGAGGGGCAGCGTCAGCGTCATTTTGCGCTCGAGCTTTTCAAGAGTTTCGACAGTCACAGCCATGATGGTTTCCTAAAATCAAAAATATTCAAAGCAGGGCTTTCACCTGACATGCTGCAGTCAAGCAGCACTACCTGATGGCTTGGGCACGGTTGCCATTCAACCAACAGGGGTGGTGCGCGGGGCGGGACTCGAACCCGCACAGTATTGCTACCGTCAGGACCTAAACCTGGTGCGTCTACCAATTTCGCCACCCGCGCGCCTGAAAAAACGACGGGAATCCATATCTGTTCAGAATTCCCGCTTGAAATCGGTCAACTTTTTATTTTAGCCTGTAACAGGGGCGATTTCCCCCGTGCGGTGTATCGCGGCGCGGATTCACGCCGAAGCGGGTGCGCCAACCGCTTCCCTTTTCACACGGAACCAGGCGGCATACATGGCCGGCAGCGCCAGCAGGGTCAGCACCGTGGCCACAATCAGCCCGCCCATGATGGCCACGGCCATCGGCCCCCAGAACACGCTGCGCGACAGCGGAATCATGGCCAGCACGGCGGCCGCGGCCGTCAGCACAATGGGCCGCAGACGCCGCACAGCAGACTCGACAATCGCATCCCAGGCGGGTATGCCCTGGGCCCGGTCCTGCTCGATCTGGTCAATCAGGATCACCGAATTGCGCTGGATCATGCCCATGAGCGCAATTACACCCAGCAGCGCGACAAAGCCAAACGGCCGGCCCAGCAGCAGCAGGGCTCCGGCCACGCCAGCAATGCCCAGCGGCCCGGTCAGAAACACCAGCATGGCGCGGCTGAAGCTGTGCAGCTGCAGCATCAGCAGCGTGAAAGTCAAAAACAGCATGACGGGAATCCCGGCGGCAATGGAGGCCGAGCCCTTGCTGCTTTCCTCCACCGCGCCGGCCACGTCGATGCGGTAGCCGGCCATGCCGTTGGCGTGCCATTTGGCTTCCAGCGCCTTGAGCGTGGGAAGTAGTTGCTGCGTGACGGTCGCGCCCTGCAGGCCTTCGGCAATATCGCCCTGCACCGTGATGGCGTAGTCGCGGTTCTCGCGCCACATCACGCCCGGCTCCCAGGCAAACACCGGCTTGGCAATCTGCGTGAGCGGAATCGACTGGCCCGACGCGGTTGGCAAATAGGCATTGCCGATATCGGTGATCGCGTTGCGTTCATCCAGCGGCTGGCGCAGCACGATGTCGATGAGTTTGTCGCCTTCGCGAAACTGGCCCACGGCCTGGCCGCTGAGCAGCGTGCGCGCGGCCTGCGCGATCGACTGGCTGGTCACGCCCAGCGCGCGTGCCTTGGACTGGTCAACTTCCAGCCGCATCACCTTGACCGACTCATTCCAGTTGTCGTTGACCCCGCGCATGCTGGCGTTTTCCCGCATCACGGCCTTGACCTCATCGGCGCGCGCGCGCAGCGCCAGCGGGTCAATGCCCGCGACGCGAAACTGCACCGGATACGGCACCGGCGGCCCGTTGGGCAGCAGCTTGACGCGGCCGCGCACTTCGGGGAATTCGGTCGCCAGCAAGGCAGGCAGCTTGATGCGCAGCGATTCACGCACCTTCAAGTCCTTGGCCAGCACAATCATTTGCGACACGTTGGTTTGCGGAAAGACCTGGTCCAGCGGCAGGTAAAAACGCGGCACGCCCGAGCCCAGCCAGGTGCTGACCGATGCCACGCCCGCCTCCTGCATCAGGCGCTGCTCGACGCGCTGGGCCGTCGCTTCATTGGCGGCAAACGAGGTGCCTTCGGGGAACCAGATATCGACCATAATCTCGGGCCGGCTGGAGTCCGGAAAGAACTGCTGCTGCACCCGGCCCATGCCCACGATGCCCAGCGCAAAAATCAGCACCGTGGCGCCAATCGTGAGCCAGCGGTACTCCACGCACCAGTTCACCGCGCGGCGAAAGGTGTTGTAGAACGGGCTGTTGAACATCTCGTGCGGGTGGTCCTGGCCAGCCTGCACCTGCAGCACATGCGGCGGCACTTTAAGCAGCAAGGTGCCCAGGTAAGGCACAAAGTACACCGAAACAATCCAGCTCAGCACCAGCGCAATCACCGTGACGGCAAAAATGGCGTAGGTATATTCGCCGGTCACCGACTTGGCCAGGCCGATGGGCAGGAACCCGGCTGCGGTGATCAGGGTGCCGGTTAGCATCGGCATGGCGGTGATCTCGTAGGCAAAGGTAGCGGCGCGCACCTTGTCGTAGCCTTCCTCCATCTTGCGCACCATCATTTCGACGGCAATGATGGCGTCGTCGACCAGCAGCCCGAGCGCAATGATGAGCGAGCCCAGCGAAATCTTGTGCAGCCCGATGTTCAGGTACCACATGGCCAGAAAAGTCAGGCTCAGCACCAGCGGAATCGTGATACCCACGACCAGGCCGGGCCGGATGTCGATGTAATAACGCTTCCAGAGCGGCAGTTGCCCCGGCCCCTGGTGCGGCCGTTTGTGCAGGCCCAGGCTGATGAAGCTCACCGCCAGCACGATCAGCACCGCCTCGATCAGCACGCCGATAAACTCATTGACCGAACTTGCCACCGCCCTGGGCTGGTCCTGCATGTGCACCAGCTTGATGCCGGCGGGCAAGGTGCGGTCAAAACTGGCCGACAGTTTTTCCAGCGACTTGCCCAGCCGGATGATGTCCCCGCCCTTGGTCATGGCCACGCCCAGCGCAATCACTTCCTTGCCCTGGTGGTGGACCTTGACCGACGGCGGATCGACATAACCGCGCTTGATGTCGGCAATGTCGCCCAGCCGAAGCTGGTTGCCCGAGCTGCCGCGAATCGGCATGGCGCGCAGTTGCTCCAAGGCCTCAAACTGGCCGGCCACGCGCACCTGCACCACGTCCAGCGGCGTCTGCACCGCGCCGGCCGACTCAACCGCGTTTTGCTGGCCCAGTTGCGCCAGCACCTGGGACAGGTCCAACCCCAGCTTGGCCAGGCGCTTTTGCGACACTTCGATAAATACTTTTTCGTCCTGCACGCCAAACAGCTCCACCTTGCTGACGTCGGGCACGCGCAGCAGTTGCTGGCGCACGTCATCGGCAAAGGTCTTGAGTTCAGCGTAGTTGAAGCCATCGGACTCTAGCGCGTAGATCACGCCATAGACGTCGCCAAAGTCATCGTTGAAGAACGGCCCCTGCACGCCAGCCGGCAGCGTGCCGCGCATGTCGCCGATTTTCTTGCGCACCGAGTACCAGACATTGGGCACTTCGCTGGCTTTGGACGAATCCTTGATCTGGAAAATGATCTGCGACTCGCCGGGTTTGGAATAGCTGCGGATGCGGTCCGAATAAGGCACTTCCTGCAGCGTGCGCTCCAGCTTGTCGGTAACCTGCTCGGCCACCTGCTGCGCCGTGGCGCCCGGCCAGTAGGTGCGCACCACCATGGCGCGGAAGGTGAACGGCGGGTCTTCGTCCTGGCCGAGTTGAAAATAAGCCGAAAAGCCCAGCACGATCAGCACCAGCAGCAAATAGCGGGTCAGCGCCGGATGCTCCAGCGCCCAGCGCGACAGGTTGAAACGCGCCGAAGGCGCGTCGCCCGGGCCGGAGGTCTTGTCTGTGGTCGGTTGCGTCATACTGCGCTCACTTCGCGCTGGCGGCTGAAACTGCAGGCGCTTTTTGCTGATAAATCGTGACTTTCTGGCCGGGCGACAGCACATGCACCCCGGCACTGACCACCAGCATCCCCGGCTGGAGGCCGGCAGCCACCACGACCTCGTTGCCGTCGGCAGTTGCGACCTGGATCACCTGGGAGCGCACCGTCATGTTCGCCTTGTCCAGCACCCACACGGCCGTGGCCTGGCCGTCCCGCCGCAATGCTGAAGTTGGCAGTTTGATGACAGGCGCACCCACCGCGCTGGATTCAGGCACCACATACACCGAGGCCCCCAGCGCTGGCGGCACTTGGGCATCCATCGACACCTTGACCGGATAGGTGCGCGTGACCGGGTCGCTGCTGGCGGCCACCTCGCGTACCTTGCCGCGCAGTTCAGTGTCTTGCGCCCAGACGCGAATCCGGACCGGCGCGCCCACCTTCAGGCCCGCCACCTTGTCTTCAGGCACCGAAAAAAGCACGTCCCGCACCCCGTCAGCCGCGATACGCACCACCGGCGCGCCGGCCGCCACGACCTGGCCCGGCTCGGCGTCCACGGCCGTCACCACGCCCGAAACATCGGCCGTCAGCACCGCATAGCCGGCCTGGTTGCCCTGCACCGCGAGTTGCGCCTGCGCCTGCGCCAGTTGCGCCTGCGCCGCCTTCAGGGCCGCGTCGCGCCGCTCCAGTTCCGCGCCGCTGATGAAATTCTGGTCTTTCAGCGCCTGGTAGCGCTTGAAGTCGGCTGCGGCCAGGTTGCGGCTGGTAGTGGCCGCATTGACCTGAGCACGGGCAGCATCGGCTGCCAGACGGTAATCCTGCGGGTCCAGTTGCGCCAGCACCTGCCCTGCGCTGACATGCTGGCCCAGTTCAGCCTGCCGCTTGATCAGTTTGCCGCCCACCCTGAATCCCAGCCGTGACTCGACCCGCGCCCGGACTTCACCGGCATATTCGTGGCTGGAGGCATAGGCACTGTTGCCCACCGTGATCACCTTCACGGCGCGAACCGGCTCCTCGGGCGGCGCGGGCCGTGAACATGCAGCCAGCAACAGGGCGACGCTCGCCAGGGACACAACGGTTTTTTTCATGATGAACGAAATGGAAAAGGGATTCAGGTGAACCCGGGCAAGAATCGGACAGGACAGCACCCGCGGTCAGTTACTGACTGATCGGTTAGTAATTTATGAGAAATGTAATATCTTGTCAAGCGACAATCGACCGCATGAATCCAGGCACCTCTTCGCACTCACCCAGCATGCAAGGCGTGAACCATTATGAGAATTTCCCGGTCGCATCCCTGCTGTGCCCGCCGCGCTTGCGCCCGGCCATCACAGCCATTTACTGGTTTGCCCGCACCGCCGACGACATGGCCGACGAAGGGGATGCCCTGCCGCAAACACGGCTGGACGACCTGGCCGCCTACCGCGCCGACCTGGTGGCGACCGCCAGCGGGCAGGCGCCCTCCCCGCGCTGGGCCGGCGTGTTCGAGCAGTTGGGCCCGGTGATCAGGCAATTCGACCTGCCAGTGCATCTGCTGGCCGATCTGCTCAGCGCCTTCGAGCAGGACGTGGTCAAGCAGCGCTATGCCAGCCAGGCCGAGTTGCTCGACTACTGCCGCCGCTCGGCCAACCCGGTCGGCCGGCTGCTGCTGCACCTGTACGGCGTGCAGGATGCCCGGTCGCTGCAGGAAAGTGACTGCATCTGCACCGCGCTGCAACTCATCAACTTCTGGCAGGACCTGAGCGTCGACATTCCGCGCGGGCGAATTTACCTGCCGGCTGATAGCTGGGCTCGGCACGGCGTGAACGAGGCGCAACTGCTGGAACTGCAAAGCACCAAAATTACTATAAATTTAATAGCTTCTCATGCCGACCAGGCCAGGGCCATGATGCAAAAGGGCTTGAAACTGGTAAAAAAAGTGCCCGGGCGCGGCGGCTGGGAACTGCGGCTCGTGGTGCAAGGCGGCTTGCGCATCCTCGACAAGATAGAGGCGCAGGGCTACAACACCCTGCAGCAACGGCCCAAGCTCGGCGCGTGGGATGTTGCGGTGATGGGATGGCGCGCGCTCTGGATGTGAGGCCGCCCGCGGCTTCAGAATTGAAAAAATAGCCATTTCTGCCTGCGACAATCCCCGCATGACGCCCGAGAACTATGTCCAGCAAAAAGCCGCCGCCTCCGGCAGCAGTTTCTATTACGCCTTCCTGTTTTTACCCAAGGAACGGCGCGCCGCCATCACTGCGTTTTACGCGTTCTGCCGCGAAATTGACGATGTCGTCGATGAAGTGCTGGACCCCAGCGTGGCGCACAGCAAGCTGGCTTGGTGGCAGGGTGAAGTCACCCAATCCTTTGCAGGCACGCCCACGCATCCGGTGATGAAGGCCTTGATGCCGCTGGCTGCCACCTACCGCATTGAGGCGCGCCACTTGCAGGCGGTGATTGAAGGCTGCCAGATGGACCTGGCGCAAAACCGCTACCTTGATTTTCCGGGACTCACGCAGTACTGCCACCTGGTGGCGGGCATTGTGGGCGAAGTGGCGGCGCGCATCTTTGGCCAGACCGATGACGCCACCACCGCCTACGCCCACAAGCTGGGCCTGGCCTTTCAGCTCACCAACATCATCCGCGACGTGGGCGAAGACGCGATGCGCGGCCGCATCTACCTGCCCGTCAATGAACTGCAGCAGTTTGACGTGAAGTCGCACGAGATCTTGAAGCGCCAATATTCCGAGCGCTTCACCGCTCTGATGAAGTTCCAGACCGAGCGCGCGCTCAGCATCTATGACGAAGCGATGGCGCTGCTGCCAGACGCCGACCGCCGCGCCCAAAAGCCCGGACTGATGATGGCCAGCATCTACCGCACGCTGCTGCGCGAAATTGCCGACGACGGCTACCAGGTGCTGCACCAGCGCGTCAGCCTGACGCCGCTGCGCAAGTTCTGGCTGGCCTGGAAAACCCAGGCCTTTGGCCGCGTGGTATGACCCCCACGCTTTTCACTGCGTGTAATGCGCTGCCCCCCAAGGGGGCCGCTGCGCCTGCGGTCTGGCAAAGCCAGTCCCGCGGCCCTTGCTGGCATGGAGCGCCTCGGGCCAGGCATTTGGGCACATGAAAGTTGCTATCGTCGGCGCCGGCTGGGCCGGTTGCGCCGCGGCCGTAGAGGCCAAGCGCCTGGGCCACGAAGTCACCGTATTTGAAGCCGCACGCACCCCCGGTGGGCGCGCCCGGCGTGTCAGCGCCACCTGGTCAGGCCAGCCGCTCGAACTGGACAACGGCCAGCACATCCTGATTGGCGCTTATACCGAAACGCTAGGGCTGATGAAAGAGCTCGGCGTCGATGAAGATGAATCTTTTCTGCGTCTGCCGCTGACCATGCAATTCCCCGAAGGCAGCGGCGTGACGTTGCCCAACTGGCCGGCCCCGCTGGACGCCCTGGCCGGCATCCTGATGGCGCGCGACTGGCCGTGGGCTGACAAGCTGTCGCTGCTCAAGGTGGCGCTGGGCTGGCAACTTGGCGGGTTCCGGTGCCGCCCGGGGCAATCCGTCAGCGACCTGTGCCGGGGCCTGGCGCCGGGCGCCATGGCGTCGCTGATTGAGCCGCTGTGCGTGTCGGCCCTGAACACCCCGGCCGACCGCGCCAGCGGGCAGGTGTTTTTGCGGGTGATGCGCGATTCGCTGTTTGCGCAGAACGGCGGCTCGAACCTGCTGCTGCCGCACCGGGACCTGAGCGCCCTGCTGCCCGATGCGGCGCTGGCCTGGCTGACGGCGCAAGGCAGCGTGCCTCGCCTGGGTGTTCGCGTCCAGGCAATTACGGCGACAGCTGCGGGCTGGACCGTCAGCGCCAATAGCCCGGAGGCCTTTGACCGCGTGCTGCTGGCCTGCCCGCCGCACGAAGCCGCGCGCCTGGTAGCGGGCAGCGGCGTGGCGGCCGACGCCTGGCTGGCGCACGCGCGCGGCCTGCAGCACGAAGCGCTGACCACCGTGTATGCCCACGCGCCCGGTGCGCGCCTGGGCCAGCCCATGCTGGCGCTGCGCGCCACCGCCAGCGAACCGGCGCAATTTGTACTGGACCGGGGCCAGCTCGGCGGGCCATCCGGTCTGCTGGCCTTTGTCATCAGCGCCAGCAGCGGCGACAGCGCCACGCTGACGCAGCAGGTGCTGGCGCAGGCGGCCCGGCAATTGGGCCTGGGCGCGCTGCAGGCCGTGCAAACCATTGTGGAAAAGCGCGCCACCTTTGCCTGCACGCCAGGCCTGCAGCGCCCCGCCGCCGAAGTGGCCACTGGCCTGCTGGCCTGCGGCGACTACATCGCCGGGCCGTATCCGGCCACGCTGGAAGGCGCGGTGCGGTCCGGCCTGGCGGCAGCGCGGCGCTTGCGCTGAATGTTGTCGGTCTTTAAAAGATGCTATTCAAACTCGGGCGTCCGCGTGGCGCAGCCAAGCCGTAAATCCTGAGTGCCGCAGTGAACCGGTGTTAGCGCGCAAATAACGCGCACAGCTCGGTCAGCGTGCGCACGGTGGCATGCGGCGCATCGGCATGCGCCCACGCCGCGTCGGCGCGGTTGACCCAGACGGTCTGCATGCCGCAGCCCAGCGCGCCCAGCACGTCCAGCGCGGCGTCGTCGCCCACATGCAACACCTGCGCGGGCGCCACGCTGGCGGCGCTGGCGGCGGCGTGAAAAATCCGGGGGTCGGGCTTGCCCACGCCCAGCTGCTGGGCGCTGATGCTGGCCTTGAAATACGCGTCGATGCCAATGCGCGCGATGTCGGCATTGCCATTGGACAGCGCCACCAGCGGAAAGCGGCTGGACAAAAATGCCAGTGACTCCAGCGCGTCGTCAAACAAGTCAACCCGGTGGCGCTCGGCAAAAAACACCTCGAAGGCCGGTGCGGCCAACTGCTGGTCTTCACCGGACTGCTGCAGCGCAAGCCGGATCATCTCGCAGCGAATGGCGCTCAGGTTGTGCGCCAGTTCAGGCCGGGCCTGCGTCACTTGCGTGCGCACCGCCTGCCGCACCGCCGGATCGGCGAACGACACGGCGGTCTGCGGCGCGTGCCGGGCCAGCCAGTGGCCGAGCGCTTTTTCAGCCCGGGCTATGGTCGGCCAGATCGGCCACAAGGTGTCGTCCAGATCCAGGGAAATCGCTTTGATGTTGTTCAGGTCCAGCATAGGTAGGCGAGAATAACCCATGTCTTTTTCGCCCGAACCCACCCACACCCATGGCGCCCGCCCGGCCGCCACGTCCAGCACCGCCATTCTTTTGTGTAACCTGGGCACGCCCGACGCGCCCACTGCACCGGCCGTGCGGCGCTACCTGGCGGAATTTTTGAGCGACACGCGCGTGGTGGAAATTCCCAAGGCGCTCTGGTGGCTGATCCTGCACGGCATCATCCTGCGCACGCGGCCCAAAAAGTCGGCCGCCAAGTACGCCAGCATCTGGACCAGCGAAGGCTCTCCGCTCAAGGTCTGGACGCAGAAACAGGCCCTGATGCTGCGCGGCTACCTGGGCGTGCGCGGCCACACGGTGGAGGTTCGCTACGCCATGCGCTACGGCAACCCGTCGATTGCCTCGCAGCTGGACCAACTCAAGGCAGACGGGGTCACGCGCGTGCTGATCCTGCCGTCTTACCCGCAGTACAGCGGCACCACCACTGCCAGCGTGTTTGACGCGGTGTACAGCTGGGCCGCCAAGGTGCGCCGGATTCCCGAGTTTCGTTTCATCAACAACTACCACGACGCGCCCGGCTACATTGCCGCGCTGGCCGACAAGATCCGCGCGCACTGGCAGCAAAACGGCCAGACCGAGCAACTGGTGATGAGCTTTCACGGCGTGCCCGAACGGACGCTGCTGCTGGGCGATACCTACCACTGCGAATGCTACAAGACCGCGCGCCTGCTGGCCGAGCAACTCGGGCTAGCCAAAGACCGCTACAAAGTCACCTTCCAGTCGCGTTTCGGCAAAGCCAAATGGCTGCAGCCCTACACCGAGCCGACGCTGATCAAAATGGCGCAATCAGGCGTGAAAAGCGTCGATGTGGTGTGCCCGGGGTTTATTGGCGACTGCCTGGAAACACTGGAAGAAATCTCGATGGAAGCGCGCCACGCCTTTCTGGAGGCCGGCGGCAAGACCTTTCACTACATCGAATGCCTGAACGACAGCCCGAAGTGGATTGCCGCGATGGCTGACCTGAGCATTCAGCACCTGGGCGGCTGGCCCACACAGACCGGACCCGACGAGGCCGCGCTGGCCGCCTCGCGCGCCGCCGCGCTGACGCTAGGGGCCAAACAGTAGCTCGTGGGTCTCCCGGCGCCAGCGCGTTGTGCGGCGTTCAGGCCAGGCCGCGGCGCGCTGACCAATGCTTGGCCAGGCGCGGCAACACCAGCACGGCCACCACCACGACGAGCAGCACTGCCGACATCGGCCGCTCGATGAAGACCGTCCACCGGCCTTCGCCAATTGACAGGGCATTGCGCATCTGGGCCTCGGCCATGGGGCCCAGAATCATGCCCACGATGACCGGCGCGGTCGGGAAATCGTAGCGGCGCATCAGGATGCCCACCAGGCCAATGCCGTACATCAAAAACAAGTCGAACGAGCTTTGCCGCATGCCATAGACGCCCACCGTGGCAAAAATCAAAATGCCGGCGTAGAGCTGGGAGCGGGGAATCTTCAACAGCTTGACCCAGAGCCCGACCATGGGCAGGTTCAGCACCAGCAGCATCACGTTGCCGATGTAGAGTGAAGCGATCAGCGCCCATACCAGCGCTGAAGAGGTTTCAAACAGCTGGGGGCCGGCCTGAATGCCGTAGTTTTGCAGGGCGCTCAGCAAGATCGCCGCCGTCACCGACGTCGGGATGCCCAGCGTGAGCAGCGGCACCAGCGTGGCGGTCACGGCTGCGTTGTTGGCGGCTTCGGGACCGGCCACGCCTTCAATCGCGCCGGTGGTGCCAAACTCTTCCTTGTGCCTGGACAGCTTGCGTTCGGTGGCATAGCTCAAGAATGTCGGGATTTCCGAGCCCCCCGCCGGAATGGTGCCAAACGGAAAACCAATGGCTGTGCCGCGCAGCCATGCCGGCCACGAGCGGCGCCACTCCGAGCCGGTCATGTGCACACGGGTGACCTTGTTCATGGACTGCACACTGCGGCCTTCGTAGAGCGCGTTGTAAAGCGCCTCGCCCACGGCAAACAGGCCCACAGCCACCAGCACCACTTCAATACCGTCCAGAAATTCAGGAACGCCTGCGGTGTAGCGCACCTGGCCGGTGATCTGGTCCAGCCCGATCAGGCCAATCGCCAGGCCCAGAAAAAGCGCCGTCATGCCGCGCAAGGTGCTTTTTCCCAGCACCGCGCTGACCGTGATGAAGGCCAGCAGCATCAGGCAAAAATATTCAGGCGGGCCGAGCTTGACGGCAAACTGCGCCAGCACCGGCGCAAACAGCGTGACCAGTACCGTGGCCACCGTACCGGCCACAAACGAGCCAATCGCCGCCGTGGCCAGCGCCGCCCCGGCCCGGCCGTTCTTGGCCATCTTGAAGCCTTCAAGCGCCGTCACCATGGTGCCGGTTTCGCCCGGTGTGTTGAGCAAAATGGAGGTGGTCGAGCCGCCGTACATGGCGCCGTAGTAAATGCCGGCAAAAAAGATCATCGAGGCCGTGGGTTCGACCTGCGTGGTGATGGGCAGCAACATGGCCACCGTCACGGCGGGGCCCAGGCCGGGCAGCACGCCAATGGCCGTGCCAATGGCGCAGCCCACAAAGGCCCACAGCAAATTAATGGGCGTGCCGGCCGTGACAAAGCCGCCAATGAGGTTGTTCCAGATATCCATGTCGGTCTCTCGGGGGGTTTGTAGTTACAGCCAGCCGGAACTGGTCAGGCCGGGCAGATTGATCGCCAGCACCTTGGAAAACATCCAGAACACCGGCGCAGCAATCAGCATGCCGGTGGCCGCATCGACCAGGGTCTGGCGCACCGAGCCGGCAGCCCGGCCTTCGGAAATACGCAAGCCGCGCACCGCCAGCACAAAGCACAAGGCGCAACTCAGAACAAAACCGATGCGGGTGATCAGCGCTGCGTTGCCCAGCACCCCGGCCGACACCCACGCCAGCGCAGTCCAGTCACCGGTGGCGGCACCGGACGGTTCCTCCAGATCGCGAAAGCCGCCGCTGCGGGCCTCCCAGATCAGCCAGACGCCGCACACCAGCAGCGCCGCCGACACCAGCCAGGGCAAGAAATTGGGCCCCACGCCGGCATAGCCCGCGTTTGACGAGATTGACAGGGCGCCATACGCGAGCACGGCGGCGACGAACACCGCACCGGCGCCGATCAGGGTTTGCGGCAAGACGTCAGGGGGAGAATTTGGCGAAATGGTGGACATAAAAACCCTCAAAAAAGAAAAAGGGCCGGGCCGGCCCCAATGGTGCCAAGCTCAGCCCTGCCGGGGCCGCTGCAGCGGGCTACTACACCATGCCGGCTTTCACCATGGTGGCGCGCAGAGACGCGAAGTCGTTGTCCACAAAGGCTTCGAACTCCGGGCCCGCCAGCAGCGCAGAGGTCCAGTTGTTGGCTTGCAGCGCTTGCGCCCAGGCCTTGGATTTGGTGGCCTGCACCACCATGTCGGTCAGCGCCTTGCGCTGGGCGGGCGTGATACCTGCCGCGCCATACACCCCGCGCCAGTTGCCGATCTCGACATTGATGCCCTGCTCCTTGAGCGTGGGCACGTCGATCCCCTTGACGCGCGTGCCGGACGTGATGCCGATGGGGCGCATCTTGCCGCTGCTGATGTACTGCGCAAACTCGCTGTAGCCGCTGCCGCCCACGGTGACATTGCCACCCAGGATGGCGGCCACAGCCTCGCCACCGCCGCGAAACGGCACGTAGTTGATCTTGGCGGCATCAACCCCCACTTCGCGGGCGATCATGGCGGCTGCAACGTGTTCTGTGGAACCGCGTGAACCACCGCCCCACTTCACGCTGCCCGGGTCTTTCTTCATCTGCTCAACCACGTCTTTCATGGTTTTGAACGGCGAATTCTCGGGCAACACGAACACGCCGTATTCGGTGGTCAGGCGCGCAATCGGCGTGACCTGGCTCAGGGCCACAGGCGGCTTGCTGGCGATCATGCCGCCCAGCATCACGGCGCCCATCACCATCAGCGCATTGGGGTCGCCCTTGCTGGCGTTGTAGAACTGGGCCAGTCCCAGCACGCCGGCGGCACCGCCCTTGTTTTCGTAGGTCACGGTGCTGGCTACGCCTGCGTCCTGCAAGGCCTTGCCCAGGGCGCGGCCCGTGGCGTCCCAGCCGCCGCCCGGGTTGGCGGGAATCATCATCTTGATGTTGGCTGCGGCAAAGGCGCTCAGCGGCAAACTGCCAGCCGCCGCAAATGCGGCCAGGGATTTCAAAAAGGTATCGCGACGCATGGGTGTCTCCTTAAGGCTTTGATTGAATTGACGTGCTTATCATGCGTCTTCAAGCTGTCATCCGGCTGTCCAAACCATCAGGGAAACTACCAATGCCCGGCGATTTTTTCATCCGCGCAGGTGCGCGCCTGACGCTTTGACCGGGACAATCGCGTGATGCTGCCCACCATGAAACTCCTGCTCGTTGAAGACAACGTCTCCATGCACACCGCGCTGCAGCGCACGCTGTCGCGGCGCGGCATGGATGTGACCGTCTGCGCCGACGGCCGGCTGGCGCTGGCACGCTGGCAGTCCTTCATGCCCGATGTGGTCGTGCTGGACCTGACGCTGCCCGGACTGGACGGGCTGCAGGTACTGCAGCAGGCCCGCGCTGCAGGGCTGGCCACGCCCGTATTGATCCTGACGGCACGCGGCACGGTGGGCGACCGCATCATCGGCCTCAATTCAGGTGCCGATGACTACCTGCCCAAGCCGTTTGACCTGGACGAGCTGGAAGCCAGAATACGGGCGCTGGCGCGTCGCTCGGCGGCGCGCGATGCGTTGCGCAGCGAACCGCGGACGGTGACACAAGTGCTGGGCCAGCTTCGCTACGAAAAGCACACCGGCGCGATTTACCTGTGCGATGAGGTGCTTGATCTGGCACCGCGCGAGCTGGCGCTGCTGCAAGCCCTGATGAGCAAGCCCGGCCACGCGGTGTCGAAAGAGCGGCTGTTTGAACTGGTCTTTCCGGGCGAGGCAGAAGTGCATTACGAAGCCATTGAAGTCGTGGTCTACCGCCTGCGAAAAAGGCTGCTGAACACCGGCATGCTGCTGATCACGCTGCGCGGTCTCGGCTATTTACTCAAGGCAACGCCATGAGCCTTGAAGCGCCGCCGCAGACGGGCAAGGGGGACGGCCGCGCGGGCGCCCTGTCCCTTCGCCGCTACCTGCTGGCAGGCATCTTGCTGCCGGTCGCCGTGTTTCTGATGGTCAACACGGTGCTGTTGTACCGCAGCGCGCTGGACGCCGCCGACACGGCCTACGACAGAACCTTGCTGGCATCTGCAAAGACCCTGGCGGAACTGCTGGAGGCCACGGGCACCGGCGATGCCGTGCGCCTGAAAGCCACCGTCGCCTACTCGGCGCTGGAGGCCTTTGAGGCCGACAACCGCAGCCGGATTTTCTACAAGGTCACGGGGTTTCAGGGTGAAACCGTGCTGGGCTTCGAGGATCTGCCCGCGTGGCGCGGCAAGTTGCCGGAACAGGGCATCTACGCAGCGCTGGTCGACTTCTACGACGACCACTACCTCGGGGACGAAGTGCGGGTGGCTGTGCTGCTGCAGCCCGTGGTCGGCCCCGGGGGGTTCGGCATGGCACGCATCCAGGTGGCCGAAACGCTGGAGTTAAGACAGACGCTGGCACGCGAAATTCTGGTCGATACCCTGTGGCACCAGGCCGTGCTGATTGCGGTGATTGGACTGGTGGTGATCGTGGTGGTGCAGCGCGCCACGCGGCCGGTGCGCGCCCTGAGCGCCCGCCTGACGGCGCGGCCCGAAAGCGACCTGACCCCCATCAAGGCACCCGATGCACCGCGCGAGTTACGCCCGCTGATTGACGCCACCAACCAGGTCATGCTGCGGCTGCAGCATCTGCTGGAGCACCAAAAGCGCTTTGTGCGCGATGCGTCGCACCAATTGCGCACGCCGCTGGCGGTCCTGAAAATCCAGGTCCAGTCGGCCTTGCGCGGCGACATCGCGCCCCGCGAGGCACTCCTGGAAATCAATGAAACCGTGGACAGGGCCACCTTGCTGGCCAACCAGATGCTGGCGCTGGCCAAAGTCGAGCAACTGCGCCAGCAAGCACATTTGCAGCCTGCCGACATGACTGCCACCCTGCGCGCGGTCGCGCTGGACCTGGCACCGCTGATTGCAGAGAAAGAACTGGAATTTGACATCGAAACCGTCCCCGCGATGGTCAACGCCCACGAATGGATGCTCGGCGAACTCTGCCGCAACCTGCTGCACAACGCCATCAAGAACAGTGACACCGGCGGCGCCCTGACCGTGCGAATCGTCACCGACACGCGCTATCTGGCACTGACCGTCAGCGACAGCGGTCCCGGCATTTCAGCCGAACTCGCGACGCGCCTGTTCCAGCCCTTTTCGGCAGGCAACGTGCGCCACGGCTCCGGCCTGGGCCTGGCCATTTGCCGGGAAATCACCGTGGCCCTGGGCGGCAGCATTTCGCTGGACAACCGGATGCATCCGGGCCAGGCTGGCCGGGTTGCGGGTCTGGACGCCACCGTACGCCTGCCACTGATTGCAGTTAAGGATGAAAATAGCGCCTGATGGAAAAACTACGTATCGACAAATGGCTGTGGGCCGCCCGCTTTTACAAAACCCGTTCACTGGCGGTGGATGAGATCGACAAGGGACGCGTGCGCATCAACGACCAGGAGGCCAAGCCGTCCCGCGAGGTCAAGGTAGGCGACACCGTCACCCTGCGGCAAGGCCCGGTGATTCGCACGCTGGTGGTGCGCGGCATCAGCAGCCAGCGCGGCGCAGCACCCGTGGCGCAGCAGCTTTATGAAGAAACCGAGGAAAGCCTGCGCCGAAAAGCCGAAGCCGCCGAGCAGCGCCGGCTGGGGAGCGAGCCCGCCAGCAGCCAGGAACACGGACGCCCCACAAAACGCGACCGCCGCACCATAGACAAAGCCTGGAACAGCCGCTGGAGCGCATCGATTGACCCGTAATGTGCTGCTATTTTTTTTTAGCAAAACTACTCTTTATCTATTGGGTCGCTCTCAAATTCCTGGCGCACAAGTCGGGCTTAGAAGCTGAGACCCACCTTTTTTTTCGCTTGCCCTGCTGCCGCGCACGCAGAGCCCAATGCCAACGAGCAACACCGGACGGCGCCCTTGCGGGGGCTGTTGGCCCGCTTTGAGTTTCAGGAGAAAACCCCATGCAGAGACCCGATTTGAAACCCGCCATCACCGCCGACATAGCCGTGATCGGCGCCGGCACCGCAGGACTGGCGGCTTTCAGCGAAATCTCGCGCGCCGGGCGCTCCGCCCTGTTGATCGATCGCGGTCCCTTGGGAACCACTTGCGCACGCGTGGGCTGCATGCCGTCGAAAGCGGTCCTGCATGCGGGTGAGCAATGGGCGACGTTGTCCCGGCTTGCCCCGGCCGGCCTTCCTTCTGCCAGCCGGACGCCAGATGGCCTGTGGCAGCAGGCGCGCGCCACGCGCGACCTCCTGGCCCAGGGCGTCGCCGAGCAGACCGTGGCGCAAGCCGGGGATCGGCTGATCATGGGAGAAGCGCGTTTCCTGGACGCCCAGACCCTGGACGTCGGTGGCCAGCACATCTGTGCAAAAGCCTTCGTGATCGCGACCGGATCACGGCCCGTTCTGCCCAAATTTCTGGCCGATCTCGGCGCACGCGTCGTGACCACGGATACCTTGTTTGAACTCAACAAGCTGCCGCGCAGCATTGGTATTCTGGGACTTGGCGCTATCGGCCTGGAAATGGGCCTGGCATTGGCCAGACTCGGCGTGCACGTGGTCGCGGGCGACTTGAAGTCCACGCCTGCAGGCATCACCGACCCCGAAATTCGGGCGCGGGCGCTTGAACTCTTTAGCCCGGAACTGACGTCCTGGCTAGGCCATCCGGTTGAGGTAGAGATCGTCGGTGATGCGCTGCAGATGCACAGCGGTGAATCGTCGGCTACGGTTGACCTGGTGCTCGCGGCGCTGGGGCGCCAGCCCAATGTCGATCAGCTCGACCTTGCCAGGGCCGGCGTCACGCTGGACAGTCACGGCCAGCCTGCCGTCGACGCTGCCAGCCTTCGCGCCGCAGGCAAGGCCGCGATTTTCCTGGCTGGAGATGTCACTCCGGACCGGCCCTTGATGCATGAGGCCATCGACGAAGGCGTGATGGCCGCACGCGGCGCGTTACGCTCTCTTGATGATGGTTTTGAGAAGGCAGTACCGCACCGCCGCGCTGCCATCTCGATCGTGTTCAGCAACCCGGATGTTGCAGCAGTGGGGATGGCTTATGACCAGCTCGATATGTCACGCACCGTGATTGGCACGGCCCAGGGCACAGGCAACGGGCGGTCCCGAATACTGGGTGCACAAGGCAATCTGGTGCGCGTGTATGTGGACCGACACACTGGCGTGCTGCTTGGCGCGGGCCTTGTCGCCGTGCAGGGCGAGCATCTGGCGCACGCATTGGCTTGGGCGGTGCAACGCGAAGACACGGTCGAGAACTTGTTGGCGATGCCTTACTATCATCCCAGCATTGAGGAAATGCTTCAGTCCGCGTTGAAAGATGCGGCCAAGCAGATGGCTGCGAACAGGCACAAATAGGCGACTTTATTTGGCAGGTGTTTCGCCTGCTTTTCCTGGGGCACCAGTTGCGCCGGTAGCACCCGTGGCGCCACTATCACCTGTTGAACCTGTTGCGCCGGTGGCACCTGCAGGACCCGCCGGGGTCACAACAGTTTTTTCACAGGCGGCAAGGCCAAGAGTCATAACGAGTGCGGCTGAAAGTAATATGTATTTCATGGTGACCTTTTTAAGTGGCATTATTTGCATCAGTGGATGCGCAAGTTTTCCCTCTGCAAGGTTAACGAATCAATGCAATCGCGGCAGTAGGACAGACACGCCTCCTGCCGTCCCTTTTCCGCAGCAATGCAAGGTTTACTTCACCCACGGTTTGCCCGTGGTTTCCTGAGTGCCACGAATTTTTACCTGGAAATTTTTGTCAGTCGTACTGATACCTGGACTGGCAAGTGATGACCTCATCCGTTGAAAAAATCGACCACGTGCGCTTGGGCGGCATCTGGATATAGCTGTTTTAAAGACACCTGCCCACGCCGCGCTGGAAAGCAACAGACAGAAAAGCTGCGAATTGGCCCATTTCCGTGCGTTGAATCGCATGCTGCCGATGGGCTGCATGGGAGGACAGCAACCCCGAAAAACAAAAAAACCCCAAGTGAATCAATAACTTAGGGTTTTGTTATGACGGAAACGGAGCGAGCACTGGATCAGCGCAAGTTGCTGGCTGATGGGAAGGATCCTTTGGGATTCAAGCGCGCAGCGCAGCTTGAACGCAGCATGGCCGAAGCCAGCATCATCACCTTCGACTCCGCGGCAGCGAGCTACATTGCCAGCCACAAACACGGCTGGAAAAACGAGAAGCATGAGCAGCATGAGCAGCAGTGGAAAAACACACTCGCAACTTACTCAAGTCCGGCATTTGGCAGTCTGCCCGTCGGCCAGATCGAGACGGCGCTGGTCATGCGGGTTCTGGAGCCCATTTGGGCGTCCAAGACCGAAACCGCCAGCCGCATCCGCGGCCGAATCGAGAAAATCCTAGACTGGTGCAAGACGCAAGGTTATCGCCAGGCTGAGAACCCGGCGCGATGGAAAGGCCATCTGGAAAATCTGCTCAGTGCACCGAAAAAGACAAAGAAGGTGGAGCACCATCCGGCAATGCCTTGGCGGGATATAGGTACCTTCATGCAGGAGCTTCGCAAAAGGCCTGGTAGTTCAGCACTGGCACTGGAGGTCATCATCCTGACCAACTGCCGCACCAACGAAGCCCTCCAGGCGACATGGACGGAATTTGACTTCGATGCAGCGCTCTGGACCATCCCCGCCGGGCGCATGAAGGGCGAAAAGGAACACTTTATTCCCCTGAGTGATCCAGCGCTGGCAGTATTCAGACTGGCGCGAGCCAAAGCTGGTGAGAGTGCGTTTGTTTTTCCGGGCGCACGGTCAAAAATCAAGCCGCTATCGAACATGGCCTGTCTTGAACTGCTCAAGCAGATGGGGCACGGCGATGTGACGGTTCACGGTTTCCGCAGCAGCTTTAGGGATTGGGCTGGTGAATCCACATCACGCGCGCGCGAGGTCATCGAACATGCCATGAGCCATCAACTGAAAGACAAAGCCGAGGCAGCGTATGCGCGCGGTACCATGCTGGAGCGACGGCGAGGCTTGATGGCCCACTGGGCCGCATACTGTGCACAGCCTGCGCTAACTCCTGGCGTGGTGCCGATTCGATCAACGGTCGCTTGATCCATTTCGCCACAGCCAGGATTAGATATCCCAGGGCAGATCAATCCAAGTGGACACTGTTCACCTTTGAGGCATATCCGGCACCCAGCGGCGCTCAGCTTTGCAGTTTTTTTTTACACGCATGCCTTTGAAGCAGTGGCTATATGCTTGGCGTCCCGCGACAGGGCTGGTGCGACAGACGCGGCGTCCGCAACGAGCAAATCCACCAGATCGCGTGCAAACAAGGGCAATGCGCCCAAGCTGCGAACACAAATTTGCATCGAACGGATCGCCCACGGGTCTGCCAGTGGCACGATGGCGATAGCCATGACTTGAGCGTGCCGGCGGGCAGCCGACTCAGGCAGGATGGCGACACCGACCGTGGCCTCGATCATCCGGCAAGCCGCCTCGAAATTGCCGACCTGAATGCGCAGCTTCAGCGGTCGGTGCAGCTGGTTGCAGACCTGGCGTAAGAAGCCATGGATAGCGCTCGATTCCTGCAGACCGATATGGTCATAGTCCAGCGTGTCCGAGAAATCCACCGCTGCCGTGCCCGCCAGAACATGTGCCCGCGGCACCACAAGCACAAGACGGTCACTGCGGTAGGGAATAGTCTCCAGGCTCTCGGTTCGCACCAGGCCCGCGACGATACCAATGTCAGTCTGTCCCTCGGATACGGCCCGGATGATGTCATTGGAGAGCCGCTCGCGCAGGTCGATGTTGACATCTGGATGGCTGAACAGGTAGCTGCGCAACACAGGTGGTAGGAACTCACCCAGCGCGGTGGTGTTGGCAAAAACCCGCAAGTGGCCTTTGACGCCGCGTGCGTACTCCTGCAAGTCGCCACGCAGGTGCTGGATCTGACCCAATACCATCCGGGCGTGGTGTACAAAGGCCAGCCCCGGCGGCGTGAGCGTGACGCCCTGGCTGGTGCGATTGAGCAGCCGGGTGCCAATGCCCTCCTCCAGGTTCTTGATGCGCGTGCTGGCCGCTGGCAGTGAGATATGAGAAGCTTCAGCGCCTTTGGTCAGGCTGTTGGCTTCGGCAATGCGCACCATCAGGCGCAGGTCAACGAGATCGAAGTGCATGGACATGGCGGGATTATCCCCCCCGGTCACACCAAAAAAAGCCACTGCCAGGAGTGGCAACGGCTTGATCATCTTATTTTTTATATCAGCGATATGATTATTTCATGCCTGCCACAGGCCAACACTTAAAGGCAATCAATCAGCGTAAATGCCAGCCTTCTTGATTACCGGGCCCCACTTGGCGATTTCAGCTTCCAGGTGGGTCTTCAGGCCGGCCGGGGTGATCTTGTCGGTCGGCGGGATGTCGGAGCTGAGTTCCGCCAGGCGGGTCTTGACCATCGGGTCGGCCAGCGCCGCGCGCAGGGCAACGTTGATCTTGTCCAGCACCGGTGCGGGCGTGCCCTTGGGCGCGTACATGCCATGCCAGACCTTGACCTCAAAGCCCTTGAGGCCCTGCTCGTCGAGCGTGGGCACATTGGGCAAGGCGCTCAGGCGCTTCAGGGTGGTGACGCCATAGACCTTGACCCGACCGTCCTTGATCATGGGCACGGTCTGGGTGGTCTGGTCGCACAGCAAGTCCACCTGGCCGCCGAGCAGGTCGTTCATGGCCGGACCCGTGCCTTTGTAGGGAATGGTGTTGAGCTCTACGCCCAACTGGGTCTGGAACAGCAAGCCGCACAGGTGCGAGACGGCGCCCAGGCCGGCATTGGCCAGCGAGACCTTGTTTTTGTTGGCCTTGACGTAGGCCTCCAGCTCCTGGTAGTTGGCGGCGGGGAAGTCCTTGCGCGCCAGCAGTGTCATGGGCACATCGACCACCTGGCCGATGTATTCGAAGTCTTTGAGCGGATCAAACGAGAGCTTCTTGTACAGGGCGGGCGCGGTGGACATGCCCATGTGGTGGATGAAGATGGCGTTGCCGTTGGGGGCGGCGCGCGCCACCTTGGTGGCCGCAATGGTGCCGCCTGCACCCACGGTGTTTTCCACAATCACGCTTTGCCCCAGCGACTTGCCCATCGGGATGGCGATCATGCGGGCCACCACGTCGGTGGGGCCACCGGCGGCAAAGGGGACGATCAGCGTGACCGGCTTGTCGGGCCAGGCCTGCGCCATGGCACCCAGGCTGGCGGCAGCCAGGGATGCGGTGAGTATCGATTTGAATTTAAATTTCATGTTGTCTCCGTTAAAAATCATCAAAACCGGTCACGCTGCGCGCACCACGTGGGTTGCCTGTCGTGTCTCAGGATAAGTTGGCGCCTGTTGCGCGTCGTGCACCACCGTCAAAATACCCTACTGAATGTCTGGCTTATGCCACTCTGTGGCCTTGCGCCAGCGTGCGTTGCGCCAGGCGCACCACCGGCGCATCGACCATGCGGCCGTCCAGGATGAACACGCCGCCACCTGCCGCCTCAAAAGCGGCCAGCACGCGCTGTGCCCAGTCCAGCGCGGTGGGCGTGGGCGTGAACTCGGCATTGACCCCGGCCACCTGCGCCGGATGAATGCAGAGCTTGGCGCCAAAGCCACCGCGGCGCGCGCGCGCGGTGTCCATCTGCAGCTGCGCCATGTCCTGGGTGCCGGGCGTGACGCCATCCACCGGCGGCGCCAATGAGGCACGGCGCGCGGCCAGCACCACCGCCAGGCGCACCGGCACCAGTTCCGCCTCGTCCGGGCCACACGCCAGCCCCAGATCGGCCTGGAAATCGAGGTTGCCAAAGGCCAGACGCAGCACCTGCGGCCCCTTGGCCAGTGCATCGATCGCGTCCAGCCCGGCCACCGATTCGATCAGCGGCAGCAAGGCGCCCGCCGGGCCGATGGCCTGGGCCACCTGCTGCAATCCCGCCAGCGACTCGGCCTTGGGCACCATCACGCCGGCCAGCCCCTGCGCCGTGAGCTGGCCCAACAAGGCCAGATCCTCGTCATGAAACGGCGTGCCCAACGCATTCATGCGCACCACCAGCCGCGCCCGGTCGGGCCACGGGAGTTGCGCAAACGCTGCCGCCAGCTGGGCGCGCGCACCGGGCTTATCAGCCGGGGAAACCGCGTCTTCCAGGTCAATGATGACCGCATCGGCACCTGAGGCCAGCGCCTTGGCGTAGCGCTCGGGCCGGTTGGCGGGCACAAACAAAAAGGAGCGCGCGCCAGCAAGCGCGGCGTGAGAAGAACAGCTCATGGCGTCACCGGCCTTCACGCCAGGGGCGCCAGCAAGGCACCCACACGCGGCCAGGCGGCCACACCCCACAGCGCATCCACGGCCGCCTGCATCTCGGGCGCGGTCGCACCGCCACTGAAGGCGGCCAGGCGCAAGGCCTTGGCGGTGATTTCTTCACGGCTCAGGGTATTGCCGGGGTCGCCCTTGGGCTCGTCCACCCGGCCGTGCAAGACACGGCCGTCGGTGGTGTGCACAGTGACCTTGCCAATCCAGCGCTGGGGGTAGGCGGCATCGACCTCGGGGTCCAGCTCCATGGTGACCCGGTCGCGCAGCGCCTGGGTCGCGTCGTCAATGAAATGCTGGTCAAACTCGACCAGACCGGCGCGGCCGAATTGCGCCACCAGCGCCAGCACCGTGCCCATGGAGAACTTGCTCTGGTGCACGGTGACCGGGCGCACCACCGGGCCCAGCACGTCAATGGCGCCCTGGTGCACGTGGGTCACCACGCGCGCGAGGTCTTCAGGCTGCAGGCCATTCGCGTGAATCACTTGCAAGAGCGCATCGGCCGCCGGGTGGGTGTGGCGACACGAGGCGTGAAACTTGAACGAGGTCTCGGCGGTGGCCCAGCGGATGCCCAACCGGTCAGTGAGCTTGGCCGGGTTGGCGTCGCTGGACATGCCCGCGGCCATGCCCTGCGGGCCTTCCAGAATCTGCGCCGCACCGGTGAAACCGTCCTGGGCCAGGTAAGCGGCCATCAAACCGGCCGCCGCCGCATGGGCCGTGTGCAACTGCTTGCTGTCGGCAGCGGTGCGCAAAAACTCCCACAAGCCCGCCGCCTGGGTGCCCGCCGAGCCAAAGGCGTGCTGCATCTGCGCGGCATCCAGCCCGAGCAAGTGCCCCACCGCAGCGGCGGAAGCCAGCGTGCCGGCGGTGCCAGTGGTGTGAAACACCTTGTAGTGCGAGCGACCCAAAAACTCCCCCACCCGAATGCCGACCTCGTAGCCGGCCACGGAGGCGGTCAGCAACTGCTGGCCGCTGGCGCCGAGTGCCTGCGCCACGGCCACCGCCGCTGGAAACACCACCGTGGCGGGGTGAAACACTGAGCCGTTGTGCACATCGTCCTGCTCGGCCACATGCGAGGCCGCGGCATTGGCCATGGCCGCCAGGTACGGGCTGGTGCGAGCGCGGTTGATGATGACTTCGCTGTGGCCGGCCTGCGACCCCATGGCCAGCGCAAAGCGGGTGATGCTGGCCACCGGGCGCGAGCCGTGGCCGGCCACGGTGGAGCCGAACCAGTCGACCAGCAGGTCTTCGGTCTTGTGGATCACCGACGCGGGAATGTCGGCAAAGCGCAAATTGGCGGCAAAGGCCGCGAGTTGGGCACCGGGAGTGGTCATGGGGAGTTCCTGAGATATTTAAGTCAAATTGGCATCAAGCCCTCGTTAAATAACACTTTTTTGCTATTTAATCAGGAGCATTCAAGCCGACGCTGTGGGTGGCGGGTTCAAATCGCGCCGCTGGCCCGCAAGGCCGCAATCGCGGCTTCTGATTGCCCCAGCTCGCGCAGGATGGCCTCGGTATGCTCACCCACCGCCGGTACCGGGTCCATGCGGTAGTCAAAGGCGTTGTTGCGCCCGGGCGGCAGCAAGGCGGGAATGTCACCCGCGGGCGAACCCACGGTGTGCCAGCGCTGACGCGCCTGCAGCTGCGGGTGCGCCCACAGGTCGGCCATGTCGTTCATGCGGGCGTTGGCAATTTGCGCCTGGTCCAGCCGCGCCACCACCTGCTCAGTGCTGAGCTTGCCAAACAGGTCCAGAATAATGGCCCTGAGCGCCTCGCGGTGCTCATTGCGACTGGCGTTGCTGTCAAAGCGCGGGTCCACGGCCAGCGCGGCGTCTTGCAGTACCACCTCACAAAACGCCTTCCATTCGCGCTCGTTTTGCAGGCCCAGCATCACTGTGCCGCCATCGCCCGCGGCGAACGGGCCATAGGGGTAGATGCTGGCATGGGCCGCGGCCGTGCGTGGCGGTGGCGGGGCGCCATCAAACGCGTAATACAGCGGGTAGCCCATCCACTCGCTCAAGGATTCGAGCATGGAGACATCAATGTGCGAGCCGCGCCCCGTGCGCCCGCGCAGCAGCAGCGCCGACAGGATGTTGGTGTAGGCGTACATGCCGGCGGCAATGTCGGCCACCGAGTTGCCGGCCTTGCTCGGCACCTCGGGCGTGCCGGTGATCGACAGGAAACCGGCCTCGCTCTGAATCAACAGGTCGTAGGCTTTTTTGTCGCGGTACGGCCCGTCTTCACCGTAGCCCGAGATGTCGCACACGATCAGGTCGGGGTGCACCGGGCTCAGTGCCTCATAGCCCAGCCCCATGCGCGCCGCCGCTCCGGGGGCCAGGTTTTGCACCAGCACATCGGCCTGGCCCAGCAGGGTCTTGAGCGCGGCCAGGGCAGCGGGCTGTTTGAGGTCCAGCGTCAGGCTTTCCTTGGAGCGGTTGGTCCAGACAAAGTGCGAGGCAAGGCCTTTGACCCGGCTGTCATAAGCGCGCGCAAAGTCACCGGCACCGGGCCGCTCCACCTTGATGACGCGGGCGCCCAGGTCAGCCAGCTGGCGCGTACAAAACGGCGCCGCAATGGCGTGCTCCAGGGAAACAACGGTAATGCCGTCCAGGGGTCGGATCATGCTCATCCTCGGTCAGTGGGTGCTTTGGGTTTCAGGGTGGGTTCAGAACGACCTGGGCAAGCCCAGGATGTGCTCGGCCACATAGGAGTAAATCAGGTTGGTCGAGATCGGGGCCACTTGGTACAGGCGCGTCTCGCGGAACTTGCGCTCCACGTCATATTCGCAAGCAAAGCCAAAACCGCCGTGATACTGGATGCAGACATTGGCCGCTTCCCAACTGGCCTTGGCCGCCAGGTACTTCGACATGTTGGCCTCGGCACCGCAGGGAAGGTGTGCGTCAAACAACTCGCAGGCCTTGAAGCGCATCAGATTGGCGGCCTCCAGCTCGATGTAGGCGTCGGCAATGGGGAACTGCACACCCTGGTTCTGGCCAATCGGGCGACCAAACACCACGCGGTCCTTCACGTACTTGGTCACGCGGTCAATGAACCAGTAGCCGTCGCCAATGCACTCGGCGGCAATCAGCGTGCGCTCGGCGTTCAGGCCGTCCAGGATGTACTTGAAGCCCTTGCCTTCTTCGCCGATCAGGTTTTCTTCCGGGATTTCGAGGTTCTCGAAAAACAGCTCATTGGTTTCGTGGTTGACCATGTTGGGGATGGGGCGAACGGTCATGCCGGTTTTTTCGGCCAGGCGCAGGTCCACCATGAAGATGGACATGCCTTCGGACTTTTTCTTGACGTCGGCCAAGGGCGTGGTGCGGGCCAGCAAAATCATCCAGTCGGAGTGCTGCACGCGGGAGATCCAGACCTTTTGGCCGTTGATGACGTAGCGGTCGCCTTTTTTGACGGCCGTGGTCTTGATTTTGGTGGTGTCCGTGCCGGTGGTGGGCTCGGTCACCCCCATGGACTGCAGACGCAGGTCGCCGCTGGCGATCTTGGGCAGGTAAAACTCTTTTTGCGCTTTGGAGCCGTGGCGCAGCAGAGTGCCCATGTTGTACATCTGGCCGTGGCAGGCGCCGGAGTTGCCACCGCTGCGGTTGATTTCCTCCATGATGACCGAAGCCTCGGCCAAGCCCAAGCCAGAGCCGCCGTACTCGGCCGGTACCAGCGCGGCGAGCCAGCCGGCTTTGGTCAGGGCGTCGACAAAGGTCTCGGGGTAGGCGCGCTGCTGATCGATCTTGCGGTGGTATTCATCCGGAAACTCGGCGCACAGCGCACGCACGGCATCACGGATGTCTTGGTATTTGTCAGGGGTGTGTTGCATGGTGGGTCAATGAAGAGGTCAAAAAGATGGGAACTCAAGCCAGTTCGACGCTGCCTTGCATGGTGAGCCAACCGTCATGGTCTTGGGCCCAGACGCGCACGGTCTTGCCATCTGTCGAGGGCTGCGCGTTGAGGCGAAACGGGTGCAGGTCAAAGGTCGGGCGCACTGCCTTGAAGTCAAAGCGTTGGATGAAGGCGCCCGGCGCATGGCGGCGTACCAAGTCGACCAGCAGCGTGGCAATCAGTGGGCCGTGCACGATCAGGCCGGGGTAGCCTTCCACCTCGGTCACGTATTTGCGGTCATAGTGGATCCGGTGGCCATTAAAGGTGAGCGCCGAATAGCGAAACAGCAGCACGTCGTCCGGCACCACTTCGCGCTGCCAGGCGGCGCCGGGCTCGGCGGCCACAGGCGGCGGCACCGGGTCGGTGGATTGGGCGGCAGCGCGGTAAACAATGTCGTGCTCCTCGGTCAGCGCCAGGCCCCGGGCGTTGTGCACCGCATGCTTGACCAGCACAAACAGCAGGTCGCCAGTGCGCCCGGCCTTGTGCGTGACCGACGCAATGGTGGAGATGCGCTGCACCGCATCGCCTACCACCAGCGGATTTTCGGACTGCCATTGCAGGCGACCTCCGGCCCACATGCGCCGCGGGAGCGGCACCGGCGGCAGGAAACCACCGCGCTTGGCGTGACCGTCGGGGCCAATCTCGCTCTGGCGGTGCTGCGGCAAAAAATACAACCAATGCCACAGTGCGGGCAACGGCGTGCCGGGCACGGGCAAGGGGTCATCGCGGTCCAGCGTGGCGCTCAAGGCGCGCACGGGCGCGGCCGTGATGTCGTCGGTGAGGGTTTCGGTCTTACCAACCCAGCTTTGCAGGTGGGCCAGCGTGGCGGCGTCGAGGGTGCGCAGGTCGTTGCTCATGATGATGTGCCGGTTCAGTCCACCGAGGCGCCGGAGGTTTTCACGATGCGCGCCCATTTGGCGATATCTTCATTCAACAGGGCGCCAAACTGCGCGGGGGTCACCGGCTTGTCGGCCGTGCCCGCCAGTTCCACCCCCTGCTGCTCCAGCTTGTCGCGCAGGTCTTTGGCCGCCAGGGTCTTGTTCATGGCGTCACTGAGTTTGTTGAACACATCTTGCGGCATGCCGGCGGGGGCAAACAGGCCGATCCACAGCGTGCCGTTGTAGCCTGCCACGGTCTCGGTCAGCGCTGGCACATCGGGCAGTACGGGCGAGCGGGTCGCACCACTGACCGCCAGTGCGCGCAGTTTGCCGGCCTTGATGTGCGCCAGGGACGAAGGCAAGCTGGCGAACAGCATCGGCAACTGACCGCCCAGCACGTCATTGAGCGCAGGCGCCACCCCCTTGTAGGGCACATGCTGCAGGCTGACACCGGCCATGGTGTTGAGCATTTCGCCCAGCAGGTGGTTCAGCGTGCCGTTGCCCGCAGAGGCGTACTGATAGAAGCCCGGCTTGCTCTTGGCCAGCGCCAACAACTCCGGCACGGATTTGGCCGGGAACGAGGGGTGCACCAGCAGGACATTGGGCACGGCGCCAATCAGGCTGACCGGGTTGAAGTCCTTGACCGGATCGAAACCGGCGTTTTTGTACAACGCGGGGTTGATGGCCTGGCTGCTGCTGATGGTCATGAGCAGGGTATGACCATCCTTGTTGGCCTTGGCCGCCAGCTGCGTGCCGATGTTGCCACCCGCACCGGGCCGGTTCTCCACCACCACGGAGGCGCCGAGCACCTCACCCAGTTTTTGACTGACCACGCGCCCGACGATGTCGTTGGTGCCGCCTGCGGCCTGCGGCACGATCATGACGATCGGACGGCTGGGCCAGGCCGACTGCGCCCAGGCGGAGGCACCGGTGGCCAAGGCCGTGAGCAGCATGGCGGTGAAGGCGCGGCGGCCCCAATGTTTGTAAGCGGATTTGCGCATGGTCTTGACTCCTAGTGAGATGGATGTTCGCCGCGCGATTGACAAAGTGCAATCTCTGATTTCAGAACCGGCACTTCAGATTATCCGAAGGGCTGCACCCCGGTCAGGGCCAGGAGATCAGGGTTTTCCCGGCTCCAAAATCGCAGAAGGGTGGGTCGCAAAAATACCAAGACCCTGGCGGCCCACGCGGGCCTAGACTGGCGCGCTGAAGACCACATTTGGAGACCACCACCATGAAGATCCGAGCCGCAGTGCTGGAAACCATCGGCGCACCTGCGCCCTACGCGCAGAGCCAGCCGCTCAAGATTCGCGAGGTCGAGCTGGCCCCGCCCGGCCCCGACGAGGTACTGATCCGCGTCCGCGCCGCCGGCCTATGCCACTCCGACCTGTCGGTGATCTCGGGCGACCGGCCCCGACCCGTGCCGATGGTGCTGGGCCACGAGTCCGCCGGCGAGGTGATCGAATGCGGCCCAGGTGTCACCGACCTCGCGCCAGGCGACCGGGTGGTGCTGGTGTTCATGCCCAGTTGCGGCTGCTGCATGCCGTGCATGGAGGGGCGTCCAGCCCTGTGTGAGCCCGGCGCGGCCAGCAACGGCGCGGGTACCTTGCTCTCGGGCGCGCGTCGCCTGAGCCTGAACGACCAGCCGGTCTACCACCATGTGGGGGTGTCGTGCTTTGCCGATTACGCGGTGGTGTCGCGCCGCTCGTGTGTCAAGCTGGAGGCCGACATCAGCTTCGAAGAAGCGTCGCTGTTTGGCTGCGCCGTGCTGACCGGCGTGGGTGCGGTGATCAACACCGCGCGTCTGCAGGCCGGCACCACGGCGGCGGTATTGGGCTTGGGCGGCGTGGGCTTCAGCGCCCTGCTCGCCGCCGTGGCCAGTGGCGCGCGCCAGGTGATTGCGCTGGACTTGAACGAAAGCAAACTGGCCCTCGCAAGTGAGTTGGGTGCCACCGCCACCGTCAATGCGGGTGACCCGGACGCGATGGAACAGGTCAAGGCGCTGACCCAAGGGGGTGTAGATGTGGCGTTCGAGATGGCGGGGGCGATTCCGGCGATGGAGCTGGCTTGGCGCATCACGCGGCGTGGCGGCAGCACGGTAACGGCCGGTTTGCCGCACCCGGACCGTCGCTTTGCCCTGCCGCCGGTGCAACTGGTGGCCGAAGAGCGCACGCTGCGCGGCAGCTACATCGGCTCGTCCGTGCCGGCGCGAGACATTCCGCGCTACATCGAGATGTACCAGCGCGGCAAACTGCCTGTGGACCGACTGATGGGGGAAAGGCTGACGCTGGAAGACATCAACCGCGGCTTTGACCGGATGGCCAGCGGCATGTCCCTGCGCGATGTGATCGTGCCCTGACACGACGCTGTGACCACCCAACCGCCCTCCACGGGCGATTGGGTGAGCCGGGTTAAACGGTACGCGCGCCGTCCACCGGAAACTCGACCCCGCTGATGAACTCCGCATCGTCACTGCCCAAGTACACCGCCGCGCGGGCAATGTCCTTGGGCTGGGACAGGCGCCCCAGCGGAATGGTGCTGATGAACTTCTGACGGTTCTCGGGCGTGTCGGGCATACCCATGAAAGACTCCAGCAAGCCAGTGGCCCCCATCACCGGGCAAATGGCGTTGACCCGGATGTTGTCAGGGCCGAGCTCCACCGCCATGGATTTGGAGAGCAGGTTCACTGCGCCCTTGGAGCTGTTGTACCAGGTCAGGCCCGGACGCGGGCGGATACCGGCCGTGGAGCCGATGTTCAAAATCACGCCGCCGCCCTGCTTGCGCATGATCGGCACCACGGCGTGGGTCATGTGAAAGATCGACTTGACGTTGATGTCGAACACTTTGTCAAACGTGGCTTCGTCCACCTCCAGCATGGGCTGGTTCTTGTGGGTCCAGCCGGCGTTGTTGACCACAATGTCCAGCCGGCCAAACTTGGCGATGGTGGCAGCGACCAGCGCGTCAATCGCGGGGCGCTTGGTCACGTCGCAGCCCACTGCAATGGCGTTGGCGCCCAAGGCGTCGGCCACGGTTTTGGCACCGGCCTCGTTGATGTCGGCCACCACCACCAGGGCGCCCTCCAGCACATACTGGCGTGCAATCTCGGCACCAAAACCACTGGCGGCACCGGTCACGATGGCGACTTTGTCTTTCAATCTCATGGGGTTCTCGCTTTCAATAAAACAGTTCAGAAAAATCAAAAAAAATACATACCATCATTCACCGTGGTACTGAACCACGGTCTTCACGTTGCAAAACTCTTCCAGTGCCATGAAGCCTTTTTCACGGCCATGGCCGCTGCGCTTGACGCCGCCAAACGGCAGCTCGACACCACCACCGGCACCGTAGCAGTTGATGTAGACCTGGCCGCATTGCATGCGCTTGGCCATGCGGATCTGGCGCCCCCCGTCGCGCGTCCAGATGCCGGCCAGCAGGCCAAAATCAGTGGCGTTGGCCAGCGCAATCGCGTCTTCCTCGTCGTCAAACGGAATCACGGCCAGCACCGGGCCAAATACCTCCTCGCAAGCCAACTGGTGGTCGCGCGGCACCGCGCCAAAGAGCGTGGGCGCCACATAAAAGCCGCCGACCGGCACGCCGTCGGCCACCGTGCCCTGGGCCAGCACCGCGATGCCGCTATCAACGGCGCGCTTGATGAAGCCCTCGACCCGCTTCTTCTGGTCGGCATTGATCAATGGGCCGCAGTCGCGGTCCATGGCCGGGGCGCCGGCGGATGACTGCTTGAAGCGCTCCACCACCTGACCCACAAAGCGGTCGTAAATCGAGCGCTGCACCAGCAAGCGGCTGCCGGCCGAGCAGGTCTGGCCGCCGTTTTGCGTGATGGCCTTGAGCACAAACGTGGCCGCGCGGTCCAGGTCGGCGTCTTCAAACACGATCTGGGGCGACTTGCCGCCCAGTTCCAGCACGCACTTGAGGGTACGGTTGGCGGCGGCCTTTTGCACCAGCGTGCCGACCTCGGGCGAGCCAGTGAAAGTCACAAAATCAATGTCATGGTGGCCGGTGAGCGCGGCACCGGCTTCTTCGCCCAGCCCGGTCACCACATTGAGCGCGCCGTCGGGCAAGCCCGCCTCGCGCGCAATGTCGCAAAACGCCAGGGGCGTGAGGCAGGCGTCTTCAGACGGTTTGAGCACCGCAGCATTGCCCATGGCCAGCGACGGCACGACCGAGCGGCCAAACATCTGCGCCGGGTAATTCCAGGGAAGGATGTGCGCCGTGACACCATAGGGCTCACGCAGCACCACCACATGGAAGTCATTGAGGTAGGGAATCTGCTGGCCGTGCACCTTGTCAGCCGCACCGCCATAAAACTCGCAGTAGCGGGCCGACACAATGATGTCGTTGCGCGCCTGGGAGATGGGCTTGCCGGTGTCACGCGACTCCAGCAGGGCCAGGGCATCGACGCGCTCCAGCATGATCTGGGACATCTTGCTCAGGATGCGGCCCCGCTCGGTGGCGGTCAGACGCCCCCATGGGCCGCTCAACGCCGCGCGCGCGGCGGCCACCGCTTTGTCAATGTCGGTCGCGTTGCCGCGGGCCAGGGTTTCAAACACCTCGCCGGTGCTGGGGTCGATCACGGGCAAGGTCTGCCCGTTGCTGGCGGCCACCCACTGGCCGTTGATGAAATGTTGGGCCATAAGGGGCTCCTCAGGTTAAAAATAAATGATGGACCACGATCAGTGCACCGCAGCAGCGGCTTCGTCCAGCTGCAACTCGCCACGCTCCAGCACCATGGTTTTGTCAGGAATGTCCTTGAGCAGGCTGCGGTTGGACTCGGTGATCACCACGCACAACTCAGGCCGGGCTTGTTTGAGGCGCTCCAGTGAGGCTGAATACTGCTGCGCCAACACCGGCGCCAAACCCTGAAACGGCTCGTCCAGCAACACCAGACGCTCACCGGCCATCACGGCGCGGCCCAACGCCACCATCTTGCCCTGCCCGCCCGAAAGTGCGGCGCCCGAGCGCGGCAGCATCACCCCCAACTCGGGCACGATGGTCAGGGTCTCGGCCAGGCGCTCGTCTACGGCGCGCCGGCTCATGCCATTGACCTCGCACGGAAAGCGCAGGTTTTCTTCCACGCTGAAGGTGGGGAACAGCACCCGGTCCTCCGGGGCGTAGCCGATCCCTAAGCGTGCACGGTGGCGGGCCGGCACTTGCGCCAGGTTCTCGCCGTCGAGCAGCACACGGCCCTCATGGCCGGGCAAAAAGCCCATGATCAGGCGCAACAAGGTGGTCTTGCCGGCGCCATTGCGCCCGACCACGGCGACAATCGAGCCACGCGTAAGCTGGGCCGAGATGCCGCGCAGCACCGAAATACCGGCAATGGTGGCGGAGATGTTTTCAAGACTCAGCATGTCATTCGCCAATCACGTTTTTGACCACGATCGGGTCGCGTAACACCTCTTCGGGCGCACCGTCGGCGGCGATACGGCCCGCAATCCACGCGCACAGGCGGGTGGCGTAGCGGCGCACGATGTCGATGTCGTGTTCCACAAAAATACTGGTGACCTGGCGCTCGTCCAGCGCGCGCATCAGCACTGCCATGAGGCCATGTTTTTCGTCAGTGGACACGCCGCTGGTGGGCTCGTCCATGATCATCAGCTTGGGGCGCAGCACCAGGGCCATGGCCACATCGAGCAGCTTGCGCTGACCCTCCGGCAAGGACCCCGCCAAGTCATGAGCGCGCGCGCTCAATTGCAGCAACTCCAGGGTCGCGTCCACCTCGTGGGCGTCCACCGCCTGGGTGAGTGGCAAGAAGAAGCCGTGCTTTTGTTTGACCGACGAGGCCGCCAGCATCAGGCATTCACGCACCGTGTGCTCGGTAAACACCTGCGGCAACTGGAACGAGCGCCCCACGCCGCGCCGCGTGATCGCGCGGGGTGTGTGGCCAGTGATGTCCACCGCGTCAAACAGCACCGTGCCAGACGTGGGCTTGAGGTAGCCGGTACAGATGTTGATGAAGGTGGTCTTGCCGGCGCCGTTTTGCCCGACCACCGCCAGGCGTTCGCCGGGCTGCAGGTCAAAGTCAATCGCATCGGCCGCCACCACCCCGCCAAAGGACAGCGAGAGCCCACGGGTGGAGAGTAATCCGTAGCCGCTCATGCCGACCTCCCGGGGCGCAGACGCCGCTCAATCATGCCAAACACTCCCGTGGGGGCCACAAACACCATCACCAACAACACCAAGCCCATCACCAGCTGCCAGGCTCCCGTCAGCAGGGCTGCCGCATACAGCTTCATGAACTCGAACACAAAGGCGCCAATGAACGCCCCCAGCGCATGGCCGGAGCCGCCCAAAATCGCAATGAAGACCAGCTCGCCCGAGCGCACCCAGTAACCCATCTCGGGGGTGACCAGGCCCTGCGTCAGGGCAAACAGGCTGCCGCCCAGGCCGCACAGCGTGGCGGCCAACACATAGCCGCCCCAGAACACGCGCTTGGCCGAAATCCCCAGATACTCCAGCCGGGTCTCATTGGTCTTGATGGCCGCCAGCGCCTGACCCGATACGCTGGCAAAGTAGCGCTGCACCACCCAGCCGGCGATGATCGACAAGACTAGGGCCAGCACCAGCAAGGCGGTCTCGAACGGTTCGCGCTCCAGGTGCACAAAGCCCAGCGTGGGCCGGTCGAACCGCAGCCCGTCGGTGCCGCCGGTGAAGCCGCCGAACTTGCCCAGCACCGAGAACAACACCATCGACAGCGCCAGGTTCAACATGCCAAAAAAGATGCCGCGGTAGCGCACGATGAACAAGCCGATCACCGCCCCCGCCAGGGCAGCAAAGAGGCAACTCAGCGCAATCAGCAGCAAGGCATCCAGATGCCAGGCGCGGGCCAGAAAGGCCGCGCTGTAACCGGCCAGGCAGGCAAACATGGCGTTGCCAAACGAGACCTGGCCGGCCCGGATCAGCACAATCACGCCAGAAACGGCCAGGCCATTGGCCAGCGCCAGCAAGATCGGCGTCTTGAGCCAGGGAAAAGTGAAGGCCAGTCCCAGCACTGCAGCCGCCAACACCGCAATCAACAATCGCAGTCGCATCAAATTCTCCTGGTGGCCGCGGTAGAAAACAGGCCCTCGGGTCGCACAAGCAGTACCCCCACCATGATCAGGTAGGGCACCAGCACTTCAACTTCAGGCATCAGGTAGACCGCAAAGGAGCGTGTCAGCCCGATCATCAGCGCGGCCAGGGCCGCGCCGCCAATTTGCCCCAGGCCACCAGTGGCCACCACTGCAAAGGACAGCACCATCATTTCGGCCCCAATGCCCGGGGTGAACGAGGTGGTGGGCGACGCCAACGCGCCGCCTAAAGCGCCCAGCGCCCCGCCCACCGCGATGGTGAGCCAGGTGACTCGCCCGGTGTTGACACCCATGGCCGTGGCCACCTCACGGTGGTGCGTCACCGCCGTGACTTGGCGGCCCAGCGCGGTGCGCCCGAGAAACCAGCGCAGGCCAAAAAACGCCAGCACCGCCACCGCGGGCAGCACCAGCAACTGGTAGCGGGTGTAGGTCACACCCGCCACGCTGAGTGTGCCGAGCTGGGTGACCACGTCTGACACAAATACAGGCTGCACGCCCCAGATCATGCGTTGCAGGTCTTCGAGCACCATGAAGGCGGCGAAGGTCACCAGCAGTTGGAGAATGGGGTCTTTGTCCAGAATTCGGCGCAGCAGCGCAAATTCCAGCACCGTGGCCAGAAAGACACCAATCACGATGGCCGCCACAAACAGGGCGGGAAGTCCCAGCAAGGGCGACAAGCCGAAATGGGTGATGCCGACACCCAGCGTGGCTGCAAAGTAGCCACCCCAGGCATACAGGCTGCCGTGCGCGATGTTCAAAATACGCATCACCCCAAAAATCAGGGTAAGGCCCAGCGCCACCAGAAACAGCAGGGCGGCGTAGGACACGCCGTCCATCAAGGCCAGGGCAAACAAGCTTGAATTCATGGAAGAAGTCGGTTCGAAGAGGAAAGACGGACTGGCTCACCACAGCGCGGCGAGCCAGTGGCGGGTCAGGTCACTTGAAGTCGTAGCTCTTCAAGCGATCGCTCTTGAGGACATCGGCCTTGAGGGTCTTGACCCAGGCGACGGATTTTTGGCCCACCGGGGTGGTGACCAGATCGGCAGGCACCAGCACCATCTTGTCCATCACGGCAAACGGGTACTGGGGCACACGCTTGGTAATGCCCAGCAACTGAGCCTCCAGGCCCTGGCCGTCCTCACGCATGGTAACGGTGCGGCCATAGGCCTTGAACTCCATCTTGCGCATGGCATCGGCCACTTGCTCGCTGCTCGGCCACTTGCCGCCGTTGGCCTTGATGGCGCTCTCGTACCCGGTCTTCAAACCAACCAGGGCCTGCGCCATGTGGTAAGTGGGATAGATCGGGTAGGCACCGGTCTTGGCGCGGAACTTGGCCACAAAGTCCTTGTGTGCCGGCTCGTCCTTGGTCTCGGGGTGCAGGAAGTAATGGTCGCCGCGTCCACCCACGATCACGCCTTCAGGCATGGTCGCGCCCAGACGCTCGAGCGAGCTTTCAGCCAAAGGCAACACCATGGTGGCGCCCTGCGTAAACAGACCGCGTTGTGACGCCTGACGCACAAAGGTATCAAGGTCACCACCCCAAGAGGTGTTGAGCACCACATCGGGCCGCAAGGCTTGCAGACGGCTGATTTCTGTCGAGAAGTCGGACGCTCCCAACTTGGGGAACATCTCGGCCACGACCTTCACGTCCGGCTTGAAGGCCTTGAGGGTGTTGAGGAAAATCTCCCACGAGTCGCGGCCCCAGGCGTAGTCCTGGTTAACCACGGCAATGGTGGAGAAATTGGGTTTGGTCTTCAAGAGGTACAGCACCGTAGCAACCATCTCGGTGGTGGCGTTGGCCTGGGTGCGCACCACATACTTGTAGCGCTTGTCTTCCAGCACTTTTTCAGTGCCGCAGTCCCACATGACGTTGAGCACCTTCAAATCTTCGGCCACGGGCGCGACGATGTTGCAGTTGCCGCTGGAGATGGCGGACAGCATGGTACGAACGCCCTGCTCCTGCACCAGACGGCGGTATTCGCTGAGCAGTTTATCGCCGCCGATACCCTCGTCAATGTAGGTTGCGGCAACCTTGACGCCACCAATGCCGCCCTTGGCGTTCATCTCGTCAATGAGCAACTCGGCGGCCGCCTTGGCAGGCACGCCAAACACGGAAGCTGCGCCTGAAGTGAAGGTGGTGATGCCGATTTTCAACTCGGCAGGTTTGTCCTGGGCTTGCGCCAGACCAGAACCCAAGGTCATCACGGCAATGGCCGTCAGCGTTTTCAATAGTTTCATCATGCCTCCTGTTTGATTCAGGCTTGAATGATGGCTCCTTGGACCGACCGCCACAATCTCTCATTTCAAAACTACGACTTCGGAAATCCCGAAGGATTTCAGGGTTTACACGAGTATTCAACGATGTACTTTGAGCTCACTGATTTTCGTCTTGGTTGCGAATGAAGGAAGCCTCACCCATGCCACTCAACGCCGACAGTCTGTTATCACACTGTTGGCGCTCTTGGTCAATTTCAGGTAGGAGCCAACAGCACAGCACTTCTTTACTTCTTTGTTTCGTTGACCATGTTTGCCCGCTTTCCTCCCAGTCTCAAGATGGCATGGCCCACCGCTGGCACTTCACGGGCGTGCCGATCCGTCTTGCTGCGCTTGGTCAAAGATTCGGGATTGACCTCCATCGTCTCGGTGTGCTAAAAATCATCAATGGCGCTTGCAAGTCACCGAGGAGGATGACGGCGGTAGGTTGGTGCTCCTGGACGGCTTCGATGATGTGGCCGAATTGCCCGTGCGGGTCGCCGCAAAACAGGATCGCGGTCACTCGATACCACCTTGCTGAGCCAATCTCTGCGCTGCGCATTCAACATTACGCGTCTCATCAAAGCCGCTTTCATAAGCCTCCACCAGTAGACCCAACGCTTCAAGGCGGTCGGCCTCCAATGTGCCGCGTTGTGGGTCTACGTCCACCAAAGCAGAAACGATCTTGAGCGTAGCCTTGTAGTCGGCCTCATTTTGGATAAGCAGGGGGCCCTAGACCGGGCGGCCAAAGAACGGGTAGCCCGGGTCGTTGTAGCCGGGACTGGAGGCATGGCCCGGCACCACCAGCGCATTGACGAAGGCCTCGTCGTCTTGGTCGAGCACCAGGTCCACTGCGCCATACACTTCTTCCAGATGCGACAGCAGGCGGGGTCCGGCGATCACCGAACTGACCAGCGGATTGGCGAGTACCCAGGCGGCGGCAAACTGTCCGGGGACCAAGCCTTTCGCTTCGCAGCGTGCCTTGATTTTTTGTGCAATCAGGAGCGACTCTTCGCGGAACTCGGTTTCCAGAATGCGTTGGTCGCCACTACCGGCGCGTGAGCCCTCGGCCGGCGGCTGGCCGGGCGGATATTTGCCCGTCAATACGCCGCGCGCCAGCGGGCTGTAGGGAACCACGCCCAGCCCGTAGTGAGCACAGGCTGGCAAAATTTCAACTTCCGGTCCGCGGTTGAGCAGGTTGTAATACGGCTGGCACACGACCGGCTGCGGCACGCCGGTCTTCTCGCACAGGCGATGCACCTCGGCGATGCGCCAGCCGCGAAAGTTGGACAGGCCAAAGCTGCGGATTTTTCCTAGACGGATCAGGTCGCCCAGCGCACGCACCGCTTCTTCAAGGTTTTCCTCGTGGTAGTCGAGGTGCAGATAAAGAATGTCGAGGTAGTCGGTTTGCAGCCGGGCCAACATGGTGTCGGTTTCCTGCATCAGCCAGCGGCGCGAGTAGTGGCTCTGGTTGGGGGCCTCGCTTACCGGGTTGCCCAGCTTGCTGGCCAGCACCCAGTGGTGGCGCTGGCCAACGAGCAGTTTCCCGACATCTATCTCCGATTGCCCATGGTTGTAAACGTCGGCGGTGTCGATGAAGTTGAGCCCATGCTCGCGTGCCGAAGCCACGATGCGTGCCGCCTCGTCAAAAGGTGTCTGCCGACCGAACATCATGGTGCCCAGGCACAGGGTTGAAACCTTCAGGTTGCTGTTTCCGAGGCGACGGTATTGCATAACGATCCCTTGTTGTAAAAGGTGGCTGGCCCACCGGTGCTCAGGGTCCAGTGGACCCATCCGTCAAGACAGAAATCAACCTAGTTTAAGCTGTACTGTCTGCCTTACACACAGCTGCATAGCGCTGCCCGATTCTTGCTAAACGTTTTTATTATCCTTGCGCCGCCTCTTGACGCCCGGTTCGCCGTCCCCCTTCCGCGCGAGGAACCACCCGTGCATGGCGACGCGGCGCACCACATCGTTAAGATTCGGCGGCTTCGACGGCAGCGGTTTCTTGGTCAGCACGTAGGCGGCTCGTATCTCGCCGGGATTGAACATCAATGAGGCGGGCAACTCAGAGCAGGTGGCCCCAGACGCATCAGCCGTGCGATGCGCCAGGACACCACCATGAACAGCGCCAGCGCACGCTCGATCTTGGGCAGGCTCGCCAACTGCAATGCCTCACCCGGCCCTCGCTTAGTACGCGAAGCGACAAGCGTGGGGGCATTAGTTCTTCAGGCCGGTGTTCCAGAAGAAGGGGTAGGTCGAAGGGACATAGCCTTGCAACGCAGGCGACCTGGCCGACAGGCTGCTGAATTTGCCCACATTGATATACGGCACTTCGTCATAGATCACCTGCTGCACCGCACCCCACAAAGCGCCGCGCTTGGCGGGATTGGTTTCCTGGTTCAGCGCAGCCAGCGCGGCCTGCTTGGCCGGCGAGCTCCACCAGCCCGGCGCTCCCTCGCCCAGTTGCGGCGGCGACAGCATGGGTTCAGGGAACTGGCCCGAATGCGTGATGTAAATGTCCCAGAGCCTGGCGTCGCCGCGGCGCTGTATCAGCGTGGCCCAATCCACCACGTTCAAATCGGCCTTGAAGCCG
>JAUSDK010000013.1 GCA_030650875.1 Polaromonas sp.
TGTGTTTCCAGGTTGAAGCCACACTGTAGGGCATGCCGCCACGGGCGGGTTGAAGAAATTTAAAGCCCTGCATGAAATGTCGTGGCTGCAGGGACGGCCTTGATCGCCATCAAGTCCGTGCACCCGATGCCTTGCATCGACGCCATTTTCAGGGTGCTTTGGCCAGGTCTTTATGTGAAAATATTGGACAGCATTTAAAAGGGCACCATGCGCAAAAAGACAGCCGAGGCCGCGTCAGAGGCCGCAACGGAGCGTGTATCGCCCGAGCCCGCCATCAGGCGAGCCCGCAAGGCAGTTGTCGGGGCCGCCCCGCAAAGCGCGCCTGCAAACCTCCCCAAAGCGCCGGCCAAAACGCCCCTGAAGGACGCCGACAGCACGCCGACCATCGTCGGCATCGGGGCTTCGGCTGGCGGGCTGGAGGCGCTGGACAGTTTTTTATCGCATGTGCCCGCGCATAGCGGCATGGCCTTTGTCGTCATTCAGCACCTGGACCCGACGCACAAGGGCATCATGCCCGAGCTGCTGCAGCGCGCCACCGTCATGCAGGTGCAGCAGGCAGGCAACCGCATGCGGATCAAGGCCGATAACGTCTATGTGATCCCGCCCAACAAGGACCTGTCCATCCTGCATGGGGTGCTGCACCTGCTGGACCCGCTGGCGCCGCGCGGCTTGCGCCTGCCGATTGACTTTTTCTTTCGGGCGCTGGCGCAGGACCGCAACCAGCGCGCGATAGGCGTCATTTTGTCGGGCATGGGCTCCGACGGCACGCTGGGGCTGCGCGCCATCAAGGAAAACGCCGGCCTGGCGCTGGTGCAGGAGCCCGCCACCGCCAAGTTCGACAGCATGCCGCGCAGCGCCATTGACGCCGGGCTGGCCGATATCGTGGCACCGGCGCAGGAGCTGCCCGGAAAGATCCTCGACTACCTCAAGCGTATCCCGGCCAGTACGCCAAGCCGGCTGGTGCTGGAGGTCAAAACGCAGAGTGCCCTGGAAAAGATCGTGATCCTGCTGCGCGAGCGCACCGGCAACGACTTTTCGCTGTACAAGCGCAACACCCTGTACCGCCGCATCGAGCGGCGCATGGGGCTGCACCAGATCGACAGCATCGCCGCCTATGTGCGCTACCTGCGTGAAAACCCGCAGGAACTCGACCTGCTGTTCAAGGAGCTGCTGATAGGCGTCACCAACTTTTTCCGTGATCCGGCGGTCTGGGACTGCCTGCTGGATAAGGTGATGCCCGACCTGCTGGCACGCTACCCGGCCGGCAAGGCCTTGCGCGCCTGGGTGCCTGCGTGCTCCACCGGCGAGGAGGCTTATTCCCTGGCCATGGCCTTTCGGGAAGCGCTGGAGCGGATCAAGCCGCCGGGGCGCTTTTCGCTGCAGATATTTGCCACCGACCTGGACCAGGACGCCATCAACCAGGCGCGCCAGGCTGTGTACCCGGCCAACATCGCGGCCGATGTCCCGGTGCAGCGGCTGGCCCGTTTTTTTGTGGAAGACGAAAAAGGCTACCGCGTCAGCAAGGCGATTCGCGAGATGGTGGTGTTTGCCCCGCAAAACATCATCATGGACCCGCCCTTTACCAAGCTGGACATCCTGACCTGCCGCAACCTGCTGATTTACCTCGGGCCGGAGTTGCAAAAAAAGCTGATCCCGCTGTTTCATTACGCCCTGAGCAGCCGCGGCGTCCTGGTGCTGGGCACGTCCGAGACCGTCGGCAGCTTTACCCATTTGTTTGAGCCGATAGACGGCAAGCTGCGGATCTACCGGCGCAACGACCATCCGCTGTCCATGGTCGAGGTCGATTTTCCGACCAGGCATTTCCCGGCCGCGCCAATGGCTGCCGACGATGGTCCGGCGGCGAGCGCGCCCGTCAATCTGCAGGCGCTGGCCGATCAGGTGCTGCTGCAGAATTTTTCCCCCGCCGCCGTGCTGGTCACGGCCGAGGGCGACATCCTCTACATCAACGGGCGCACCGGCAAGTACCTGGAGCCGGCGGCCGGCAAGGCCAACTGGAACATCCACGCCATGGCGCGCGAGGGTCTGCGCTTCGAGCTGGCGAGCGCGGTGAAAAAGGCGCTTCGGCAAACCGGGCCGGTCAAGGTCACTGGCTTGCAGGTGGATGCCAATGGCGAGTCCCTGCGCGTCGACCTCACGGTGCAGGCGATCGACAAGCCGGCCGGCCTGCGCGGTCGCGTGATGGTGCTGTTTGCCGACGCTGCTGCAGAGCCCGCCGGACAGGCGGTCACACGCAAGGCGGCCACCAGCGCCGCGCACAAAAAGCTGGCGGAGGTCCTGCGCCAGGCCCAGGAAGACCTGCAAAGCACGCGGGAGGAAATGCAGACCTCGCAGGAGGAGCTCAAATCGACCAACGAGGAGCTGCAGTCCACCAACGAGGAGCTGACCACCTCCAAGGAAGAAATGCAGTCGCTCAACGAGGAATTGCATACGGTCAATGCCGAACTGCAGTCCAAGGTGGACGACCTGTCGACGATCAACAACGACATGAAGAACCTGCTTGACAGCACGGAAATTGCCACCGTGTTCCTCGATGAACAGCTCCATGTGCGCCGTTTCACCAGCCATGCCGCCCGGTTGTTCAAGCTGTTAGGCGGCGACCTGGGACGCCCGCTGTCCGACATCACGACGGACCTGGACTATGCGGCGCTGCAAAACGACGCCCGGGAGGTGCTGCGCACGCTGGCTTTTTCGGAAAAACAGGTATCCACTCGGGATGGGCGCTGGTTCAAGGTGCGCATCATGCCGTACCGGACCCAGGACAACGTCATCAGCGGGGTGGTGATCACCATGATCGACATCAGCGAATATAAAAAGCTTGAGGAAACTCTGCAGCACCGGCAATATCAGGCGGCGGCCGGCCCGGCCGCGCTGCCAGCGGCTAGCACAAGCACAGGAAGGAAACCATGAAAAATAAGTCTGACGCATTGGCTGACGACGCCGAGCTGCGTCGCCGTGCAGAGCAGCAGGTGGAGCGCCACCCTGGGGTGCCTGCAAAGGGCGATTCGGCCGAGCGGCTGCTGCACGAGTTGCAGGTCTACCAGATCGAGCTCGAAATGCAGAACGAGGCCTTGCGCGAGGCGCAGGAAGAAGCCGAACTGGCGCTGGAGCGTTACGTGGAGCTCTACGACCACGCGCCGGTCGGCTACCTGACCTTGAGCCGGACCGGCATCATCGACCGGGCCAATCTGGCGGCGGCCGGCCTGCTGGGGCTGGAGCGCGGCAAGCTGATACGCCGCAATTTCGAGTTTTTTGTCCTGCGCCAGGACGTGCCCGCCTACCGCGCGCTGATGGAGCGGGTCTATGCCGGAGGCGCCAAGGAAACCGTGGCGCTGGCGCTGGCGGGCAAGTCGCCGCGTTTTGTCCGCGTCGAGGCCAGCGCGGACGAGACCGGAAGCAACGCCCGTGTCGCGCTGCTTGACATCACCGAGCGCAAGCGGGCCGAGCAGGTGCTCAAAGGCAATGAAGAAAAATTCCGCTCCATCTACGAAGGCTCGAACGACGCCATCATGCTGCTGACCGACAAGGGGTTTTTCGACTGCAATCCGCGAACGCTGGCGTTGTTTGGCTTGAATGACAAGGACGAGTTTTTGTTTTTGCATCCGGCCCAGCTTTCTCCCCCCTTTCAGCCGGACGGGCGCGATTCCTTCAGTGCCGCCAATGAAAAAATAGAGGCCGGGTTTAGCCGGGGAAGCGGCCACTTCGAGTGGCTGCACCAGCGCAAGAACGGTGAGGTTTTTCCGGCGGACGTCAGTTTTACCGCCTTCACGTTCCAGGGCCACCGTGTCCTGCAGGCCACCGTGCGCGACATCACCGAGCGCAAGCGGGCCGAGGCGGCCATCCGGCAACTCAATGAGGACCTGGAACGCAAGACCGCCGGTCTTGAGTCGGCCAACCGGGTCTTGCAGGCGTTCTCGGACGCTGTCTCGCACGACCTGCGCGGGCCGCTGCAGGCGCTTGACAGCTGCTCGCGCCTGCTGCGAAGGGGCTACCGGGACCAGCTGGATACCGAGGGCCAGCGGCTGCTTCAGGGCGTGCGCGACAACGCCGAAAAGATGGTGCAACTGATGGACGAGTTGCTCGTCTTCTCGCGCGTCGGGCGACCGCAGCCGACTCCTGGTGCTGAAGGGGAGCCCACGGACGACGCCGATCAGCTGCTGATTTAATCGCTATCTTGTCATGAATCCGTTGGGATAAAGGCCTTATTCGCCCGGATATTTGGCTTGGGCGCTACCGCCTCCGCTAGCCCAGACTCTTGCGCAGCCAGTCTGAAAACGCCGCGCACTCCCAGCGGTCCATGGCGCCGGTGCGCCAGCACAGGTAGTGGGCATGCGGGCTGGGAACGCTGCTGCCAAACACGGCGTTGTGGCCCAGGCGCACCAGTGAGCCGTTTTCAAGCCAGGGCGCGCCCAGCTTCAGGCGGATCAGCGCAATGCCCATGCCTGCCGCAGCGGCATCGCACATCAGGCCGATGTCGTTGAACTGCGAGCCGTCCATCGGCTCGGGCCAGTTGAGCTGATGGGCTGAAAACCAGGTGCGCCACGGCTCCAGCGGCGAGCGCAGCAGGCTTTCGCCTTCCAGGTCTTCGGGCGCCTCGAACGGCCCGCGCTCGCGCACAAAGGCCGGCGAGGCCAGTGGCGTGACCTCATCCGTGGCCAGGCAGACATGCTCCATGTCGGCATAGCGCCCGGTGCCAAAGCGCACCACCAGGTCGGCGTCTTCGGCTTCCACATCGAGCAGCGGAATCGACACCTGCAGCGTCAGGTCAATTTCGGGGTAGGCATCGGTGAACTGGCGCAGCCGGGGAATCAGCAGCGAGCGCGCAAACGTGGGGGTGACGGCCAGCCGCAGCTTGCGCTTGCCCGGGTTGGCGCTTTGCCCGGCCAGGCCCGGAAACTTTTGCAGCGTGGCCAGCCCCTCGCGCACATGCGCCAGGTACTCGCTGCCCTCGGTCGTCAATGAAAAATCGGCCCGGCCAAAGAGCTTGGTGCCAATGATCTGCTCCAGCTGCTTGACGCGGTGGCTGACCGCGCTGGGCGTGACGCACAGTTCCTCGGCGGTCTGGGTCACGCTGCGCAGCCGCGCCAGTGCCTCGAACGTCAGCAGGCACTGGATCGGCGGGATGCGGGCTGCGCTGGCCATGGCTTATTTGAAAATCACGGTCTTGTGGCCGTTCAGCAGCACGCGGTGCTCGCTGTGCCATTTCACGGCGCGCGCCAGCACCTGGCTTTCGGTGTCGCGGCCCATCGCCGTCAGGTCTTCCACGGTTTTGCTGTGGTCGGCGCGGGCCACGTCCTGCTCGATGATCGGGCCTTCATCCAGGTCGCCGGTCACGTAGTGGGCGGTCGCGCCTATCAGCTTCACGCCGCGGTCATGCGCCTGGTAATAGGGCTTGGCGCCCTTGAAGCTGGGCAGGAATGAATGGTGGATGTTGATGGCGCGGCCGGCGAGCTTGTTGCACAGGTCGTTGGACAAAATCTGCATGTAGCGCGCCAGCACCACCAGCTCGGCGCCTTCGGACTCGATGATCTCCAGTTGCCTGGCCTCGACCTGCGCCTTGGTCGCGGCCGTCACCGGCAGGTGATGAAACGGGATGTTGTAGCTGGCCGCCAGCTGGTAGAACGCGCGGTGGTTGGACACAATGGCCCGCACATCCAGCGCCAGCAGCCCCGACTTGCAGCGAAACAGCAGGTCGTTCAGGCAGTGGCCTTCCTTGCTGACCAAAATCACCGCGCGCATCGGCTCGGTGGTGTCGTGCAGGCGCCAGTCCATCTGGAACGGCTCGGCAAAGGTCTTGAGCGCAGCCGAGAGTTCGGCGTGCGTCAGCTGGTCGCAGGCAAACTGCACGCGCATGAAAAACAGGCCGGTGCCGGCGTCGTTGTACTGCGCGGCTTCTTCGATGTTGCCGCCGTGCTCGAACAGAAAACCGGACACGGCATGAACAATGCCCCTGCGGTCAGGGCAGGACAGGGTCAGGATATAAGCGTGATTCATAGGGGGTGAATTGTCGCAGGTGGCGCCCGTGCGCGACTGCCCGGAGCGGGTATTTGGCGCAGTCGCCCGGCCAGGAGTGCCAGAATGCAGAAACAAGCACGCATTCCTTCCATCGCCCGCCCTTTCTTTCAATGCAGGAGAAGCACATGGCCTTTCAAGAGTTCAACATGGCGCACCATTGGCTGCCCTTCACGCCCAACCGCAGCTTTAAAAACGACCCGCGCATTTTTGTCGCGGCTGACGGCATGCATTTCACCACCCATGACGGGCGGCAGGTGCTCGACGGCATCTCCAGCCTGTGGTGCGTGGCCGCCGGGCACAACCGAAAGCCGATCAACGAAGCCATCAAGAAGCAGCTCGACACGCTGGACTACGCCACCGCCTTCCAGGCCAGCAACGACCAGGCCTTCAAGGCCGCCGAAATGATTGCCGGCATGGCGCCCGGTGATTTGAACAGGGTGCTGTTTTGCAACTCCGGCTCCGAAGCGGCCGACACGTCATTAAAAGTGGCGCTGGCCTACCACCGGGCGCGTGGCGAAGGCCACCGCAACGTGTTTATTGGCCGTGAAAAGGGCTACCACGGCGTCGGTTTCGGCGGCATGAGCGTGGGCGGCATTCCTGCCAACCGCAAGGTCTACGGCGCCGCCTTGCTGCCGCGCGTGGACCACATGCGCTTCATCCACGACCCCGTCAACCACGCCTACATCAACGGCGTCGAGCCGGTCTGGACCGAAGACCTGCTGCTGGAGCTGGAAAACCGCATCCTGCCGCTGCATGACCCCAGCAACGTGGCGGCCATCATCGTGGAACCCGTGTCAGGCAGCGCCGGCTGGTATTTGCCGCCCCAGGGCTACCTGAAGCGCCTGCGTGAAATCTGCGACAAGCACGGCATTTTGCTGATTTTCGACGAGGTCATCACTGGCTTTGGCCGGCTGGGCTGCAACTTCGGCGCCGACTACTACGGCGTGGTCCCTGACATGCTGAACTTTGCCAAATGCGTGACCAACGGCGTGATTCCGCTGGGCGGCGTCATCTGCACCGACCGCATTTTTGACACCATGATGGAGGCCAACGCCAACAGCCCCGAGTACGCGATCGAATTTTTCCACGGCTACACCTATTCGGGCCACCCGGTGGCCTGCGCCGCCGCCATTGCCACGCTCAACCTGTTCAAGGAAGAAAATCTGTTTGAACGCGCCGGCCAGATGGGCAAGCTGCTCGGTGACGCGATGCACGGCGGCCTGAAAGGCCTGCCCAACGTGGTGGGCATTCGTGCGCTGGGGCTGGCCGGTGCGGTAGAGCTGTCGCCGCTGGCCGGCGCGCCGGGCAAGCGCGCCTACGACATTTTCATGGATTGCTTCCACCATGGCGTGCTGGTGCGGCCGGCCGGTGAAAACATCGTGGTTTGCCCGCCTTATATCGTGGAGCCGGCGCACATTGAGCGCATCGTGACGGTGGTGGGTGATGCGATTCGCAGGAATGCCTGAGTTCTGTTTGGTGGTTAGTTGGCCCTGCTTGGTTGGGCTGGCCGGGAGTCGCCCGGCATGCGACTTACTTTCTTTGCTTCGCCAAAGAAAGTAAGCAAAGAAAGGCGACCCTACTGTCTGCGACCCTTCGCTTCGCTTCGCTACGGGCACCCTGCGGTGCTCGCTTCAGGCGGGGTCCGCGCAAACTCGGCTATCGCCTCAAACAGCGCGCGGCCCTGATCCGCCTGAAGCTCCGCTCCTCAGCGCAGACAGAAGGGCTGAGCCGGGGAGAAGAAAAAAATACCAGCAGCCAACAGCCGAGCCCGTCCCCGATTCGTCATCGCGAACGAAGTGTGGCGATCCATCGTAGAAAAAGCGCGGTCATGGATTGCCGCACTTCGTTCGCAATGACAGAGATGGATTGCACCAGCACCCGATCCCGCTCCCAAAGCCCGTCCTGGCTGGGCCTGTGATGACACGGAAAAGTGGGATCAGGACGAGCGATTGTCTGAGCGCAACGCAGTGAAGCGAGTTCGAGCTCGACCCCCGCTTTTTCGGGGCAGCACAGGTTGCCCGAAGCGCAGCGCAGGGACCCAGACTGCGGGTCGCCTTTCTTTGCTTACTTTCTTTGGCGAAGCAAAGAAAGTGAGTCGCCTGCCGGGCGATTCCGGCCTCCGCACGCAGCAAAGCCGACGCACCAGTCATAAGCAGCAGCGTCCGGCAGGAGCGCAACCATGAACCTGTCCGAACCCTTCGTAAGAAGACCCGTCGCCACCGTCCTCCTCACCATAGGTCTGGCGCTCGCCGGCATAGGCGCCTACTTCATGCTGCCGGTCTCGCCCCTGCCGCAGGTTGATTTCCCCGCAATTTCGGTCAGCGCGTCGCTGCCCGGCGCCAGCCCCGCCACCATGGCCAGCAGCGTGGCCACACCGCTGGAGCGGCGGCTGGCCGTGATTGCGGGCGTCAATGAAATCACCTCCAACAGCGGCACCGGTTCAACCCGCATCAGCCTGCAGTTTGACCTGAACCGCAAGATTGACGCCGCCGCCCGCGAAGTGCAGGCCGCCATCAACGCCTCGCGCGCCGACCTGCCGGCCACGCTGCGCAGCAACCCGACCTACCGCAAGGCCAACCCGGCGGCCGCACCCGTCATCATCCTGGCGCTCACTTCCAGAACCCGCTCGCCGGGGCAGATCTATGACGAGGTGTCCAACCTCGTGCAGCAAAAAATTGCCCAGGTGCCGGGCGTCGGCGATGTGGAACTGGGCGGCGGCTCGCTGCCGGCCGTGCGGGTCGAGATGAACCCGTTTGCGCTGAACCGCTACGGCGTGAGCATGGAGGACGTGCGCACCACCCTGCAGTCGGTCAACGCCAACCGGCCCCGGGGCGCGATTGAAGGCAACGGCCAGCGCCTGCAGATTTACGCAGGCGCCAACACCGCCACGGGCGGGCGCCGCGCCGCCGATTACCAGGACCTGGTGGTGGCCTGGCGCAATGGCGCGGCGGTGCGGCTGGCTGATGTGGCCGATGTGATTGATGGCGTGGAAAACACCAACACGCTGGGGCTTTTTAACGGCCAGCCGGCTGTCATCGTGCTGGTCACGCGCCAGCCCGACGCCAACGTGATTGCCACGGTAGACGGCGTGCGCGCCCTGCTGCCCGAGTTGCAGGCCCAGTTGCCCGCCGACGTGAAGCTGCAGGTGGCGTCAGACAGTACCAACTCGATACGCGCGTCGCTGCACGAGGTGCAGATCACGCTGTTGATCTCGATTGCGCTGGTGGTGCTGGTGGTCAGTGCTTTCTTGCGCAGCGCACGCGCCACCGTCATTCCGGCCGTGGCCACGGTGGTATCGCTGCTGGGCACGTTTGGCGTCATGTACCTGCTGGGTTTTTCCCTCAACAACCTGAGCCTGATGGCGCTCACGGTGGCGACCGGCTTCGTGGTGGACGACGCCATCGTGGTGCTGGAAAACTCCAGCCGCCACATCGAGGCCGGCATGGACCGCTTCAAGGCGGCGCTGCTGGGCGCGCGCGAGGTC
>JAUSDK010000018.1 GCA_030650875.1 Polaromonas sp.
AGCCGTGGGCGCCGTGGCCGCGAAACCGGTCAAGCCCGGCGCGCCTGGTGCACCGGCTGCCGGTGCAGCCGCTGGCGCTGGCAAAGAAGTCAAGTCAGCCAAGCTGTCGAGCAGTTGGGCGGGCGATCCAGCCAAGAAGAAAGGCATTCCCACCCGCGGCGCCACGGCGGCACCGGGGGCAGGCCGCAGCACCAACTGGCGCGCCCCGGCCCGAGGCGGCAGGCGTGGCAGCAGTGATCGCGACCGCGATGACCACCGCGTGCAGGCAGCGCCCGTTGAACAGCGTGTGATTGAAGTGCACGTGCCTGAAACCATCACCGTGGCCGAATTGGCGCACAAGATGGCGGTCAAGGCGTCCGAGGTGATCAAACATCTCATGAAGCTTGGCCAGATGGTGACCATCAACCAGCCGCTGGACCAGGACACCGCCATGATTGTGGTGGAAGAAATGGGCCACAAGGCGCTGACGGCTGCGCTGGACGATCCGGAAGCCTTCACCGACGAGGATGTGCACGGCCAGCAGGCCGAAGCACTGCCGCGCGCACCCGTGGTGACTGTCATGGGTCACGTTGACCACGGCAAGACCTCGCTGCTCGACTACATTCGCCGTGCCAAAGTAGCCTCCGGTGAAGCCGGCGGCATTACCCAGCACATTGGCGCCTACCACGTGGAAACCCCGCGCGGCATGGTGTCCTTTCTTGACACCCCGGGTCACGAAGCGTTCACCGCCATGCGTGCCCGTGGCGCCCAGGCCACCGACATCGTTATTTTGGTGGTGGCCGCCGATGACGGCGTGATGCCGCAAACCAAGGAAGCCATCAAGCACGCCCGTGCCGCAGGGGTTCCTATCGTTGTGGCGATCAACAAGATCGACAAGCCCGGTGTCAACCTGGAACGCGTCAAAGGCGAACTGGTCACGGAAGGCGTCGTGCCGGAAGAATTTGGCGGCGATTCGCCATTCGTTCCTGTTTCCGCCCACACGGGTGCCGGCATTGACACCCTGCTCGAGCAGGTGCTGCTGCAGGCTGAAGTGCTGGAACTCCGTGCGCCGGTCGACGCCATGGCCAAGGGCCTGGTGATTGAAGCGCGCCTCGACAAGGGTCGCGGCCCGGTCGCCACCGTACTGGTGCAGTCCGGCACGCTGAAGGCGGGCGACGTGGTGCTGGCTGGCTCGACCTACGGCCGCGTGCGCGCCATGCTCGACGAAAACGGCAAACCGATCAAGACGGCAGGTCCTTCGATCCCCGTGGAAATTCAGGGCCTGACCGAAGTGCCGCAAGCGGGCGACGACTTCATGGTGATGACGGACGAACGCCGGGTTCGCGAAATCGCCACCTACCGTGCGGGCAAGTTCCGCAACACCAAGCTGGCCAAGCAGCAGGCGTCCAAGCTGGAGAACATGTTCTCCGACATCAACGCCGGCGAAGTCAAGCTGCTGCCCATCATCATCAAGGCCGACGTCCAGGGTTCACAAGAGGCGCTGGGGCAATCGCTGCTCAAGCTCTCGACCGACGAGGTCAAGGTGCAGTTGGTGTACTCCGGTGTCGGCGGTATCTCCGAGTCCGACGTGAATCTGGCCATTGCCTCCAAGGCGGTGCTGATCGGATTCAACACCCGGGCCGATGCCCAGGCGCGCAAGCAGGCTGAGAACAACGGCATTGACATTCGCTACTACAACATCATTTATGACGCTGTGGACGAACTCAAGGCCGCGATGTCCGGCATGCTCACGCCCGACAAGAAGGAAGAAGTCATCGGGATGGCCGAGGTTCGCCAGGTGTTCAAGGTCAGCAAGATCGGCTCTATCGCCGGTTGTATGGTCACCGCCGGTGTGGTTCGCCGCGCCGCCAAGCTGCGCTTGCTGCGCGACAACGTGGTCATCTTCACAGGTGAACTCGACTCGCTCAAGCGCTTCAAGGACGATGCCAAGGAAGTCAAGGAAGGCTTCGAGTGCGGCTTGAACATCAAGAACTACAACGACATCCAGGCGGGCGATCTGCTGGAATTCTTCGAAATCCGGGAAGTGGCACGAACCTTGTAAAAAAGAAAGACTCGCCAAGTCTCAGGCTTGGCGAATTTCTTCTTTCAATACAAGACTGCAAAGCCCCAACCATTGATTCCCCTAGTTTTTCATGCGTAAAAAGTCATCTACTCCCAATCGCGGCTTTCGTGTCGCCGACCAGATCCAGCGCGATCTGACGGCGCTGATCGCGCGCGAGCTCAAGGACCCCCGGGTCGGCATGGTGACCATTCAGGCGGTCGAAGTAACGCCCGACTACGCCCATGCCAAGGTGTTTTTCAGCGTGCTGCTCGGCGACCCGAATGAGTGCGAAATAGCCCTCAACCAGGCTGCCGGATTTTTGCGCAACGGCCTGTTCAAGCGCCTGATGATCCACACCGTTCCGACCCTGCATTTCCAGTTTGACCGCACCACCGAACGTGCGGCAGACATGAACGCCTTGATTGCCAAGGCAGTTTCTTCCCGCGCCCAGGACGACTGAGTTCGCGCCGTGTCCCTTTGACAGGTTCGGGGACAACGGTGCCAACCAGCGTTCGGGCAGGCCCAGCGCAGAGCCTGTCGGAGCCCTATGACGCAAATCTCTTCTCACCGCCAGAAAATCCAGCGACGTCCCGTACATGGCGTGCTGCTGCTCGACAAGCCGCTGGGCCTGTCGAGTAATCAGGCGCTGCAAAAAGCCAAATGGCTGCTGCGCGCGGAAAAGGCCGGCCATACCGGCACACTGGATCCTCTGGCGACCGGCGTGTTGCCGCTGTGCTTCGGCGCGGCCACCAAGTTCAGCCAGATTCAGCTTGATGCCGACAAAACCTACGAAGCCGTGCTGCTGCTGGGCCAGAAGACAAGCACGGCCGATGCCGAAGGCGAAGTGATTGAAACCCGGCCGGTGCCGGACATCACGCCGGAGTTGCTGGCCGCCATGACGCAGCGCTTTACAGGCCCGCTGGCGCAGATTCCGCCCATGTATTCCGCCCTGAAGAAAGACGGCAAGGCGCTGTATGAATACGCCCGCAAAGGCATCGACGTGGTGCGGGAAGCGCGCCACATCACTATTTTCAAGTTAAATATGGCTCTAGTCGAGGACGCACGGGCGCCAGTAGCTATTAAAATTATAGTTTCGTGCAGCAAAGGCACCTACATCCGTACGCTCGGTGAAGACATCGGCGAGGCCCTGGGTTGTGGCGCGCATCTCGGTTCGCTGCGGCGGCTGGAAACCGGTGGCTTCGTGGCGGCGCAATGCGTCACGCTGGCTGCGCTGGAGGCCATGACCGAGGCCGAGCGCGACGCCTGCCTGTTGCCTGCGCAGTCGCTGGTGTCTGTTTTTCCGTCGGTCACCCTGGACGCAGAAAATGCAGGGCGCTTTCTGAGCGGCCTGCGCCGCCGGGGCGAGCCCGGCCAATGGGGTCCTGATGCCACCCTGGTGCAGGTGTATGGCGCCCATCCGCCTGCGTTTCTGGGTTCGGCGCATGTGACGGCCGACGAGCTGATTCCCCAGCGTTTGCTCAGTCCGGTTGAGATCCAGGACATCCTGCAAGCCGCGCGAAGTTTCACTGACAGTTTTCCCGAACGCCCCCCGGACATCGCCAGTAGCGCCGACGTCCCCTCTTTTCAACATTAACCTTGTACCCGTTTCAAGTCTCCAGAAAGCTAACCATGAGTCAAAAACAGATCCGTAACATCGCCATCATCGCCCACGTTGACCATGGTAAGACCACCATGGTTGACCAGTTGCTGCGCCAGTCCGGCACCTTCGCCGATCACGAGAAGGTCGTCGACACCGTGATGGACAACAATGCCATCGAAAAAGAGCGCGGCATCACGATTCTGGCCAAAAACTGCGCCGTAACCTGGGAAGGCACGCACATCAACATCGTCGACACCCCGGGTCACGCCGACTTCGGCGGTGAAGTGGAACGCGCGCTGTCCATGGTCGACGGCGTGGTGCTGCTGATCGACGCGCAAGAAGGCCCCATGCCCCAGACCCGTTTCGTGACCAAGAAAGCGCTGGCGCTGGGCCTCAAGCCTATCCTGGTGGTAAACAAAGTGGACAAGCCGGGCGCGCGCCCTGACTTCGTGGTCAACGCCGCATTTGACCTGTTCGACAAGCTCGGCGCCACCGATGAGCAGCTGGACTTCCCCGTGGTTTACGCCTCGGGTATCAACGGCTGGTCGTCGATGGAAGAGGGCGCGCCGGGTGAGCAGTGGGGTCCCGACATGTCGGCCCTGTTCAACACCATTCTCAAGCACGTGCCTCACCAGCAAGGCGACCCTGCAGCGCCACTGCAGTTGCAGATTTCCGCACTCGACTTCTCGACCTTTGTGGGCCGGATTGGCGTGGGCCGCATCAGCCAGGGCACGATCAAGCCCATGATGGACGTCGTCGTGATGGAAGGCCCGGATGGCAAGGCCATCAAGGGCCGTATCAACCAGGTGTTGACCTTCCAGGGCCTGGAGCGCGTGCAGGCCACGGAAGCCGGCCCCGGCGAAATCGTGCTGATCAACGGCATCAATGACATCGGCATTGGCGTCACTATCACCGACCCGGTTACACCGATGCCGCTGCCCATGCTCAAGGTCGATGAACCGACGCTGACCATGAACTTCTGCGTGAACACCAGCCCGCTGGCGGGCCGCGAAGGCAAGTACGTCACCAGCCGCCAGATCTGGGACCGCCTGCAAAAGGAACTGCAACACAACGTGGCCTTGCGCGTCAAGGAAACCGACGAAGAAGGCATCTTTGAAGTGATGGGTCGCGGCGAACTGCACCTGACCATTTTGCTGGAGAACATGCGCCGCGAAGGTTTTGAGATGGCCGTGTCCAAGCCACGCGTGGTGATGAAAGAAGTGAACGGTGAAAAGTACGAGCCCATCGAGCTGGTGACCGCCGACATCGAAGAGCAGCACCAGGGCGGCGTGATGCAGGCTTTGGGCGAACGCAAGGGCGACCTGGTCAACATGGAGCCGGACGGCCGTGGCCGTGTACGCCTGGAATACCGCATCCCAGCCCGTGGCCTGATCGGTTTCACCAACGAATTCCTGAACTTGACGCGCGGCTCCGGCCTCATTGCGAACATCTTCGACTGCTACGAGCCGCACAAGGGCGAGATCGGCGGCCGCAAAAATGGCGTGCTGATTTCCATGGACGCAGGTGAAATTTTCACCTACGCGCTGGGCAAGCTGGACGACCGCGGCCGCATGTTCGTGCGCGCCAACGACCCGGTGTACGAAGGCATGATTGTGGGCATCCACAGCCGTGACAACGACCTGGTGGTCAACGCCACGCGTACCAAGCAGCTGACCAACTTCCGCGTGTCCGGCAAGGAAGACGCGATCAAGATCACGCCACCGATCGAATGCACGCTGGAATACGGCGTGGAGTTCATCGAGGACGACGAGCTGGTCGAAATCACGCCAAAGTCGATTCGCCTGCGCAAGCGCTACCTGACCGAGAGCGAGCGCAAGCGCGCTGGCCGCTGAACAAGCCCCCACGCTCCCCACTTCGTGTGGTTCGCTGCCCCCCCCGAGGGGGCGCTGCGCCTGCGGCCTGGCAAAGCCAGTTCCGCGGCCCCTACAGGTGGAGGCGGGGAGCCCTTGGTAACTGGCCGCTGCGCGCAAAAAGCGCCAGCGGCCTTTTTTTAACCTGGCGACAGGGGATTTGATGAAGTTGACGCATACCCGCGCTGTTGCCGTGATGGTTCTCGTCACGCTGATGTGGTCGATGGCGGGCGTCGTAACCCGCCAGCTGGCATCAGCGCACAGCTTTGAAGTGACGTTCTGGCGCAGCTTTTTTACCGTGCTGTCCTTGCTGGTGATCCTGCCGGTATTCCAGGGACGGTCGGTCTTCGCCAGAATCCGCCATGGCGGCTTTGCGTTCTGGCTGTCCGGCATGTGCTGGAGCGTGATGTTCACCGCCTTCATGGTGGCGCTCACGCTGACCACGGTGGCCAATGTGCTGATCACCATGGCGGCCAGTCCGCTGATCACAGCGTTACTGGCGCGTATTTTCATCGGCCACCGCATTCCAGCGCGCACCTGGCTGGCCATCGTCATGGCGGGGGCGGGCATTGGCTGGATGTTTGGTGCACAAATGGACCTGTCCAGCCACCTGGCCGGCACATTGGTGGCCATGCTGGTGCCGCTGGCCAGCGCCTGCAACTGGACCCTGGTGCAGTACAGCCGCGCGCATGGCCAGAAGATTGACATGGTGCCTGCCGTGCTGGTGGGTGCTGCGATTTCGACGCTCGTCACCTTGCCGCTGGCTTTTCCTTTTTCGGCGACGCCGCATGATGTCGGCTTGCTGGCCTTGCTGGGCCTGTTTCAGCTCGCCATTCCGTGCGTACTGGCGGTGATGTGCGCCAGCGTGCTCAAGGCGCCCGAGGTGGCGCTACTCGGGCTGCTGGAGGTGGTTTTCGGCATTCTGCTGGCATGGTTCGGCGCCAACGAGGTGCCCGGACCCAAGGTGTTGACCGGCGGGGCGCTGGTGATCGGCGCCCTGGTGGTCAACGAGATGATTGGATGGAGACAAAGAGCATGAACAAGGAAGCTATGACAACCGAAGTTAAAACAATTGACGCCAGTAGTGATGTGGTAACGGAGCGCCGCGGAAATGCCGGCCTCATCACGCTGAACCGGCCCAAGGCCCTCAATGCGCTGTCGCTGCAGATGGTGCGGGAGTTGCTCAGCACCTTGCGCGCCTGGCGCGATGACCCTGAAGTACGGGTGGTAGCAATCCGGGGAACCAACAAGATCGGTCGTCCAGGCACGCCTGACAGCCTTTTTGGCGGGTTTTGCGCGGGCGGTGATATCCGTTTTTTCCATCAGGCAGCCTTGGCCGGAGATCCGGCGCTAGACGAATTTTTTACCGAGGAATACACCCTCAATCACCTGATCCAGACCTATCCCAAGCCCTACATTGCCTTCATGGATGGCGTGGTGATGGGCGGCGGCATGGGGCTTTGCCAGGGCCTTGCCCTGGGCGCCCGCGTGCGCATCGTGACCGAGCGCACCAAGATGGCCATGCCTGAGACCAACATTGGATTGTTTCCCGACGTAGGCGGCGGCTATTTCCTGAGCCGCTGCCCGGGCCATGTGGGTGAATATCTTGCGCTGACCGGCGAGGTCATTGGTGCTGACGAGGCCATCAACTATGGGCTGGCCGATGTCAAGCTGGAAGCGGCGGCCCTGCCTGCGCTCTGGGCGGAACTGGGTGCCACGTCATTTGCCTCGGCAATGGCTGCAGATCAATGGATCGCTTCAAAATTCATGGCAAATAATGCCAATCCAGTATGCGATACAGAGAAAATTGATGCATATTTCTCACTGCTGCGGGTCAAACACATCGTCGATGCGCTGGAAAAATCTGAAGACCGATGGGCGCTCAGGACCGCAGCGACGCTGCGCAAGCGCTCGCCGCTGATGCTGCATGTGGTGCTGGAGCAAATCCGCAAAGCACGCGCCATGCAACTGGCCGATGAGCTGCGCATGGAACGGGACATGGTGCATCAATGCTTTCACCTGCGCCCCGGCAAGGAAAGCGAAACCGTGGAAGGCATACGTGCGCTGGCGGTCGACAAGGACTACAAGCCGCAATGGAAGCCGGCACGTATTGAAGACGTGAAGCCTGGCATGGCCGATGCGTTTTTTGTCAGCCCGTGGACGGCGGAAACGCACCCTTTGCGGGACCTGTAGGTCACATGGGCCGGCACGGGCCTGGCTTGCGGGCTGCGCCCGCTCAGCGGCTGCGCGACTTCATGGCGCGATCCACCTCGCGCTTGCCTTCGCGGTCCTTGATGGTATCGCGCTTGTCGTGCTCGGCCTTGCCCTTGCCCAGACCGATCTCGCATTTGACCTTGCCGGCTTTCCAGTGCATGTTCAGCGGCACCAGCGTGAAGCCCTTCTGATCAATTTTCCCGATCAGCCGGCGAATCTCGTCCTTGTGCATCAACAGTTTTTTGGTGCGTACCGAATCGGGGCGGATATGGGTCGAGGCCGTGCCCAGCGGATTGATCTGGCAGCCGATGATGAAAAGCTCACCATTTCGGATCACCACATAGCCATCGGTGAGCTGCACCTTGCCCTCGCGCACGGATTTCACTTCCCAGCCTTCAAGCACCATGCCGGCCTCAAAGCGCTCTTCAATGTAATAGTTGAACGTCGCTTTTTTGTTGTCGGCAATACGTATGGCAGCCGCAGCGGCTTTCGGGGACAGATTACTGGCCGGCTTTCCGGTGGGGTTTCCGGACGAGGCGGCAGCTGGTTTTTTGGAGGAGGATGCTTCTTTGGTGGCCATGGCTAAGAGTTGAGGGCGGCATCGGCTAATACAATTGCACGCAACTCCGCATTGTATGAAAACCGTTCATAAGTCCGTTCTAATTTGGTATAGCGCCGCTGAAATGTTTGGCCTGGTGACAGACGTGGCAAGCTATCCGAAATTTTTGCCCTGGTGCAACCAGGCATCCGTCCTGGAAGAAACCGTGGACGGCATGACCGCCAAGGTCGGTATTTCGATCGCCGGCTTGAAGCAAAGCTTTACCACCCGCAACGTGCACGAAAAAGACAGCCGGGTCAGCCTCACGCTGGTGAATGGCCCTTTTTCCCATCTCGACGGCGATTGGCACTTTGTTCCCCTGGGGGACGGCACGCAGCGCGCGTGCAAGGTTGAATTCACCCTGCGCTACGATTTCAATAATGGCACCCTGGCCTCCCTGGTGGGCCCGGTGTTTGACAAGATCGCCGGGAGCCTGGTGGACGCCTTCGTCAAGCGCGCGTCCCAGGTTTATGGCGAAGCCTGAAGTCGGAAAGGCAGATCGCGTGCATATCGTGCTTGTTTACTCCCCTGCACCGCGCCAGGTCCGCGAATGGCGCTTGGCGCTTGCAGAGGGCGGCAGCGTGGAGCAGGCGCTTGCGGCCAGCAACATTTTTGAAGCCTTCCCGGAACTGCTGACGTCGCGCCTTGCCATTGGGGTCTGGGGCCGAAAAAGCAGCTTGGCGCATCATCTGAGGGACAACGACCGGGTGGAAATCTACCGTGGCCTGCGGGTAGATCCTAAAGTCGCACGCCGCGAGCGGTTTAATCGCCAGGGTGTAAAAAGCGCAGGCCTGTTTGCCAGGACCCGCGCTGGCGCCAAAGCGGGTTACTGAAAGCGTCCTGACCGGCGAAGCACTTCCAGTGATGCCGGTTTTTTCAGGTAACTACAGCTTGCATTCGCTGCTGGCAATGCCTTGAAGGCGCTTTTTTTCTGCGGCACGGGCCGTGTCGTCCATGATTTCCCGTTCGCCCTGGGCGTTGGTGACCGCAATCCTGACGCCGGACTCAAAAGTGGCCAGACCTCTTTTAGTGCGTTCGCAGTTGTCTGCCCTGGTTTTTGCTAGTTGTTCTTGTTCAGCTTTTTTATGGGCAGCTTCTGCCTCGACTGCCTGTTTTTTTCTGGCTTCAAGTTGTGGGTCCTTGCCTGACAATTTGGGCGCGCTGGCTTTGCCTGCGGCGGCGGGTGCCGTCAATCCGATCACTGCAGGCGACACACCCGGCCGACTGTCGGGACCAGACCGTTTCAGGATATTTTTTTCCTGAATATTGGCTGGGGGCGGGCGGTCACTGAAAACCTTTCGCCCGTCCTTGTCGATCCACTGCCACTGGGCCCATGCACTGATTGACAGCGACGCTGCTGCAAGCGTTAGAAGAAGCTTTTTAGGTCCAACTTTTAAGTCCATCAATCCAGTGTAGCGTCGCGCAGTAAAGTTTTCCAGCGACTTAAAACGATGCTGTTTTTCCGGGCAGGCGTTTGAGGACTTTTGACGCTGTGCGTGCGCGTCGAAGGCAAAGGACAAGGGTACAATCGCGTTTTTGGAGCTTTCTCTATGCGCCTACTCGGCAAAGCGCTCACCTTCGACGACGTATTGTTGGTGCCAGCGTTCTCCCAGGTCCTGCCCAAGGACGCCTCACTTTCCACCCAGTTTTCCCGAAACATTCGCCTGAACATGCCGCTCGTGTCGGCGGCGATGGACACGGTCACTGAAGCCAGACTGGCCATCGCCATAGCCCAGGAGGGTGGAATCGGTATCATCCACAAAAACCTGACTGCCCAGCAGCAGGCGGCCGAGGTCGCCAAGGTCAAACGCTATGAAAGTGGTGTGCTGCGCGACCCGGTTGTGATTACCCCAACGCACACAGTGCGCCAGGTGATGGCACTGAGCGAACAACTGGGCATTTCCGGCTTTCCCGTCATTGAGGGTGGCAAGGTGGTGGGCATCGTGACCGGGCGCGACATGCGCTTCGAGTCGCGCATGGACGTGCCGGTCAGCACCATCATGACGCCGCGCGAACGCCTGATCACCATGCCCGATGAAACGGCCACGCTGGCCGACGCCAAGGCCCTGCTGAACAAGCACCGGATTGAACGCGTGCTGCTGATCAATGACGATTTCGAGCTCAAGGGCCTGATCACCGTCAAGGACATCCTGAAACAGACCAGTTTTCCCAATGCGGCGCGCGATGGCCGCGGCCAGTTGCGCGTGGGCGCGGCGGTCGGTGTCGGCGTCGGCACCGAGGAACGGGTCGAAGCCCTGGTCAGGGCCGGTGTCGACGCCATTGTGGTGGACACTGCGCACGGACACAGCAAGGGTGTGATCGACCGCGTGCGCTGGGTCAAGCAGAACTATCCCCAGATTGATGTGATAGGCGGCAATATTGCGACCGGCGCGGCCGCGCTTGCGCTGGCCGAAGCGGGTGCGGACGGTGTCAAGGTTGGCATTGGGCCTGGCAGCATTTGCACCACCCGTATCGTCGCCGGCGTCGGTGTGCCGCAAATCATGGCGATCGACAACGTGGCGATGGCTTTGCGCGGCACCGGTGTGCCATTGATTGCCGACGGCGGAATTCGCTACAGCGGCGACATTGCCAAAGCCATTGCGGCAGGCGCCAACACGGTGATGATGGGCGGCATGTTCGCCGGAACCGAAGAAGCGCCAGGCGAAGTCATTTTGTTCCAGGGCCGCAGCTACAAGAGCTACCGCGGCATGGGCAGCATAGGCGCCATGCAGCAAGGCAGCGCCGACCGTTATTTCCAGGAATCAAGCACCGGCAATGCCAGCGCCGACAAACTGGTCCCCGAAGGCATCGAAGGCCGGGTTCCCTACAAGGGCTCCATGGTCGCCATTCTTTTCCAGATGGCGGGCGGCTTGCGCGCCAGCATGGGTTATTGCGGCTGCGCCACGATTGAAGACATGCGCAACAATGCCGAGTTTGTGGAAATCACCACAGCGGGTATCCGCGAGAGCCACGTACACGACGTGCAGATCACCACGGAAGCGCCCAACTACCGGGCCGATTAAGCCCTCGGCTCAATCGTGGAGCGCCTGGCAGCAGGCGCTTTTTTACTTGTTCGACTCAAAAACCGCCTAAAAACTGTTTGCCATGCAGCACTCCAAAATCCTGATTCTCGATTTCGGCTCCCAGGTCACCCAGCTGATTGCCCGACGCGTACGCGAAGCCCATGTTTTCTGCGAAGTTCATCCCTGCGATGTCAGCAGCGACTGGCTTCGGGACTATGCCAAAGACGGCACGCTCAAAGGCATCATCCTGTCGGGCAGCCATGCCAGCCTGTGGGAAGACGAAACATTGCGCGCGCCGCAGGCCGTGTTTGAGCTGGGTATTCCGGTCTTGGGTATCTGCTTTGGCATGTACGCCATTGCAGAGGCATTGGGCGGCAAGGTCGAAGGTGGCCACAAGCGCGAATTTGGCCATGCCGAAGTGCGCGCCCGTGGCCACACCAAACTGCTGGACGGCATTCAGGACTACATGACGCCCGAAGGTCACGGCATGCTCCACGTCTGGATGAGCCACGGCGACAACGTGACCCAATTGCCGCCCGGCTTCAAGGTCATGGCCTCGACCGACTCCTGCCCGATTGCGGGCATGGCTGACGAAGAGCGCAACTACTATGCAGTGCAGTTTCACCCTGAAGTGACGCATACCCCGCAGGGCAAGGCACTGCTCGATCGCTTCGTGCTCGATATCTGTGCGGCGCGCCCCGACTGGGTCATGGGCGACTACATCCTCGAGGCAGTTGACAAAATTCGACAGCAAGTGGGCGACGAGGAAGTCATTCTCGGTCTGTCCGGCGGTGTCGACTCTTCGGTGGCTGCAGCCTTGATTCACCGCGCCATTGGCGACCAGTTGACCTGCGTTTTCGTCGATCACGGTCTGCTTCGCCTGAACGAGGGCGACATGGTGATGGAGATGTTTGTCGGCAAGCTGCACGCCAAGGTCATCCGGGTGGATGCCTCCGGGCAGTTTTTGGGCCACCTCACCGGCGTCACCGACCCCGAGGCCAAGCGCAAAATTATCGGCCGCGAATTTGTCGAAGTCTTCAAGGCCGAGGCAGCCAAGCTCAAGGCGGCTGACGCCACGTCCAAAGGCGCCAAGTGGCTGGCCCAAGGCACGATTTACCCTGACGTGATCGAATCGGGCGGGTCCAAGACCAAAAAATCGGTATCCATCAAAAGCCACCACAACGTGGGTGGCCTGCCCGAGCAGTTGGGCCTCAAGTTGCTCGAACCCCTGCGCGAACTCTTCAAGGATGAAGTGCGCGAACTGGGCGAGGCGCTGGGTTTGCCGCACGATATGGTTTACCGCCATCCCTTCCCAGGACCAGGCTTGGGCGTGCGAATTCTGGGCGAAGTCAAAAAGGAATATGCAGACCTGCTGCGCCGGGCCGATGCCATCTTTATTGAAGAATTGCGCAACTTCAAGGACCCGGAGACCGGTAAAAGCTGGTACGAGTTAACCAGTCAGGCGTTCACGGTGTTTTTGCCCGTGAAAAGCGTCGGCGTCATGGGCGATGGCCGCACCTACGAGTATGTGGTGGCCCTGCGTGCGGTACAAACCAGCGACTTTATGACGGCGGACTGGGCCGAACTGCCTTACGCCCTGCTTAAAAAAGTGTCTGGCCGCATCATCAATGAAGTGCGCGGCATCAACCGGGTCACCTACGATGTCAGCAGCAAACCGCCAGCGACGATCGAGTGGGAATAAGCGCCTTCAAGCCCTGGGCCTCTGCACATTGAAGCCCATGCCCATCAGGCACACCGAACAGCTTGCAGGCTAATGCGATGGCAGTATCCGGGGTCTGCGACTGATTTTCTGCTTGAGGCCAGCGCGCCCAGCTTTGGTCTTTTCCAACCACGTTCAGGGGACTTGATATGCGAGCAATTTTTAGCGTTGTAAGCCTGATGGTCGTGCTGGCCGTGGTCGGGGTACTGGTGAAAAAACAGCTGAACGCTCCGCCCCTTGCCACGGCGTCCCTTGAGCGACCCGGTCAGCTTGACGCCATACTCACGCCGCCCGTTGCTGCCATGGACAGCAGCCCTCAAGCGACAAGTCAGCAAATGCAGCAGCAAATCCGGCAGTCGATTGAAAACTCCATGCAGCAGGCCCGGCCCATGCCTGATGATGAATAGTAGTCAAAAATGTCAATAGTCCAATCAACCCAGGCTTAAATTGCTATTAATACAGTAGTAGTCATGCCTGATAACCAATTCATGCAATTGGCCCTGGCGCAGGCACGCGAAGCCGCTGCTGCGGACGAAGTGCCGGTGGGCGCGCTGGTGGTGCGCCGCGGCCAGGTCATTGCCACCGGCCGCAACGCGCCCATCGACGGGCATGACCCAACGGCCCACGCCGAGATTGTGGCGCTTCGCGCCGCGGCGCGAGCGCTTGGCAACTACCGGCTCGACGAGTGTGAAATGTTCGTCACGCTGGAGCCCTGCGCCATGTGCAGCGGCGCCATGCTGCAAGCCCGGCTCAAGCGCGTAGTGTTCGGCGCGCCTGATCCCAAGACCGGCGCTGCCGGCTCGGTGATCAACTTGTTTGCCCAGCCGCAACTCAATCACCAGACCCAGTTGCTGGGCGGGGTGCTCGGGGCACAAAGCCGTGTCCTGTTGCAGGAATTTTTTCGCCAGCGCCGATCTGAAAACCGCGAGACGAGCAGACTGGCACACCCGTTACGCGACGATGCACTGCGCACGCCAGATGCCGCATTCGAAGACTTGCCTGGCTATCCGTGGCCGCCGCGCTATCTGAGCGATTTGCCAGCACTGGGCGGCCTGCGCATGCACTACCTGGACGAACAGGGGCAAGGGCAGGGCGACGATCAAGCACTGACTTATCTTTGCTTGCATGGCAACCCGGCCTGGAGCTACCTCTACCGCAAGATGATCCCGGTCTTTTTACAGGACGGACACCGGGTGGTGGCACCTGATCTGATTGGCTTTGGCAAAAGCGACAAGCCCAAGAAGGACGGCTTTCACACCTTCAGCGCGCACCGCCAGATATTGCTTGAACTGGTGGAGCGGCTTGATTTGAAAAACGTGGTGCTTGTGGTGCACGATTGGGGCGGCCTGCTAGGCCTCACGCTGCCCTTGGCCGCGCCCGGCCGCTATAAAGGCCTGCTGGTGATGAACACCTTGCTGGCCTGCGGCGATGCACCGCTGCCTGCCGGTTTTCTGGCCTGGCGCGAGATGTATTCCAGGCATCCGGAATTTGATCTGGCGCGCCTGCTGGCCCGTGACAACCCACAGATGCGCACTCAGGAATGCCGTGCCTACAGCGCCCCCTTTCCCGACAGGGGCCACCGCGCGGCGCTGCGCGCGTTTCCAGCCATGGTGCCGGAATTTGAAGATGCAGAGGGCGCCGCCATTTCGCGAGAGGCCCGCGACTTCTGGCGCCAACGATGGAACGGCCAGACGCTGATGGCGATCGGCGCGCAGGACCCGGTGTTCGGCGAGCCCGTGATGCGCGCGTTGCAGGCGCAAATTCGTGGCTGCGGCGACGCCATGGTGCTGCCGCAGGCCGGGCAGTTTGTGCCGGAACATGGCGAGCAAGCTGCGCAGCGCGCCTTGCAGTTTTTCAAGTTTTGAACCGTGGGATGCAATGGGATACTTGTAGCCGTGAAAAAACATATATATATCTACTCGCCCTCCAGTGCCGTGCGCGACAAAGCCAGCTTCAGGCGAGGCGTCAAGCGCCTCCAGACCCTCGGGTATGAAATTGAAATTGACGAGGCAGCGCTGGCAAGTCACCAGCGTTTTGCGGGCGACGATGAGACGCGGCTTGCCGCCATTCACCGTGCTGCGGCCAGTGGTGCCGATGTCGCCCTGATTTCACGCGGCGGTTACGGCCTTTCGCGCATCCTGCCGGGCATCAACTACAAGGCCATCGCGAAAGCCATTGCCAAGGGCACCCAGTTTGTGGGACTGAGCGACTTCACGGCTTTTCAGACGGCGCTGCTCGCCAAGACCGGTGCGGTGACCTGGGCCGGCCCTGCGCTGGGCGAAGACTTTGGAAGCGCCACGACGCCCGATGACATCATGGAAGCCTGCTTTGACGACCTGATCACGGGGCAGGGCGAGGGCGCGGGCTGGCAGCTGCCCAAAAAAGCGACCCATTCAGTTGCTGGCAACGAGATTTCAGAGGGCGATACCGGCACTTTTAGCATTGACAACGCAGTGCTGTGGGGCGGTAACCTGGCCATGTTGTCGTCGCTGGTGGGAACGCCCTATTTGCCCGCCGTCAAAGGCGGCATTCTGTTCCTGGAAGACGTGGGCGAACACCCCTACCGCGTCGAGCGCATGCTGACGCAGCTGCTGCATGCCGGTGTGCTGGCACAGCAAAAAGCCGTTATTTTCGGGCAGTTTTCCGGCTACAAGCTGGTCCCGCATGACAAGGGCTTCAAGTTGGCGACGGTGGCAACCTGGCTGCAAAGCCAGATCAAGGCACGCGTGCTGTCCGGACTTCCCTTTGGCCATGTCGCCACCAAAGTGCTGCTGCCGGTAGGCTTCAAAACCACGCTGGCCGTTGAGGGAAGGGATGCCTTTTTACTCTGGGGGCACCAGCATTAAAAGCGGGTGAATGACCGCGCCGCCTTGCCTATCAAATCACGTCAATGATCCAGCGGGCTGGGCCTGGAATTAAGGCTGCGGGGCAAAAGTCCTTCGAATTTTTCAGAGATGCCCGCCAATTTTTCACGGGCAATGGTTTCCCCATGGACCGCAGCCAACACCTTCATCACATCGCCTCGGGCGTACCACAAGCCTTGGGCGTCTTGTGCATAGCGGACTAGACGAACGATGCCGGCGTAATTTTTTTGCCCAAATTCACCCATCTCACCCAGAATCAGTTCCCGGATTTCCTCGGTGCGGTCTTGCAGCATGGATGGCGTGACATTCCCCGACCCCAGCAACGCCATGAAGCTGCTTTTTAAATTGAATTTGAACAACTCCATGAGTCATCAACTTTCTGTCGGGCATGCAAGCCCTGCTTGATTAACGGAGACAACGGTTGCCCTGAGACAGGGAAAAATGGTAACCATGGAAAAGCCCCCTACATCCATGAACAATTTAACACTTTTGTCATTTTAATTGCCAATGTTTTATTAAAGCAACAAATATGCTACCAAAAATAGTCTGAGAACTTTAGCTCAACGGTTTGAAGTCTATTGCGGCATGTGTGGCAGCTGTACCCAGAGGACGAATTAATGGGTCAATGCACGGGGCTCTAATGGAGCGCATATGTTGTAATAACTCTAAATAACTACCAGCAATTGCAATCGCCCCATGGCAGAAGTTACCGTCGTTTTTGCTGATCTCACAGGAAGTACAGGGGTTTTTGAATCACTCGGTAATGCGATGGCGACCCAAGCCATCACACGCCTGATGCAATGGATGGGCAAAGTCTGCGAAAGCCATGGCGGACACGTCGTGAAGTATTTAGGCGATGGCGCGCTGCTTGTGTTCCTTGAAAACAACGATGCACTGGCGGCAGTGACCGAGATGCAGCGGGTTCACTTCACGCGCATCGAGAACTGGCCCGATCCGCTCAAAATGCGGCTGCAGGTCGGGATGGCGCGTGGTGAAGTCGTCGAGCAAGATAACGATGTTTTCGGTGATGCAGTCAATGTTGCGTCACGTCTGAGTGATTTGTCCGGTGCGGACCAGATTCTGGCAACCGAGGCCGTGATCGGGCGACCGGCACCGGACAACCCGGTGCGCTGTCGCTGCCTGGGCTCACTTGATATCAGGGGCCGTAGCGAAGCTTGCGTGGTGTACAGAGTCGAATGGCAGCCCGAATCGCAATCGGATTTTTTTACGCTGCAGGCTGGCCTGACACCCTCTTCGCCTCAAACACTGGTAACCCCCAAAGCCATCAGCCTCTCATGGCTAGACATCCAGGCCGTATTCATGTCAGGCGATCTGCCAATTTTTCTGGGCCGGGATGAGGACTCACATTTTGTCGTGCATGACCCGCGAGTCTCGCGCACGCACGCCAGAATTGAGTGGAGGGCAGGCAAGTTCTACCTGGAAGATCTCAGCAGCTACGGCACTTGGGTCAAATTCTCAGACAGTGCGGCCGTGGTTGCGCTGCGCAGGCAAGAGTGCATGTTGCCGCTCGAAGGGGACATTGCCTTGGGTGCACCTTTTGAGGATTTCACGGTGCCTACGGTCAAGTTCAAGTTTCCTGAAGCCCTGTTCAGGGCATAAAACAGTGGACGTGGAATTGACCCAAAGGTGCTTGCAACGCGGTTAGTCAAGGATACACCGCAACGGTTATACCAACCGTCTCATCATGGCTGAAGCCACCCCTTGAAGGTCAACATCGCGACCCGCCAGGCCAAAGCGTGTTCTCCTACGTGCGCACGGTGACAGTTCCGGCATCAATGCTCGCTGCAATGATTTAAATTGGACTTATGAACAACGACGACAGAGATGACCGGCACTCAGTGGCGCGCCAATGAAAATGAGAACTTATCTGGTCGAAGACAATTCGACCATTCGCGACAACCTCATCAGTACGCTGGAAGAGCTTGCGCCGATCCAAACCGTGGGCACATCGGACACGGAAAAAGAAGGCGCTGAATGGTTGACTGGCCATAGCGACCATTGGGATCTGGCCATCGTTGATCTGTTTCTCAAAGATGGAAGCGGGCTTGGTGTCCTTCATGCTTGCCGCTTTCGCAATGCCCGACAAAAAATGGTAGTTTTCAGCAATTACGCGACCCGCGAGATTCGCTCACGGTGTGCGCAACTGGGCGTAGACGCCGTCTTTGACAAGTCAACTGAAATTGACGACTTGCTGGACTACTGCGTGGCGCAAAGCAAAAAGCTGGACGCGGTCGTCAACCCAGGCACATGATGTGTTTTAACCGACTTGAAGTTTGCCACTCGCGCCTTAATTCATCCATTTAGCGAAACGGCAATCCAACCATGCCAACTCCCAGTGTAGAGCCTGCGCAGCTGCGCATTACCCCGCCTTTCTGCACAGACGCCTTCAAGCGTCATGTGGCCGATCAGCCGTTGCGGTCAGCCTTGCTCGCGGTAGCTGCAGGGGCGTTGGCAATGCTGCTCATACGCGCCCAGTTAACCAAACGCGCAGAGACCCGAAAATGGGAGCGGATGACGATGCGCTAACAGTGTTTATTCCACGCTTTTTATGGAGAACTCGATGTCAGTCAATGTTCCTGCGCCTGAACCTGTTCCGCCTCTTCCAGGCAGCCCTCAACCGGAAAAATTGCCGCCATTGATTGTGCCGCCAGAACCCGGAACACCTCCCGATGTCCACGAGCCGCCACCGCCAGCACCCGTATTCCCCATTCGTGAGCCTGGCATTCGCCCACCGCCTCAAGCGGTTTGAGATTGGCCAAACCGGCGCCAAGTGAGTGACCGTTGACCGGGCCTTTGACCGCAGTTGTGCTGGTCAGCGTGGCGCTGGCAAGGTTTGCTGACGCTGGTATTCTTCTTTTTTCATGCTGAGATAGTCCTTGCGGTCCACCTCATGCAACTGCCGAGAATACCCTTCAGTCGCGTCGAACCAGTACTGCATTCGTGCAGAAGGTTGTTGTTCAGGCGGTTGACCCAGTGACGCCAGATACGCCTCGATGGCCAGGTAGTAGCGCATGGTGTTGCGCTCAACGGTGCCTCGCATACCGCCAACATGAGCGGCTTTATCGCCCTGACCGATTTGCGTAAAGCCTACCTTGCCGCGTCCCAAGGTGGACAGGTAAGTCTGCATTGCCAGGCGACCCGCCAGGCCATAGCTGTACGAATAGCGCAAATGCATGAACGTCTTGCCATCTGGCAAAGAAACAGACTCAAGCGCGATTCGATAGTTGCTGGTGCTCAAGGGGCCATGCTCGGCATTTAGCTGAACCGCCAGATAGTCTGGTGAGGCAGCGTCCACGCGGTAGGCAAATTCAAGGGGAAATGCCTCTTTCAGCGTCTGCGGCGTTTTCTTACCGATGCTCACCGCCATTTTGCTGGGACTTGTGTCTGCACTTGCACGGCAATATTTGGTGTTGAGATGCAAAATCAGCACATCACACCAACGGTTCGGGCTGCTGAACGCAGAACTAACGCTGCTAAAGGGGGCCTCCAGCACGGCGTAGGCGTCACCGCTCACCGTTTTGGCGCCCTCAGCGGACGCCAGAAACAGCGGCCGCTTGTAAGGGTTTTGCATTAACTGTGGTAACAGGGCTGCGTGCTTTTCAAGCAACGCAGCCGCATTCGATTCATTATTCGGCGCGGACGGCACTTGGGCAGGTACGCTGCCAGCGCCAGCCAGGCACAAGGCCAAGACTGCCGGCCGAAAGCGCGAAATAGCAAAACTCCAATTTTTCTTCATCGCAGCAGTTTGCCAGCCTGCCAGTACCGCTTTCCCCAAGCGCTCCATCGTCCTACAAAAAGTCGTCGTGATGAGGAGGAAAAAGGGCAGGCCGTCATTTTTCGAACAGACGTGCAGCGGCGTGGGCAAGTGGTGCCTGCGACCTGAAGTAACCCAAGACGGTTGAAATACTGTGATGTCCGGTCATTGCCATGGTTTCTGCCAGCGGCACGTTTTGACGACCCGCCTCTGTGACAAAACCCGACCGCAATGAATGCGCCGAAAAGTCGCCCTCGATACCCGCCAGAACGCACCGTTTCTTGACGATGTCACGTACCGCAGCGGGGGAGAGCGCTTCGCCCAGATACCCCCCTTTGCGCACCTGCCTGAAAATCTGCCCATGTGTGACGCCGGAGGCTGCCAGCCAGGCCGTCAAAGCCTCGGCAGCGCCCCCTAGCAGCGGCTTTCGGTTCTCGGGTAAATCCACGCCAGCCTGATTGGTTTTGGAGTAGGCAAGCGTGTAAATAAAGCCCTCCGGGACCTGTTTCAAAAACCGCATGTCGGCCCCGGCCACCTCCGAGCGTCGGCGACCACCGCTGGCCCAGGCAAAGAGAAGCAGGGCGCGGTCGCGCTTACCGCGCAGTGAGTCGTCGCAGGTCGCCAGAATCGCCTGTAAAGGGTCCAACGTCAGCGCCTCTTTTTTCTGGGGCATGACGCCACGTTTGGCGTAGGCCTTGCGGGTGCGCGACAGCAATTCACGCACTTTGGGGTCGTGGCATGGGTTTTTGACTTCCCGTAACTGATGCGCCTTCGACAACACGGCAATCCGGTGCACCAGCGTGTTGTGGGCCAAAGCGCCTAGTTTGCCTTTGTAGCCCGCGTCGACCAGAGCCCTGTCAATCTCGGGCGGCAACTCGGACACCAGCCCGTTGTCTGTGGTGCGCTCGGCATGGTCGACGATGAACTGGAGTATGCAAGGCGTGGGCACCGGCAGATCAATCTGCTGGCCATACCGAATGCCGTACCACGCTGCCCAGTAACGCAGCGCACTGCGGTAACTGAGCAGGGTGTTTTTTGACTCGCCTTCACGCAGCAACTCATCAATCGCGTGCTGCGTCACCTCACAGAGATCGGCAGGTTGAAGTGCAGGGACGTTTTGGAGGCGTGGCAGGTACATCAACGGGCAATCGGTTGTTTAATTAAATTTATCACACATAAGATGTATGATAAATTACAAAATATATAAATAGATCTCGATAACAATCTTTTATCGTTGGTAAATATAGCAGGGGAATCAAAGCGATGCAGTCAAAAAGTACACGGGGGGTTCAGCAAGATGAAATCTGGGCCGCCGCCGATGCCTTGCTCAAGGAAGGCCAGCGCCCGACCATAGAGCGGGTACGCCAAAAGATGGGCCGTGGCTCGCCCAACACGGTCAGCCCGATGCTGGAAGCGTGGTTTGCCAGCCTGGGACCACGTCTTGACGCAACACCTGCCCAGGAAGAAACCGGACAGCTGCCGGAGGCTGTCTGGCAGTCCATGACCCAGTTGTGGGATACGGCCATGCGCTCGGCCCGCGAGCAAGCCGATCAGGAGCTTGTCCAGTCACGACAGCAGCTGGCTGAGCAGGCCCACGCACTTGACGTGCAAAAGGCCAATCTGAGCCGAGAAGCGCAGGCCTTGAGCGACAGGCAAAGCGCAGTGGATCAAGCTGCGGACATGGCACGGGCACACATCCTTGAACTGACCAGCCAGCTCAAGGAATCGCACACGCGCATGACCCGCCGGGAAGGTGAAGTTGATGAATTCCGTGCGCGCCTGGCATCCGCAGCGACGCAGCACGAGGCAGACCGACGCCGAATCGACGAAGAAGCGCAGCGTCACGCAGAGGAACGAGTTCGATTCGAGGAGCGAGCGGCTGCCAATGAGCGGCGCCTTCTCGGGGAGCTTGATCGGGCCAGACAAGGCACCAAGCAGGCCCAGCTAGCCCTTGCAGAAACCGAGCGGCGCTCGCAAGCGGCGCTCAAAGCCCTGGAATTGGCAAACCAGACCCTGAACGACCAACTATCGCAGGTGCAGTCAGACCTTCAAGTCATGCAACAAGCGCTGGTGTCCGCCAACGAGCGGTCACGGGAGTTGCACGATCTGCTGGAGCGGGACCGCACGACGACCAGAGACGCTTTTGAGCAACTCAATCGACGCCTCGCCGAAGCTGCGAGCGAAGCAGCCACCGAAATGGCGCACAAAAATCCGACCATGGCCTTGCGCAGCAAGCGCTTATCAGCCCGAAAGGGCTGATCTTTGGGCTATGGGGTGTTTCGCGACTAGCGACTGGATTTCGGCGAGGGGCGCCGAAACACGATATATGGGTATATTAGTTAACATAATATACATCGTGGAATGTCGGCAATCTACCTGCCGAAGCGTCGGGCCCTGACAACAGCAAAACTGTCACCACGCCAGCCGCCATCGTGGCCTTTCCCAAAATTGCCTTTAAGACCTCGCCTCTACGCGATCCTTTTGCTCTTTCGATGATCGCGGCGATTGCGGCCTCTCTTGGGTTCTCTCCAGCTATAGCGGCTAATTCCGCTGCCGTTTCCGGTGTGATGGTTCGATCTTTTTTCAAGTTCGAAATCGTTTGCTGATGTACTCCCATGCGCTCGGCTAGCTGCTTGTCTGACCCGCACACTTTTGACGCTTTGTCAATTAGGGTTTTAAGTTCTTGCATGTAACAACCTCGTTTACTATGATCCGCTCATTAAACAACTTTGTTTAATTTTCTGGTTGAATCTTCTTTCTCGGACTCTAAGGCTTTTCGTCGGTGGGAACACCATAAATCTACTTCTTTTGGAAAAAAATCATGATCAAAATCGCAATCACCTCACCTGAAATCCGCGAAATGAAGGGCATCGGCAAGACCTCCGGCAAGCCGTACCACATGCGCATTCAAAACGCCCATGCCTTCACCGTTGACAAAGACGGCACCGTCGCAGAATTCCCTGACAAATTCGAAATCGCCCTTGACGCAGACCAGACCCCATACGCTCGCGGTCACTACACCCTGAGCCCTGCTGCCGTGTTTGTGTCTCGCGATGGTCGGCTTGAAGTGCGCCCTCGCCTGATTCCCATGGTCGCCGCTCCTAAAGCTGCCTGATCATGGCCCCCGCCGATGTTGAGCAAATTCACCACATTGCACGCCTGGCGATTCTCGCCATGTGCGCCCGTGGTGTTGCTGGCGCCGAGTTCGAAGCTTCGGACGAAGTACATACGGTACGCCTTACCGTTTCGCGTCCTGTCGAGGGTGAACAAGCCGCTATCGACCTCGAATTTTTCGGTTTGTCGTCTGTCCCCATTGGAGGCGTCGCGCTATGACCATCGCAACCACGGCCAATAAAGGCATCCCCGACAAGACGCAGGAGATTTACCGTTTCCTGTGGATTGGTTCCGCTGGTCCACGGGTTCGCCTGTTCGAGTCGCTTGCCGTGTTCACCGGTTACGTTCGCGAGTGCCGTTCAATCCTCGGTGATGATCATGTGACTTTCCGCACGCCCTTCCTCGCTGTTGGGACGTTTCACTGATGGCCGCCGACCAGTTCAGCATGTTTGAGCCTCGCGGCAAAGACCTCGCCAGCTTGGCGAGTTTCCACCTCCGTACCTTTGAACATGAATTCAAGGTCGCTGGTAACTTGGCTATGTCCGGTTTTGCTGCTGCCAGCAAGTCCCGGGACGATATGGCCAACGCTGCCTTTGATCGCGCCCTTGTTTGTGAAATGGCGTTGCAATTTGAATTGCTGGCGGGTCTGGTATGAAGCCAATCATTCACGTTTGGTTTAAGTGTCCAGATTTCGGCGTTAATGATGAATGCTGCACTTTGGCTAATTGGCCTGCGCTCCGTAAGTCTTTGGGCGCTCGGCGGATTATTCGCGTCCAACTTGTCGGGTCTTTGGCATGAGCGCGGCGAAGGCGACGATGCAGGCCGCGCCTCGCGCGGCTGCTTCCGGCGGCGAAGCCGCGGGGCTTGTCCCATTTAAAACAAGTCTTGAAACAAGACTTAAGCACTCCGTAAACCTTTCTGCACCCGCCTGTGCGGAACGCCGGGTGAAGCGCCTTAAGCGCTCCGTGTGGGCCTCTGGACACCTCCACGGCATCGCGTACAAGGGTTTTCGGCCTCCGGTTTGCTGGTTTGTCACTTTGACCTACAAGGGCCTTTCGGACTGGCGCGCAGATCACATTTCAAAGGCCATCCAAGGCTTTCGGAACTGGTGCCAGTCCAAAGGGGTGCCCTGCCGTTATACGTGGGTCGGTGAACTGCAAAAACGCGGCGCTGTTCACTATCACCTCCTGGTCTGGCTCCCGGTTGGCGTCAAGATGCCGTTTTGGGACAAGCCCACCCGTAAAAAGTTCGGCCATCGCCTGCCCTTCTGGCCTCACGGCATGACGAATACGCAGGAAGCGTATTCCGGCGTCGGCTATCTCATGAAGTACCTGTCCAAGCTCGGCGAATTAACCGTTTTCCCCAAGGGAATCAGGCTTTATGGCATCGGCGGCCTCGATGCTGCCGCCCGTGCTGTCCGTGGCTGGTTCAACCTGCCAGAGTGGGCCAAGCTGGAGCATGGCGTAGGCGACCTTGTGCGTAAAAAGGTCGGTCTTATTGTCCGCGCCACTGGCGAGATTCTCGCCCCCGCCTTTAGCTGCCGCCTCGCTGGTGGCTGTCTGGAGATCACGCAGCTTCGGGACTTGCCCGAACGCTTCCACGTGAGTGCCTATTCAACTTTTCCAAGGGTGATTTATGGATGACGATTTCGACATGACTATGCAATGTGAGGACTGCGGCTGCGACGCTGATGTTCAGTCTTTTAGTCGCGGCGGTGCTACTGGCGAGCACTACTACAAATGTCCCGACTGTGGGGCGGTTCAAGACGAGGATTAAAGCTTTCATCCTGTAGCGCACCAACGTTGAGAAACGCCGTGCGCTATGGGCTGAGATTTTTCAGCGATTCAAGAAAGTGCATCATGAACAAAGTTAACAAATTCGCTCGTTTTTCCGTCCCTGCCCTGGTTGCTGCTGGCTCCCTCGCCGCCATGTCCAGTGCGCACGCCGTGATTGACACCGCCGCCGCAACCACCGGCATTGCAGACGCACAAACCGCCGTGCTGGTCGTCCTGGGTTCAATGATCACGATGGGCGCTGCAATCTTCGGCGTGAAGCGCATCCTCCGCCTGATCGGCCGCTGATCATGAACGCGAGCAACGCCGCGCTGGCTACGCTCGCAACTGCGGGGATTGAGGTCGCTCAGACCGCCGTCCTCGTGGTTCTTGGCGCTCTCATTGCGTTTGCTGCTGCAACCTATGGAACCATCAAAGTTTTGGGTATGTTCGGGGTGAATGTGGCCCCTCCATCATCCGGCACGTCCACCGCCTCCGTCCTAGATGCGGAACATGCTTATGATCGTAGGGCCTTCGAGCATGAAGCAAAAAATGATGATTCGTGGGGTGACGAGTGGAGCAACGCCAGCGGCACCGGTTCCGCTGACGTTTCAAAGTGGCGGTACTAAATGGCTGAATCCATTACCTGCGCTGATGCAACATGTACGTTGTTGGTCGGCCCACTTCCCGCGACTGCTGACGATTACGCCGCCGTGTCTGTCGTTTTCGGCTTGACTCTCACGGCGGCTTGCGTCATATGGGGCGTCAAGCAAGTCTATAACCTTTTGAAAAACCGGCCTGAGTCATGACCTATGCAAGACCCTGTACTACTTTCGTTCGCGTTCTCGTTGGGGTTCTTGCTTTGGCTGCTTTTCCGCTGAACGCTAACGCTGCTTCCACCGCTGCGCCTTCGGCGTTTGATCGTTTCATGCATCAAGCCACGGGTGCAGGTAAGCAAACGGTCGGATTCAGCAAAGAGGGCGTCCCGCTGGTTTCTCCGGGGGTACCCACAATCACACCTGATGGCGGTTTGCCACGTGTCGATGGGGCGGGAAGTATTCCCAATCCGTCCGGTAACCGAGTTCCGGTTGGCGCTACTGGCCGTATCCCTGCTGCTGAGGTTGGCAAAGCTGTTGGCCGTGCGCTCGTCAAGATTGCCGGGCCGTTGGCTGTTGGTGTTGCAATTTATGACCTCGCCAAAGAATTAGGCTTTGGGCTTGACAATTCCTCCGGCCCTCTTGTTGTTTCAAAAACTGCAACAGGCAAAGATATCTGTATACCGGTTATGCCTGCACCTGCTAATTTTGGCGGTGGTGCTTGTAGTTGGGCTAAGCCTTGGCGTGTCTATGACCCTGCTTACAATGCTTCTAATAATTCGTGTACTGCCACCGTTTATTGTTCTGACACTGCATCTAACTACCCTAATTTATCGAGTAATAAGGACGTGTCGGGATCTACTGCCCTTGCCTCTCCACCACCGCCTGCGACTTCACCGTCCTCCACTCAGGAGCTCCTTGATGTGGTAGCGGCTAAGTCTGTTTGGCCCTCGACGTCTAATATTGCTCGCGCTCTCGCTCAGTCCTCCGAGCTTGACCCATCCGTCAAGCTCCAGCCGTTACCATTGACCATTACTGGCCCTGCTACTTCGGTTGGTCCGTCCACGACGACGAACAACACGACGAACAACACGACAAAGACTGAGAACGTCACTTACAACCACACTTATGAGGGGCCGAACGTCACGACCACTACTGTTACGGTGACCAATATTACAAATAATACGACCGGCGAAACTGTCAGTTCTGAAACTAAAACAGACACGCCGCCTCCGGTCGAAGAACCCCCAGAGGACGAGTGCAAAACCCATCCGAATCGCGCCGGATGCGTTGACCTGGGCGATGCGCCAGCCGCTGAAAAGCTTAGTAATCTAGATCAGGCCGTAACCGTCACCACTGTTGCTTTTGCTGGTTCTGCTTCCTGTCCTCCACCGATCACTTTTATGGTGATCGGTCGCAGCTACTCCATTTCATACGTCGAATTGTGCAATCGCTTAGCCGTTCTGAAGTGGCTGTTTATGGCCATCGCCGCCGTGATGGGTGCATGGATACTCGCTGAAAGCTTGAGGGTCTAAATCATGAATTGGGCGTCCTTCCTGATCACCCTCGCGGGGCCTCTCGCGCTCCGTGTCCTGACAGCTGTCGGCCTCGGCACTGTGACCTTCACCGGCCTCACGATCGCCATACAGTCTCTGATTGACTCTGCTGTGACCAACTGGGCCAGCCTTCCCGGTGACGTCCTGGGCCTTGCCGGTGTCGCTGGCCTACCTCAGTCCATCGGCATCATTTGCGGTGCCATGGTGGCGCGTGCTGGTATGTGGGCCGCTGTCAGTGCTACCCGTTTCGTGATGGGCAAATAATGATCTACCTGATCACCGGTGTTCCCGGTTCCGGGAAAACCCTCTACGCCGTTTCAACCCTCGTCAAAAAGCTGTCTGAGGAAATGGTCACCCTCAAGGATGGCACCACGCAAAAGCGCCGCCTCGTCGTCGATGGCGTCCCCGATCTGCTGCTTGATCATGAAATGTTGGCACCTGGCACTGTGGACGGTGACGGTAATTGCCTCGCAGGTGAAGGGGATGGTCTTTGGAACTGGCACACCTGGTGCAAGCCCGGTGACGTTATTTTTGTTGACGAGGTGCAAAGGTGGTGGCGTCCACGCGGCATGGGCACAAAGCCACCTGGCGAAATCAAGGCACTAGAAACGCACCGGCACAAGGGCGTGGATATTGTCATCGTCACGCAAAACCCGATGCTGCTTGACCAGAACGTCCGGCGCTTAGTTGGCCGACATATGCATGTTCGCCGTATGTTCGGCATGGGTCGGGCTGTGATCTATGACTGGGACGGCTGTTCCGTCGATGTGCACCGAACCAAAACCGCCACCGTCAGCTATTGGGGATACCCCAAAAAAGCCTTTGCGCTCTATAAATCGTCCGAGCTTCACACCAAGCAAAAGCAAAAAATTCCGCCCTGGCTGATTGTTCCCGTGCTTGGACTGGTCGCCGCCGTGTTCCTCGGTCCCAAAGCCTTTGGCGTCCTCTCCGGCTCCATGACCGGCAAAGGCGTTACAACCTCCGTCAGTTCAGTGGTTCCGATTCCAGCACCCGGTGCTTCTGCTCCCACGACAAAAACGGTGGTCACATCGTCGGTTGTTACGTCACCGCTTCCCGGTTCGCCAGCTTCTTCACCAGCTCAGCAACAACCATCCGATCAACCGCCCGCCGTTGCCTTCAATGAAAAACCTCCTGCTTTTTCCGGCTGCGCTGCAACTAAAAAATCCTGCTCCTGCTTTGATTCCACCGGTACAGCTTTCCTGAAATCGGCAGAGTTCTGCGCCGCTACCGTTTCTGCTGGCGCTGATAAAACCCTTCCAGCCTCCGCGCTCCCGGATGGCCCTTTTATCCCGCGTCCGCTGTCCATCGCTGAGCTTGATATTTCCAACTTCGTGCATAAGCGGGGCCGCATCCACCGCCCCCCCACTGCGACGCTCTACGCTGTCGAACTGGATTTCTCCGCACCCGATGGCGAAGCCATGCAGCGAAGCGGTAACGTTCAAGGGGTACCCGCCGAACCAGCCAAGGCCAATATTCCCGCCGTGATTGGTGCCACTCCCTCACCTGGTGCACCTCCAAACCTCGCCGCGAAGCGCACCGGTTAAAACCAACTGCTGCTTGCCCGCCGCTTGAAAAACCGGTTTCCTGTCACTCGTTTATCATCTGGCCATGGCTATGGATGACCGCGACTGGTACCGTGATTTACTTCGTGAAAAAGCACGTTACGTTGAGCGTGCCCATTTCCGCAAGTCTGTCAATTCTCGTGGTTCACCTGGCTTGCGGTCTGCGCCTCGCCCTTGGCATCCTGTTTTGATCGTGTTGCTCACTGCGTCAATTTTCCTGGCTGTATTCGCCGTTCTCAAACTAATTTCAAAATTCGTTTGACGTAAAAAAACCCCTTCGCAGGGGTTTGGACTGGTTAACAGTTCAAAAATCGTACGCTGTTTAGATGCCCCAAAACGGCCTCATTTGGAACGGTGTATACATCGTGGAAGATCAAAAAACCGTCACACGACCAAGAAACCAAAGCTGCTCATGCCACCTTGGATCACCATTGGCCAGCTGGCCGCTTGCTACGTATAAAGGTGGCGATGGCTTCCGCCGAATCGGGCCGACTTCCACGCTGCGCAAACTGTAGCGCGCTCAGTCCTTGCTGGTTCTTCAGTTGCGGGTCGGCGCCTTCCTGCAACAGCAGCTTGACGGCTTCAGGAGAACCGTACATGGCAGCCATCATCAGGGGCGTGGTTCCATTGGGCGACTCAGCGTCAATGTAGGCGCTGTGCTCGATCAGCAAGCTGATGATGGCCAGTTGCCCGCTGCTGGCGGCGTAATGCAAGGCCGTCCAGCCGGTCTTGTTCACGTCTGCGCCTCTTTTGATCAATTGCGCGGCCAGATCCCGCTGGCCTTTGAGGGCCGCCAGCATGAGCGGACTTTCGCCCTTGGCATTGAGTCGGTTGACGTCGGTTTTGGGCCAGCTGATCAGGACCTGCGCGGCCTTGAGCGAAGGCTCGGTCAGCGCCAGATAAAGGCCATGCTGGCCTTTAAGATCAGGTGTATTGGCATCAAAACCGCGCGCCAAAAGCGCTTGGAGTTTGGCCGGATTATCTTGCTTGATGGCGTCGAAAAAATCCTCGTAGGAACCAGCTTGCACCACGCCACACCCAACAAAAACAAACAGACAGACTAGTTTTTTCAGGTGGCTGATGAGGTTTTTCTTCATGCCGTTACCCCCGTAAAAAGCTGCTCGAAATTGCGGCTGGTGGCCTCGGCGATAAGTTCCACAGGCTGCTGCTTGAGTTCGGCAATCTGCTGCGCGACAAAGGGAACATAGGAGGGATTGTTGGTCTTGCCGCGGTAAGGCATGGGTGCCAGATAAGGGCTGTCGGTTTCGATCAGCATGCGGTCCAGCGGCACAAAGCGGGCTACTTCCCGTATGTCGCCCGCTGTCTTGAAGGTCAAAATGCCCGAGAACGAGATGTAAAATCCCAAGTCGAGCGCTGCACGCGCGACGGCCTGCGTTTCTGTGAAGCAATGAAAAACACCACCGGCCCGCCCGCTGCCTGCGCCCTCACCCTCCTCCTTCAAAATGGCCAGCGTGTCGTCCGAGGCGTTTCGGGTGTGAATCACCAGCGGTTTTGCACACTGGCGCGCCGCACGAATGTGCACCCGAAAGCGTTCGCGCTGCCACTCCATGTCGGCCACCGTGCGCTCCCCGAGCCGGAAATAATCGAGTCCGGTTTCGCCAATGCCCACCACTTTAGGCAAATTGGCACGCTGCAGCAAATCTTGCAGGCTGGGCTCCTGCACATCCTCGTTGTCGGGATGCACACCTACCGTCGACCAGAAGTTGCTATAGGTCGTGGCGAGTTCGTGAACGGCCTCAAACTCCTCCAGCGTGGTGCAGATGCACAGCGCCCGGTCCACCTGGGCGTCTTGCATGGCCTGACGAATCTGAGGCAATTCGGCCTTCAGCGCAGGAAAACTCAAGTGGCAATGGGAATCTGTAAACATTCAAGAATCAAAGTTTAGGTAAAAATGGCTTGTATGCCCGCGATTGCGTCACTACAAGCGATTAAAAAATAGCGAGAACATAGCGATAGATCGCTCCTCCCGTGCGGGACAAAAGCGAGGCAGCGCCTAAATGGTCTGCGTGGGCCGCTCGGACGCCAGATGCGCACCGAGGATTTCTTCAATCTTGAGCTTGAGCAAGCGCGATTTTTCGTCAGACGGAAACCGAACCCCAACGCCCTGGGTCCGGTTTGAAGAAGCCCGAGGCGGCGTGATCCAGGCCACTTTTCCGGCTACCGGGTAGCGTTGGGTGTCTTCGGGGAGCGTCAGCAGGATGTAGACGTCGTCGCCGAGTTTGTAGTCGCGCGCCGAGGGAATAAAAACGCCACCCTCCTGAAACAAGGGAATGTAAGCGGCATACAGCGCTGCTTTCTCCTTGATGGCCAGCTGGACAACGCTGGGCCGGTTGGCAGCGGCAGCAGGGGAACTGGCGGGGTGGGTGGTGGTCATGCTCTTAGTTTATCGGTTTGGCGGCATCTGTATAGTGTCCATATGCTGGCGTTCCAGCATGGCCTGATTCATTTGGCACTGAGTGCCAGTTGGGCGCGGCTGACCAGGGTTTCCAGCAGCAAGCCCGCGTTATACGGATGCTCTACAGTGCGTGCGATCGTACTGAGCTCTTTGGACCAGCGGGTAAGCGCGTAAAAACCGGGTGGGGCTGGACTGGCTGCGATGGGCTTACCCGCTACGGCCGGAGGCGGAAGCGGCAGGTCCACAGCACTGAAAAACCGGGGCGACGCCCCCACCCTGACGGCCAGCACATCGTGGCAGAGCTTTTGCAACGCATCAACCGCCAGCGCCGGCGCCCAGTTGGTCAGCGCGCTGACATCGCCCCGGGCCATTGCTTTTGGCAACGCGTGCCAGTGCTGTGCAGCCTCGTTGGGTGGGCTGCTTTGCGCCCACGCCAGGGCGTCGGCCGGACGTCCGCCGACGGCCACCAGCAGTGTCTCCAGATCGGCCGCATCGGGCGGCCGGATCACTTTTTTGGCGCTGCCCTCGCCCTCGCTGGGGCGACTGGCTTCCTGCTGCAGCCAGTCCAGTGCGGGTGCAAACTCGGGCCACAGCATGGTGTGGCCCAGGCAGCGGCTGCGAATGGTGGGTAGCAGTTGGTGGGCCGACTCGGTCGCCAGTACAAATTTGACGGCACCCGGTGGCTCTTCCAGCGTTTTGAGCAGCGTGTTGGCCGTGATGTGGTTCATGCGCTCGGCGGGAAACACCAGCACCACCTTGGTGTTGCCGCGCGAGCGCGTGAACTGGGTGAAGGAGACGGCTTCGCGCGCTGCATCGACCTTGATTTCCTTGCTCGGCTTGCGCTTTTTATTGTCCAGATCGTCCTGCGTTTTTTCGTCCAGCGGCCAGCCCAGCGCAAGCGACAGGGTTTCGGGCATCAGCATAGACAGGTCGGCGTGGGTGTGCACGTCCACGGCATGGCAGCTGCCGCACTGACCGCAAGCGCCCTGCGCCGTCGGCTTTTCACACAGCCAGGCCCGGGCTAGCGCCAGTGCCAGCTCAAACTGGCCCAGACCCGAAGGCCCGCTGAGCAGCCAGGCGTGTCCGCGCTGGGTCAGCAGGCCTTCCAGTTGGGTTTGAAGCCAGGGCGCCAAACGCCGTGGGCTGGTCATGACAGCCAGCCCTTGCCAACAAACACTTGCTGCACCGCCTGCCACACCGCTTCGCGGGTTTGCGAGGCATCGATGCGGGCAAACCGCTCCGGGTGGCCGTGCTGGCGGTCAGCATAGCCTTGGGCCACGCGGCGAAAAAATTCCACCGGTTGGGATTCAAATTTATCGGGGATACGTGCGCCGGCCAGCCGCGCTGCGGCCGCTTCAGGCGCCAGGTCAAACCAGACCGTGAGGTGCGGCTCGATCACGGTTTCAACTTCGGGCGTCATCGGTGAATTGCCGGCCGGGTCGCCCAGCAAACCTTCGTCGGCCTGCACCCATTGCTCCAGGGTAGACAGGACGTGCAGGTCAAACCCGCGCCCGCCGCCCTGGTAGGCAAAGGTGGCATCGGTAAATCGGTCGCACAGCACGACATCGCCACGCAGCAATGCGGGCGCGATCACACGCACAAGGTGGTCACGCCGGGCCGCAAAAATCAGCAGTGACTCGGTCAGCGGATCCATTGGGTCGCCCAGCACCAGGGCGCGCAGCTTTTCGGCCAGCGGCGTGCCGCCCGGCTCACGGGTCAGCGTCACTGCCCTACCCTGCGCCCTGAAGGCATCGGCCAGACCCGTGATGTGTGTGGACTTTCCGGCGCCGTCTATGCCTTCAAAGCTGATGAAAAGGCCGTGCATATTCATGGTTTGGATTGGCTTCTGAGGTATTTGTTGACGGCGCGGTTGTGGTCGTCCAGGTTGCTGCTGAACTGGCTGCGGCCGGTTCCGTCATTGCGGGACACAAAGTACAAGGCCCGCGTGGGCGCCGGCTGCACGGCGGCCAATAACGCGGCCTTGCCCGGCATGGCGATAGGCGTGGGCGGCAAGCCGGCACGCGTGTAGGTGTTGTAAGGCGTGTCGGCCTGCAGGTGGCGTTTTCGAAGGTTACCGTCAAACTCGGCACCCAGGCCGTAAATCACGGTCGGGTCGGTCTGCAGCAACATGCCCGCGCGTAGCCGGTTGATAAAGACGCCGCCAATTTCCGGCCGGTCGGCGGCCATTCCGGTTTCTTTCTCAATGATGCTGGCCAGAATCAATGCCTCTTCTGGCGTTTTCAGCGGTGTGTCCGGCTGGCGCAGCGCCCAGGCGGCGTCAAGCCGCTTGTCCATGGCGCGGGCGGCACGCTTGAGCACGGCCAGGTCGCTGGAGCCTTTGGCATAGGTGTAGGTGTCGGGGAAAAACCGGCCCTCGGGGTGCATCCCCGGCCTGTCCAGCTTTTGCATGATGATTTCGGGGCTTAGCCCACTCGATTCTGGGGTGAGCTGCTCTGCTTTTTGTAGCGATGCACGTACCTGCGCAAAGGTCCAGCCTTCCACCAGCGTGACGCTCTTCAGGGTTTCCTCGCCGCGCACCAGCATGCGCAGCAACTTGCGCGGGCTGGTGCCTGGAACCAACTCATAACTGCCCGCCTTGATCTGCCGGGCCTGCCCGGACAGGCGAAACCAGGCCTGCAATAGTGGCTCCGGAACATCGGCGCCGCTGGCCACCACCAGGGCAGCCACGCCTCGGGCCCCGGGCTCGATTTCCAGGTCCACCACCTGGCTGCCCGGCTGCAGCCGCAGGGGCATCGGTTCGTTCAGCCACCACCAAGCCGCACCCGCCAACAGCAGCGCGGCAACAAACGCCAGCTTTAAAAAACCTGTAAAGACACGACCCACAGCGCAACTACCTTTTCAATACAGAACAAAAGTTCAGAGGGCAATGATAATTCAGCCCATGCCCACCACCCCAATGCCCCACCCCATGACCATGCCCACCTCTGCCGAAGCTATTTCCGGCATTGCCGAATTGACACAATGGGGCGTCATCCGCGTCGCGGGTGAAGAAGCCACGAAGTTTTTGCAGGGCCAGCTGACGCAGGATGTGGCCTTGCTGGGCCTGTCAGAAGCCCGGCTGGCCGCTTTTTGCAATGCCAAGGGCCGCATGCAGGCCAGTTTTTTCGTGTTCAAACGCAGCCACGACGAGGTGTTGCTGGTGTGCAGCCGGGACATTCTGGCCGCCACGCTCAAGCGCCTGTCGATGTTTGTGCTGCGCGCCAAGGCGAAACTCACTGACGCGAGCCCGGAGTTTTCACTGTACGGGGTGGCTGGGAACGCTATGGAAAAAATAGCTGGAAGCGCCTGCCCGCCTTGGACCAAGGTTGATTTTGATTCTGCAAACCTGGTGTTTTTGCACGCCGGTGCAGGCCAGGCACGCGCGCTCTGGTGCGCGCCTGCAGGCACGCCCGCCCCCCGGGGACCGGCACTGGATCTGGCCTTGTGGGACTGGCTGGAAGTGCAGTCAGGCATTGCCATGATCACCCAGCCGATTTTCGAAGCCTTTGTGCCGCAAATGCTCAACTACGAATCCGTCGGCGGTGTGAGCTTCAAAAAAGGCTGCTACCCCGGCCAGGAAGTGGTGGCGCGCAGCCAGTTTCGCGGCACGCTCAAGCGTCGGGCTTACTTGGTGCACACCGCCGGCACGCCCACGGTCGGCCAGGAAGTTTTTCACGCCCTGGACGCCGAGCAGCCCTGCGGCCTGGTTGCGGCCGTTGCAGCCAACCCGTCAGGCGGTTTCGATGCCGTGGTGTCGATGCAGACCGCTGCGGCGGCAGATTCTGCCGATGGGCGGCTCACGCTGGGCGGCAGCACCGGCGCGGCCCTGATGCTGTTGCCACTGCCCTACCCGTTGCTTGAAGATATTTAAACGCATGCACTCTAACGCCTTGTCATGTGCCTGATTGCCTTTGCCATTGGCGCCTCTGCGCGCTGGCCGCTGGTGGTCGCGTCCAACCGCGATGAGTTTTTAAACCGACCCACCCAGCCTCTGAGCCGCTGGCAAACAGACGCCGGCCAAGACATCATTTCCGGCCGCGACCTGCGCGCCGGCGGCACCTGGCTGGGCCTGACACCGGGCGGGCGCGTGGCGTTTCTGACCAATGTGCGCGAGGCCAATGCGCCTGCTGCGCCGCACTCCCGGGGTGAATTGGTCACGCGCTGGCTGGCGCAAGGCGGTGACGCCGTCGCCTTTGCCACGGCGCTGGCGCAGGACGGCGCAGCCTATGGCGGTTTTAACCTGGTGATCGGCGACTTTCAAAGCAATGCCTGGACCTGGCTGAGCAACCGGCCGGCCGACGGCTCAGCGCTTCATGTCCAGGCCCTGGCGCCGGGGATTTACGGACTTTCCAATGCTGCACTGAACACGCCCTGGCCCAAAACCACAGCATTGCAAAACACGCTCCGGGCCTCCCTGGAGGCTTCACCCGACCCTGAAACGCTGCAAGCGCGGCTGTGGGCCGCACTGGCCAGCCGCGAACGCGCGCAGCGTGAGGCGTTGCCTGCCACCGGCGTGCCGCTCGCCGTTGAAGAAGCCTTATCCAGCGCGTTTGTCGACTTTCCCGAAAACGCCTATGGCACGCGCAGCAGCACGCTGTTGCTGGCCAGCGCGCAGCGCCACGCGGGGGCTGAACGGCGGTGGGAAGTTCAACTGGAAGAACGCACCCATCGGCCTGAAGTGCCAGGTGCGGGCGCCGGCATCGAGCGCAGTTGTGCTGCGCTGTCCTGGCAATAAACCCGAAGCGCTCAGAGTATCCGAAACATTTCAATATGGGCGATGCCGGCTTCGTCAAAAGGCGCGCCGCGCACCGCAAATCCCAGGCGCTGGTAAAAGCCTTCGGCACTGCGCTGCGCGTGCAGCACCACCTCGGCGTCGCCACGCTGTTGTGCGGCGCCGACCAAAGACTGCAAAATGCCCTGCCCCACCTGCGCACCCCGCAGCGCGCGGTGAACCGCCATGCGGCCTACTTTTCCCACGCCAGCGGCGTGCCTGAGCAGCCGCCCGGTGGCCACCGCCTGGCCCAGCCCGTTGTAGGCCACGGCATGCACGGCGCCGGCATCGGCTGCGTCAGGTTCCAGTTCGGGCGCAATGCCCTGTTCCTCGACAAACACACGGCGCCTGATGCGAACGGCGTCAGCGCCTAATTGCACCCAGTCACCGGTTTTGATGTCCAGCATGGCCTGCCCGGCTTCAAAACCCGTCAGCAGGCTGCGCAGCGCATCGGGCACCGGCCTGGAGGTCTGCGAGGCCGGGTCGGCAAACACGTAGATCAGCTCGCAGGTGATGAGCAGGTCAGCGCCACGAAAAATGGCACCTGAAAACACCATCGACGAGGTACCAACGCGCACGCACTTCAGCGCCACATCAAGCCGGTCGTCAAAACGCGCTGAGGCGTGGTATTCAATGCTGGCCTTTTTGACATACAAGTCGCCGCCCAGTTGCAGCATGGCCTCTTCATACGGCAGCGCCAGCGCCCGCCAGTAGTCGCTGATGGCGGTGTCGAAATACATCAGATAGTGGCCGTTGAACACGATTTTTTGCATGTCCACCTCGACCCAGCGCACGCGCAGGCGGTGAAAAAATCGGAAGTCTTGTCGTTGCATGCTCATGAGTCCAGGTTAAAAGCCAGTCGAAGCGCCTGCGCCGCAGCCGCATGGGCATGCCGCGCTTCGGGAATGACGCGGCCCATCTTGATAAACTCGTGCGTCACGCCCCGGTAAATTTCAAGGTCCACGGCCACGCCGGCCAGCCGCAGCTTGTCGGCATACATCACGCCTTCATCGACCAGCGGGTCGCATTCGGCCAGGCCCAGCCAGGCCGGGGCCACACCGTCGACATCGGGCGCATTGAGCGGCGCAAAGCGCCAGTCGTCGCAGTCAGCCGGGCTGCGCACGTACTGCGCAAAAAACCAGCTGATACCGGCCTCTTCAAGCAAGAATCCGTGCCCGAACTTGTGGTGCGAGGGCGTGTCCTGGTGCGCCGTGCAACCGGGGTAAAACAGCAGTTGCAGCGCCAGCGGCAAACCGGCGTCCCGCGCCAGCACCGCGCACATGGCGGCCAGCGTGCCGCCGGCGCTGTCCCCGCCCACGGCCAGCCGTTCGGCGTCCAGGCCCAGGCTGGCGGCATGGTCAGCCAGCCAGCGCAGGGCATCCCAGGCATCGTGGGCCGCCACCGGAAACTTGTGCTCGGGCGCCAGCCGGTAGTCAAGCGACAGCACGGCGCAGCCCGCCAGAAAGCTCAGCTGGCGGCACAGCGCGTCGTGGGTGGCGATGCTGCCCACCGTGAAGCCGCCGCCATGAAAGTACAGCAGCACCGGCAGCTTTTCAGCCGACGGCGCATAAAGCCGCGCCGGCAGCGCATGGCCATCCCGCGCGGGAATGTGCAGGTTTTCAATCCGGACCAGCGCGTGCTTGGGAATTTCAAGCACACCCGAACCGGACGCGTAAGCGGCGCGGGCCAGCGCCGGGGTGAGCGTGTGAAATGGCGGGCGCTGGGCCCGCACCATGCGGTGAAGGACGTCCTGCATCGTGTGCGTCAGCAGGGCTTGGGGCGGGCGAGCGCGCATTTAACGGGCCACGGCCAATGCAGGTAACGTCTCCAGGCGGGCTATCACCAAAGTGACCGGGCTCAGGGTATGCGTGCAAGTCATGCGTGTTGTCAGCTATTAAAGTCGGGGCAAGGACAGAAAAAATCGGCAATCCACATCCTACAACGCAGAAAGACAAGCAAGCCATGGCCTTCATCTATTACATCACTCAGGTCCAGTTTGAATTTGGCGCCATCAAGCTGCTCCGCCAGGAATGCGAGCGGGTCGGCATCAACCGGCCGCTGATCGTGACCGACCCCGGCGTGAAAGCGGCGGGCATTTTGCAAAAAGCCCTGGACGCCCTGCCGGGCGTGACGGTGGCGGTGTTTGACCAGACGCCGTCCAACCCCACGGAAGCCGCGGTGCGCGCGGCCGCCGCGCTGTACCGGGCCAGCGGCTGCGACGGCCTGATCGCGGTGGGCGGCGGCTCAGCGATTGACTGCGCCAAGGGCGTGGCGATTGCCGCGACGCATGAAGGCCCGCTCGCGACCTACGCGACCATCGAAGGCGGCTCGCCCAAAATCACGGATCGGGTCGCCCCGCTGATTGCCGTGCCCACCACCAGCGGCACCGGCAGCGAAGTGGCACGCGGCGCGATCATCATCGTGGACGACCACCGCAAGCTCGGCTTTCATTCCTGGCACCTGGTGCCCAAAACTGCGATTTGCGACCCCGAACTCACGCTGGGCCTGCCCGCCCACCTGACGGCCGCGACCGGCATGGACGCGATTGCGCATTGCATGGAAACCTTCATGGCGCCGCTTTTCAACCCACCGGCCGACGGCATTGCGCTGGACGGACTGGAGCGCGGCTGGGCGCACATCGAGCGCGCCACGCGCGACGGCAGCGACCGGGAAGCCCGGCTCAACATGATGAGCGCGTCGATGCAGGGCGCGATGGCGTTCCAGAAAGGCCTGGGCTGCGTGCATTCGCTGAGCCACAGTCTGGGCGGCGTGGACCCGCGCCTGCACCACGGCACGCTGAACGCGATGTTTTTGCCGGCGGTCGTGCGTTTCAACGCCAGCGCCGAGTCGATTCAAAAGGAAAACCGGCTGAACCGCATGGCGCGCGCCATGGGCCTGGCCTCGGGCAGCGACATCCCCGAAGCGATCAAGGACATGAACGCTCGCCTGGGGTTGCCCAAGGGCCTGGCCGAAATGGGCGTGCAGCGCGAGCAGTTCGACCGGATCATTGCGGGCGCGATGGCCGACCATTGCCACAAGACCAATCCGCGCATTGCGACGGCCGGGGAGTATGCGGAGATGCTGGGGAATTCACTCTGAGAGGCCGCCCCCTTAGTGCCCCATTTCCAAGGCCACCAAAAACCGCGACACCATGTTGTAAGCCCCGATCGTGACCATCACGTCCACGATCTGGCGCTCATCGAGCTGGCTGCGCACCTTGTCATACAGGCTGGCGGGCACCTCGATGTTGCGGGTCATGGCATCCGTCAAGGTCATCAGCGTGTGTTCCAGCTCGCTCAGGCCGGCGCCCAGTTGTTCGGGGTCGCGCAGCGCTGCGATTTTTGCTTCGGTGGCACCGGCCTTCAGGGCAATCGGCACATGGGCTTCGTACTCGTAGGTGGCGCGGTTGAGCACGGCGACGCGGATGATGACGAGCTCACGCAACGCTGCGGGCAGCGTGTTTTTGTTGCGCACGGCCGTCAGCAGCTGCTCCCAGCCGTGCGCCATGGGCGGGCTGTTGAGCAACACCTGGTACAGCGTCGAGACGCGGCCGCGCTGGGCGGCGATGGTGGCTTCGAGCTCGGCCAGCTCGGGTTGGGTGCCGGGTTCAATCGGTGCGATACGCATGGGGTTCCTTGAAAAAGTCAGTCGCAGCGCACAGACATGCCGCCATCCACCACCAACTCAGTGCCAGTGATGAAGCGTGCCTCGTCCGACGCAAGAAACAATACGGCGTTTGCGGTGTCGCGGCCGTCGCCCATGAAAGGCAGCGGAATGCGCGCCTGACGCTGCTTGAGCAGTGCCTGCACGTCGCCACCGGCGCGTTGTTTGGCCAGACGCACATCGACCATGGGGGTGTAGAGCTGGCCCGGGATCACGGTGTTGACGCGTATCCCCTTGCCGGCGTACTGCACCGCCACCACGCGCGAGAACTGGATCACGCCGGCCTTGGCCGCCGCATAAGCCACCTGTGGCGCGCCTGTCCAGCGCGTGGCCGAGGTCGAGGCCAGGTTCACGATGGCGCCCTGCCCGGCCTGCTCCATCAGCGGCAACACGTGTTTGCAGGTCAGGAAGACACTTTTGAGGTTGCGGTCGATCTGCGCGGCCCAGACTTCCTCGCTCATCTCCACCGGCCCACCGCCGGCCGAACCACCGACGTTGTTGACCAGGATGTCGATGCCGCCGAAACGCGCCACGCAGGCGGCGACCGTGGCCGCGATGGCGTCGCTGCTGGTGACGTCGCAAATGCCCGTGTCAATTTCGCCGCCAGCCGCGCGCGCCAGCGTAACGGTCTCGTCCATGCTGGCGGCGTGCAGGTCGACCGCGAATACGCGCGCGCCTTCCTGCGCCAGCCGCACCGCGATTGCGCGGCCGTTGCCCCAGCCGGGGCCGACCGAACCGGCGCCTGTCACCAGCGCCACTTTGCCTTCAAGTCTCTTGCTCATTGTTGTTTCCATAAAGTTAAACCACCATCGGTGTGTTGGCGCCATCCATCGCGACGATGGCGCCGGTAACGTAGCTCGCGCGCGGCGAGGCCAGGAACACCGCCACATTGGCGATTTCCCATGGCTCGGCCGGCCGGCCCAACGGCAGCTTGTCGCCGGGCAGACCCGGCGCGGGGCGGCCTTCGGATCTAGCCAGGCGGGTTTCCGCGTCCAGCCGCTGACGCAGCCGTTCGGTCAGCACCTGGCCGGGATTGAGGGCGTTGATGCGCACGCCCTTGCCGGCGTAGGCTGCGGCCAGCCCGGCGCTGACCAGCATCAGCGCAGCATTGGCGGCGCCGCCGGCCAGGTGCGTCGGGTTGGCGACCTTGCCGCCGGCGCCGACGATATTGATGATGACGCCGCTGCCGCGCTGGCCCATGCGTTTGACCAGCGGGTCCATCATGTGGATATAGGTGAAGTACTTGGCCTGCATGGCGTCGCGCCAGGCCTGCGGAGTCAGGTCGGCCGGTGCGGTGCGTTTGGCGGCGCCCGCGCAGTTGACCAGGATGTCCACCGCGCCATGCGCGGCTTCAGCCGCGTCGAGCGCACCCTGCGCAGCGGCGGCATCCTGCAGGTCAGCTGCAAAAACACTGATGCGCCTGGTCGCTTCGGGCAGCGTCTCCTGCAAGCGGGCTGCGGCCAGCATCAAGCCGTCTTCGCTGCGCGAGACCAGGCTGACGCGCGCGCCCTCCTGCAAAAAGCCGAGCGCGCAGGCAAAACCAATGCCTTTGCTGGCACCTGTGACCAGCACATGCCGGCCGGCGAGTTGCAAATCCATCGTTCAGCCTCGCTTGACCAACAGGCCGCCGTCGACCGGAATCAGCACGCCGGTGATGTACTGCGCCTCGTCGGAGGCCAGGAAGACAGCCGTGTTGGCCACGTCCCAGGCTGTGCCCATGCGCTGCATGGGCACCAGCGCTTCACGCTCGGCACGCACCACGTCGCGCGACACGCCGCGCTCTCTGGCCCGCCGCTCGATGGCCATGGGCGTGTCGATCAGGCCCGGCAGGATAGCGTTGGCGCGCACGCCGAAAGCCGCGTTTTCCATCGCGATGTGCTGCGTCATGGTGTTGACCGCGCCCTTGCTGGTCTTGTAGGTCAGGGTCGGTCGGGCGGCCATCGACGAGGTCGAGGAGATGTTGATGATGGCGCCGGACTTCTGCGCAATCATGTGCGGCAGCACGTGCTTGCAGGTCATGAACATGCCCTTGAGGTTCATGGCCATGATGGCGTCCCACACGGCAACGTCCAGGTCCACCGTTTTTTTGTCGCCGCGCGACTGCCCGACATTGTTGTGCAGGATGTCGATGCGCCCGTAGCGCGCCATGCAGGTGTCGGCAATCTTCCTGCATTCGTCCTCCTGCGTGATGTCGGCCACAAGAATCGACGCCTCGCCCCCATAGGCTGCCAGGGCGTTGCAGGTTTCCTGGGCCCAGGCCTCGTTGATGTCCACCAGCAGCAGGGTCGCGCCTTCCTGCGCGAAACGTTCTGCGGCGGCGCGGCCGTTGCCCACGGTGTCGCCCGGCTGCTGGCCTGCGCCCACGATGATGGCGACCTTGCCGGCGAGCCGGCCTTTGCTTGTTGTCATATCCTGCCTGTTTTTCAAAAATGGGGGATGTCCTAGGCAGGGTGCGCACTATGCGCCGGCCTGCCCCTTCAATAAAGTCAGTCGATCGTGACCTTGCCTTCGACCACGACCTTGCGCCAGCGGGCTTCTTCGGCCCGCACATAAGCCGTCAGTTCCTGCGGTGTGCCGACGGCGGCAACCAGGCCTTCACCCTCGACGCGGGTGCGGAACACCGGCGCCTCGGTGGCGCGGCGCACGGCGGCATTGAGTTTGGCCACCACCTCGGGCGGCGTACCGCCGCTGGCAAACACGGCGTACCAGACGTCAGCCTCGTAGCCCGGCAGGCCGGACTCGGCCATGGTCGGCACCTGCGGCCAGGCCGGCGAGCGGGCCGTGGATGTGACGGCGATGGCGCGCATCTTGCCGCTCTCGACAAACTTGCCGACACCCGCAGCGGTGGCAAAAACAAAGTCGATCTGTCCGCCCAGCAGGTCGGTGTAGGCCGGGCCGGCGCCGCGGTAAGGCACATGGGTGAGATCCACCTTGCCCATCATCTTGAACAGCTCGCCAGCCAGGTGCACGGCCGTGCCGTTGCCTGAAGAGCCGTAGGTCAGCTTGCCGGGATTGGCGCGCGCGGCGGCCAGCACGTCCTTGATGGTGTTGTAGGGGCTGTCGGCACGCGTCACCAACATGTTGGGACCACGGCCGACCAGCGCCACATTGGCAAACGACTTCTCGGTGCTGTAGGGCAAGTTCTTGACCAGACTGCTGTTGATGGCGTGGGCCGAGGTGGTGAGGAGCAGCGTGTAGCCGTCCCCCGGCGCCTTGGCCACGGTGTCCGAGCCGATCACGGTGCCGCCGCCCGGCTTGTTTTCGACAATCACCGGCTGGCCGAGTTCCTTGGACATGCCTTCGGCCAGCGTGCGCGCGACCAGGTCGGTGCCGCCGCCAGCCGGGAAAGGCGCAATGATGCGGAGGGTGCGGGATGGAAAAGCCTGGGCCGAAGCATCGGTGGGCGCAATGGAAAAAAAGGTGGGTAATGCGAAACTGGCAAAGCTGGCTGCGGCAAGCAGGACCCGGCGGCGTGCGCCGATGTGCGAGGTGTTCATGGGTTTTTCTCCTTTGAAATACCGCGCGAAACAACTCACCCGGCTGCTGCCCAGTCTAGACTTCCCCCAGTTCCCAGCTATGAATTTTTGGAAAAGCTCTGTTTCCCGCGTCAGACAGCCAGCAGGTGGTCCAGCAGCGCCCGCGCCTGCGGCGACAGCGCATTGGCATCGCGCACACAAACGTAGAGCTGGCGGGCCGCCCAGGGATCGGTGAGTGTCAGCACCACCAGGCCCAGGCGCGCTACATAGTTGCGCGCAATACCCTCGGGCATGATCGCCAGACCCATGCCTTCGCGCACCATGGCGCAACGCGCTTCGGGGTTGGAGACCTGCGCCCGCACCCGCAGCGGCCGGGAAATCGTAGCGCCGGCCAGCGTGAGGAACTCGTCCAGGCTGTGGCGCGGAAAGTTGCCGAGGAAGTCGTAATCCAGCGCTTCGTCCAGCCGCAGGCTGCCACACTGCGACAGCGGGTGGCCCACCGGCACCACCAGGCCAAGGCGGTCGGTGCGGTAAGGCCTGGACACGATGCCCGATGAAGGATGCTCGGCATGGTAGATGCCAATGTCGGCCTGGCCGTCGGCCACCATGCGCGGCACGTCATAGCTGAAGGCTTCCACCAGGTCCACGCGGGAAGCCGGCACCTTGCGCGCAAATGCGCTGATGTCGGCGGGCAAAAACTGCAGCACCGTCGAGGAGTTGGCCACCAGCCGGATGTTGGACACGCCGCTGCTCGCATAGGCCGCCAGCGATTCGCGGGCCTGTGCCACATTGCGCAGGATGGCCTTGGCCTGCTGGTAAAGCATGGCACCGGCCGGTGTGGGCTCCACGCCGCGGCCGTGGCGGCGCAGCAGCGTGGTACCCAGCCGCCGCTCAAGTTCGGAAACGCGCTTGCTCGCAGCCGAGGTGACCAGGTGCACGCGCTCGGCGCCCCGCGAGAGGCTTTTTTCCTCGATGGCAGCGATCAGGATTTCGAGAGAAGACAGGTCCATGGCGGCCGATTGTCGTTCAGCCTGGCCGGCTATTTTTTCAGTCCCGCCAGCTTGCCGAATGCCGATTCCATGGCCGTCGAAGCGGCGGGCTGCGGCGCTCTGCTGTGGCCGCCGAAGCTGCCGCCGCGGTTGGTGTTCTGGCCCGGCCTGGCGCTTTCAAAGCGGTTGTCACGCGGGCCGTCACGCCGCACCGGGGCGGCATCGAGCTTCATGGTCAGGCCGATTCGCTTGCGCGCCACGTCCACCTCGGTCACGCGGACCTTGACAATGTCACCGGTTTTCACGACCTCGCGCGCATCGGTCACGAATTTGTTGGACAGCTGGCTCACATGCACCAGCCCGTCCTGATGCACACCGATGTCGATGAAGGCGCCGAAGGCCGCAACGTTGCTGACCGTGCCTTCGAGCGTCATGCCTTCTTTCAGGTCCTTGATGTCTTCCACGCCGTCGTTGAAACGTGCGACCTTGAAGTCCGGGCGCGGGTCGCGGCCCGGTTTTTCGAGCTCGGCGATGATGTCTTTCACGGTGATGACGCCAAACTTCTCATTGGCAAACAGCTCGGGCTTGAGCGTCTTGAGCATCTCGGCGCGGCCCATCAGTTCGGCCACCGGCTTGCCCATATGCAACATGATTTTTTCGACGACCGAATAGGTTTCAGGATGCACGCCGGTCATGTCCAGCGGATTGGAGCTGGCGCGCAAGCGCAAAAATCCGGCGCTCTGCTCGAAGGTTTTGGCGCCCAGGCCGGTGACCTTGAGCAAATCGGCGCGGCTGGCAAATGCGCCGTTGGCGTCGCGCCAGCGCACTACCGACTTGGCCACGGTCTGGCTCAGGCCTGACACGCGCGCCAGTAAAGGAACGCTGGCGGTGTTCAGGTCGACGCCGACGCTGTTCACACAGTCCTCGACCACGGTGTCCAGGCTGCGCGCCAGGTCGCTCTGGTTCACGTCATGCTGGTACTGGCCCACGCCGATCGATTTCGGGTCAATCTTGACCAGTTCGGCCAGCGGGTCCTGCAGGCGGCGGGCAATGCTGGCCGCGCCGCGCAGGCTCACGTCCACATCGGGCATTTCCTGGCTGGCAAATTCGCTGGCCGAATACACCGACGCACCGGCTTCGCTGACGACCACGCGCTGCATACCGTCAATCTGCTTCATCAGGTCGGCAGCCAGCTTGTCGGTTTCACGGCTGGCGGTGCCGTTGCCGATGGCGATCAGGTTCACGCCATGCTTTTCGCAGAGCCTGGTCAAGGTGTGTAGCGAACCGTCCCAGTCCTTGCGCGGCTCGTGCGGGTAAATGGTGGCGGTTTCGACCAGCTTGCCGGTGGCGTCGACCACGGCAACCTTGACGCCGGTGCGAATGCCGGGATCCAGACCCATCACGACGCGCGGGCCGGCCGGCGCGGCCAGCAGCAGGTCGCGCAGGTTGTCGGCAAACACCTTGATGGCGACTTTTTCGGCGTCTTCGCGCAAGCGCGTGAACAGGTCGCGCTCAAGCGACAGGCTGAGCTTGACGCGCCAGGTCCAGGCCACGCATTTGCGCAGCAGGTCGTCGGCCGGGCGGGCCTTGTGGCTCCAGCCCAGGTGCAGGGCGATTTTTCCCTCGGCAATGCTGGGCTGACCTGCTTCAGGCGGCACCGGCAGCACCAGTTTGGCGTCAAGGATTTCCAGCCCGCGGCCGCGGAAGACGGCCAGCGCGCGGTGCGAAGGCACGCGGCCAATCGGCTCGTCGTAATCAAAATAATCGCGAAACTTGGCATGGTCGGCGTTGTTTTCGTCCTTGCCGGTCACCAGTTTGGACGAAAAAAGACCTTCGTTCCAGAGCCAGCCGCGCAGCGATTGCACCAGAGCAGCGTCTTCGGCCCAGCGCTCGCTCAGAATGTCGCGCACGCCGTCGAGCACGGACTGGACGGTGGTGAAATCATCGCCGGTTTCGTTCTTTTCCGCCTTGACATAGGCGGCCGCTTCGTCGGCAGGGACCCGCATCGGATCGGTGAACAGCGCATCGGCCAGCGGCTCAATGCCAGCCTCCCGGGCGATCTGGCCTTTGGTCCGCCGTTTGGTCTTGTAGGGCAGATACAAGTCCTCGAGGTCTTGCTTGGTGGCGGCGAATTCAATCAAAGCGCGCAGTTCCGGCGTGAGCTTGCCCTGATCGGCTATGCTTTTGAGCACCGACTCACGACGGTCCTCGAGTTCGCGCAGGTAGCCGAGTCGGTAATCCAGTTCGCGCAGTTGAATATCGTCAAGACCGCCCGTGGCCTCCTTGCGGTAGCGCGCAATAAAGGGCACCGTTGCGCCGCCATCAAGCAGTTCCACCGCAGCCTTGACCTGGTGCTCCTGGGCTTTGATTTCTGCGGCGATCTGACGGATGATTTTGTGCATAGGGGGATAAGTATTTGGCAGGCAGGACAGGAACAAAAACAGGCGCTTCCGCCCGCAAACTGACGCTAAACGACGGCATTGTCCCACAGCCTAAAACAGATACAGACCGCTACACTTGGCGGCGAAAGCCAAGAAAAATTTCACCATCTTCAGAGAGTCCATCATGCGTATCCGCACCATTCTTTTAGTCTTGGCCATCTTGATCGTTGCGGCTTTTGTCGCACTGAACATGGAAGAGTTCACCCGCATCAGCACGCTCAGCGTGGGGTTCACCACCGTTCAGGTTTCGCTGGGTCTGGTGATGCTGGTGACGCTTGCGGCAGCGACCGTTGTTTTTCTGGCCAGTTCGCTTTACATGCAAAGCACCAACCTGCTGGAAATGCGCAAGCACACCAAAGAACTCAATTTACAGCGCGAGCTGGCCGATAAGGCCGAGGCCTCACGCTTTACCGAATTGCAGAACTTTCTGGCAACGCAAGCTGCCACTCAGCAGCAGCGGCAGTCTGACGCCGACGCTGCGCTGGCGCAAAGCTTTGCACAGCAGCAGCAAGCGCTGATGACCCGGATTGAGCAATCCGACAACACGCTGGCCGCCTACATGGGCCAACTCCAGGATAAATTGGAGCGTGCTGCGCCCCTGTCAGGCGCCTAAGGCGACACGCGGCCAGTTTGCCGCGCCGTGTCGGGAGATTTCGGACAGGCCAGGAAGCAGACCGCAAACTTGAAAGGCCAAACACCCGCGCACTGGGCGGAAAGTTGGCTTTGATTCATACTGTGTTCCGGACAACTTACTGACCTGGCCTCTCATGATCAAAACATCTACCGACAAAAACATAATCAAGTTTCTCTTCCTGGAAGGCATTCACCCATCGGCAGTCCAGGTGCTGAACGCAGCGGGCTACACGAACATTGAAAGCTTGGCCGGCGCGCTGCCTGAAGATGAGCTCAAGGCCAAGATCGCAGACGTGCATTTTGTCGGTATCCGCTCCAGGACTCAGCTGACGGCGGAGGTTTTTGCTCACGCTACAAAACTGGCAGCCGTCGGGTGCTTTTGCATAGGTACCAACCAGGTTGATTTAAATGCGGCGCGCGAGCGCGGTATCGCGGTATTCAACGCACCTTATTCCAACACCCGGTCCGTCGCAGAACTGGTGCTGGCCGAGGCCATCTTGCTGCTGCGCGGCGTTCCCGAAAAAAGTGCCGTGGCTCATCGCGGCGGCTGGCTCAAGTCGGCTGAAAACGCCTATGAAATTCGCGGAAAAACCCTGGGCATCATCGGTTACGGTTCTATAGGTACCCAATTGTCGGTCCTTGCCGAAGCGCTGGGCATGAAAGTGGTGTTTTTCGACGTGGTCACCAAGCTGCCGCTGGGCAACGCCCGGCAGGTGGCGAATTTGAAGGAGTTGCTGGCCCAAGCGGATGTGGTTTCCCTGCATGTGCCTGAAACCCAGGCCACCCAATGGATGATTGACGAGCCAGAGATTGCAGCAATGAAACCGGGCAGCGTGCTGATTAACGCTTCGCGCGGCACCGTGGTCAGAATTGAGCCCTTAGCAGACGCGCTGCGCCAGAAAAAGCTGCTGGGTGCAGCAATTGACGTGTTTCCGGTGGAGCCACGCAGCAACAAAGACGTGTTTGAATCGCCCTTGCGCGGCTTGGACAACGTGATCCTGACCCCGCATGTGGGTGGATCAACGATGGAAGCACAAGAAAATATCGGTATCGAGGTAGCAGAAAAACTCGTAAAGTACAGCGACAACGGTACCTCAACCTCCTCCGTCAACTTCCCCGAAGTAGCCCTGCCCGCCCACCCAGGCAAACATCGGCTTCTACACATTCACCGCAATGTGCCGGGCGTGCTGTCAGACGTCAACAAGGTTTTTTCCGACAATCACATCAACATCGCCTCCCAGTATCTGCAAACTAATGAAGCTATCGGGTATGTAGTGATCGACGTTGATGCGGAATACTCAGACATGGCGCTGGCCAAGCTTGCCGACGTACCGGGAACTATTCGTAGCCGGGTTCTTTTTTAAGCTACCCCAGCAGGATCGTCGCTTTTTACAATTAAAGTGACGCTATTTTGTAGGCACCCGAAGTCCGAGAAATGCCGCCAGGGACGCAGTAGGCAGAGCACCTTCCTGCGTCACCAAGGCACCTGTCTGCGCATGTATACCAACAATAGTGGGGACAGAAGCAAAGCCAAACCGATTGAACAATTCGGTATTTTTTCCGACTGCAGCCTTTTTTGTATCCAGATTACCCCCCGCACTGATACCGCCGCGCCGCGCTTGCAAGGAAGCCTCGTGTTCATCCATCGCAGACACCGGATCTTGAGCAGCCAATAAGGTCGCGCCCTGCGCTGTACTGGATGCATTGATCAGTCCAACGGGAATCCATACGAATTTAGCCTGCGACCTCAGGGGCTCAGCGTTTTTCCACAAAGCAGCGCAATGGGGGCACTGTGCATCGAAGAAAACATAAATGGTCCGTACGCTCATGGCTGGGCCGACCGCAAAGCCTTCTGTTTCTGCCGCAATGGCCGCTATCGAAACCTGTGCGGAGGCCGCTTTGCTTGAGGTGTTCTGCGCTGTGCTCTGAGTATTGTCACAGCCCGTCAGCAAGAGGCCGGCTATCGTGAACATCGCAGGGAGGATTTTCAACAAAGGTTTAAGCATCGTGACCCTAAATTACAGAAGAATGCATGAAATGATAATCCGCTCTTTTCAGAGATGCTTTCTGAAAAGCAGGATACCCACAGCTATGAGGCCAGAGGGAAAAGAATTAAATTCTGTCCCAAACGGAAAAAGCCCAGTTGATCAAAAATCAACTGGGCGTTTCGCGGTATAAGAGCCTGACGATGTCCTACTTTCACACGGGAATCCGCACTATCATCGGCGCTAAGTCGTTTCACTGTCCTGTTCGGGATGGGAAGGAGTGGTACC
>JAUSDK010000031.1 GCA_030650875.1 Polaromonas sp.
CAGGCGGCCGGCGTGATTCACACCGACTTTGAAAAAGGCTATATCCGGGCCCAGACCATTGCCTATGACGACTTCATCGCCTTCAAGGGAGAGCAGGGCGCCAAGGATGCGGGCAAGATGCGCGCCGAAGGCAAGGACTACGTCGTCAAGGATGGCGACGTCATGAACTTCCTGTTCAGTTCCTGATTGCTTCTGCGATGACCGAACCGGTACGCCTTGCCAAACGCCTTGCCGAGATGCGGGGCTGCTCGCGCAGTGAAGCCGAGCAGTACATTGAAGGCGGCTGGGTCAGCGTCGATGGCGTCGTGGTCGAAGAACCCCAGTTCCGCGTCCACCACCAGACCATCACGCTGTCGCCTGACGCCAGCTTGCTGGCGCTGGCGCCGGTGACCCTGCTGCTGCACAAGCCTGCCGGCTACTGGGCCAGCGACGCGCCGGGCGCCAGCAATGCCTCCGCAGGAAAAATGGCCGCCCAGTTGCTGACGGCGGCCAACCGGTCACCCGACGACCGTTCGGGCATACGGCCACTCAAAAAGCATTTCACCGGCTCGGAGCTGGCGACGCCGCTCGCCACGCCGGCCAGCGGCCTGGTGGTGTTCACCCAGGACTGGCGCGTGCTGCGCAAGCTGCGCGAAGACGCCCGCGTGCTGGAGCACGAGGTGATTGTCGAAGTCAGCGGCGAGATCAAGCCCGGCGGGCTGGAGCGCCTGAACCGGATTGACCACGGCTTTACCTACAAGGGTGCGCTGCTGCCGCCGGCCAAGGTCAGCTGGCAGAGCGAGGCGCGGCTGCGCTTTGCCCTGAAGGGCGAGGTGCCTGGCCAGATTGCCTACATGTGCGACAGCGTGGGGCTCAAGATCGAGGCGATGAAGCGCCTGCGCGTTGGCCGCATGTCGCTCAGCCAGCTGCAGCCCGGCCAGTGGCGTTATTTGATGCCCTACGAGCGGTTTTAATTGACGAAAATGCCCGGAAAAGCCCAGATCAGGCTGCCGGTCATCAGAAAGTAGCGTGCAAACTTGCCCACGGCCATGTAGGCCACGCAGGGCCAGAACGGAAACTTGAGCCAGCCCGCCACCGCGCACAGCGGGTCCCCCACCACCGGCAGCCAGGCCAGCAGGCAGGCCTTGGGGCCCAGCTTTTCCAGCCAGCGGACGGCGCGGCCATGGTGGGATGAGTGGGTGTATTTGTCGGCCACCTTGTGCGCGCCGTAGCCCAGCCACCAGTCCAGCGCGCCGCCCAGCGTGTTGCCGGCCGTGGCGACCAGCACGGCGGGCCAGAACATGTCAGGGTTGAGCTTGACCAGGCCAAACACCACAGGCTCCGAGCCCAGCGGCAGCAGCGTGGCCGAGATGAAGGACACCACAAATACCGTGCTCAGGCCAAACTGGGGCAAGGCCAGCAGCTCAATCAGGTGGTGAATCCAGGCTTGCATGGGGGTCCAGTTCAAAAGGTCTGAGTATAGGCAGCGCGGGCGGGCGGGCCGGCCGGTGTGAGCACGTCGGTCAGGCATTTCAGTTGCTGAAATTTTAGGCAGCTACAATCACACCTCGTTTTTTGCAACCAGAATCTCCCCCACTTCCCATGAACATCGGCCCTTATGCTTTGGCGAACAACCTGTTTGTCGCGCCCATGGCTGGTGTCACGGACCGCCCGTTTCGCCAGCTGTGCAAAAAGCTGGGCGCCGGCTACGCGGTCAGCGAGATGGTGACCTCGCGCCGCGATTTGTGGGACACGCTCAAGACCTCGCGCCGCGCCAACCACGAGGGCGAGGCGGCGCCGATTGCGGTGCAGATTGCCGGCACCGATGCGCAGATGATGGCTGAAGCCGCCGCCTACAACGTGGACCGCGGCGCGCAGATCATCGACATCAACATGGGCTGCCCGGCCAAGAAAGTCTGCAACAAGTGGGCCGGCTCGGCGCTGATGCAGGACGAGACGCTGGCGCTGCAGATCATTGAAGCCGTGGTGGCCGCCTGCGCGCCGCAGGGCGTGCCGGTCACGCTGAAGATGCGCACCGGCTGGTCCCAGTCGCATAAGAACGCCTTGACGCTTGCCCGCGCCGCCGAAAGCGCCGGGGTACAGATGATCGCCGTGCATGGCCGCACGCGCGAGCAGGGTTACAAAGGCTTTGCCGAATACGACACGATCGCCGAAGTAAAGGCGGCGCTGCGCATTCCGGTGGTGGCCAACGGCGACATCAACAGCCCCGAAAAAGCGCGCGACGTGCTGGCCTATACCGGCGCCGACGCCGTGATGATGGGCCGCGTGGCCCAGGGCCGGCCCTGGATTTTTCGCGAGGTGGCGCATTTTCTGGCCACCGGCCACCACCTGGCGCCGCCGCTGGTGGCCGAAGTCAAGCGCCTGCTGCTCGACCACCTGCTCGATCACTACGTCCTGTACGGTGAATTCACCGGCGTGCGCACGGCGCGCAAGCACATTGGCTGGTATGTCAACGCCTTGCCGGGCGGCGAAGCGTTTCGCGCCCAAATGAACCTGCTGCAAGACTGCGAAGCGCAACTGGCGGCGGTGGGCGGTTTTTTTGACGGCCTGTGCGACCAGATGGACCGCATCCCGACACAGGCAGGGATGCACAACGATAAAAATCAGGAGGAAACCGCTGCATGAGCAAGCAACATATAGAAGCGTGCGTACGCACCAGCCTGGAGAGCTATTTCCAGGACCTGGACGGCACCGAACCCGATGGCATGTACGACATGATGGTCCGCGTGGTTGAAAAACCGCTGCTGGAAGTGGTCATGCAGCATGCCGAACAAAACCAGTCGCGCGCGGCTGAATGGCTGGGCCTGAACCGCAACACCCTGCGCAAAAAGCTGGTCGAGCACAAGCTCATCAAATAATTCCCTTCTGGCCGGCCCCGCCTGACCCGTATTCCCTCACAAAGATAAACATGAACGCATTGATTTCCGTTTCCGATAAAACCGGCATCCTCGAATTCGCCCAGGCCCTGCATGCGCTGGGCATCAAGCTGCTGTCCACTGGCGGCACCGCCAAGCTGCTGGCCGACGCCGGCCTTCCCGTGATGGAGGTGGCTGAACTCACTGGTTTTCCGGAAATGCTCGACGGCCGCGTCAAGACGCTGCACCCTAAGGTCCACGGCGGCCTGCTGGCCCGGCGCGACCTGCCCGAGCACATGGCGGCGTTGAAAGCGCACGGTATCGACACCATTGACTTGCTGGTAGTGAACCTTTACCCGTTTGAAGCGACGGTGGCCAAGCCCGGCTGCACGCTGGAAGACGCGATTGAAAACATCGACATTGGCGGCCCGGCCATGGTGCGCTCGGCGGCCAAGAACTGGAAAGATGTCGGCGTGCTGACCGATGCGTCGCAATACGCAGGCGTGCTCGCCGAACTCAAAGCCGACGGAAAACTGACGGACAAAACCAAATTCGCCCTGTCCGTCGCCGCGTTCAACCGCATCAGCCAGTACGACGGCGCGATCAGCGACTACCTGTCCAGCATCCAGGAAGACGGCAGCCACAGCCTGTTTTCCGGCCAGGCCAACGGCCGCTTCATCAAGGTGCAGGACCTGCGCTATGGCGAAAACTCGCACCAGGAGGCCGCGCTGTACCGCGACCTCCACCCGGCGCCGGGCTCGCTGGTCACGGCCAGGCAGCTGCAGGGCAAGGAACTGTCATACAACAACATCGCCGACGCCGACGCCGCCTGGGAATGCGTCAAGAGCTTCACTGAATCGGCCTGCGTGATCGTCAAGCATGCCAACCCCTGCGGCGTGGCCGTGGGCGCCGATGCGCTTGAGGCTTACAGCAAGGCCTTCAAGACCGACCCGACCTCGGCCTTTGGCGGCATCATCGCCCTGAACTGCCCGCTCGATGAGCGCGCGGCGCTGCAGATTTCCAAGCAGTTTGTCGAAGTGTTGATGGCCCCGGCCTTCACGCCCGAGGCGCTGGAAGTGTTCAAGACCAAGGTCAACGTGCGGATTCTGCAAATCGACCTGCCACCCGGCGGCGCGACCGCCTGGGAGCAGGGCCGCAACCTGATCGACATCAAGCGCGTCGGTTCGGGTCTGCTGATGCAGACCGCCGACATCCACGAGCTGGCCCTGGCCGACCTGAAGGTCGTCAGCACGCTTCAGCCCACGCCGGCCCAGCTGCAGGATCTGCTGTTCGCCTGGACCGTCGCCAAGTACGTCAAGTCCAACGCCATCGTGTTCTGCGCCGATGGCATGACCATGGGCGTGGGCGCCGGCCAGATGAGCCGCCTCGACTCGGCCCGCATTGCCAGCATCAAGGCCGAGCACGCCGGCCTGTCGCTCAAGGGCACGGCCGTGGCCAGCGATGCCTTCTTCCCGTTCCGAGACGGCCTCGACGTGGTGGTGGATGCGGGCGCGAGCTGCGTGATCCAGCCCGGTGGCTCGATGCGCGACCAGGAAGTGATTGACGCTGCCAACGAGCGCGGTGTGGTCATGGTGCTGACCGGCGTGCGGCATTTCAGGCATTGATCCTGACGCCAGCGCGCCATTGGCGCTGAATCAAAAAAAGCGGCTGATGGCCGCTTTTTTTTATGATAAATAAGGCTCTAGCCCATATTGGATGGGCATAAAAAGCTATTGTATTTATAGCGGATTTAGGCCGGCCTGAACCCCTGTTTATGGGCCGGCAAAAAACTGCGCTGCCGCATCCACCGTGGCTTCGATGTCTTCGGCGGTGTGCGCCGCGCTGACAAAGCCGGCTTCATACAGTGCCGGGGCGTAGTACACGCCGCTGTCCAGCATGGCGTGAAAGAAGCGGTTGAAGGCCGGGCTGTCCGTCTTCATGACTTGCGGATAGTTCTGCGGCAGGGTGTCCAGCAGGAAAAAGCCGAACATGCCGCCTTCGCTGTCGCCGCAAAACGGCACGCCGGCCTGGGTGGCGGCCTGCGTCAGGCCTGCGATCAGGCTGCGCGTGCGCGCCCCCAGCGCCTCGTAAAAGCCGGGTTTCTGGATTTCGCGCAGCGTGGCCAGGCCGCAGGCCGTGGCGACCGGGTTGCCCGACAGCGTGCCGGCCTGGTAGACCCCGCCCAAAGGCGCCAGGTGTTCCATCACGGCGCGCGTGCCGCCAAAGGCCGCCATCGGCATGCCGCCGCCAATCACCTTGCCCAGCGCGGTCATGTCGGGCTTGAAGCCGGGAATGCTTTGGGCATAAACGCTTTGCGCGCCGCCCAGGGCCACCCGGAAACCCGTCATGACTTCGTCAAACACCAGCAGTGCGCCGTATTGCGTGCAGAGTTCGCGGCAGCGCTTGATGAACGGCACGCTGGCTCGCACAAAATTCATGTTGCCGGCAATCGGCTCGATCATCAGGCAGGCAATTTCCTTGCCGTGCAGCGAAAAAGCTTCTTCGAGCTGGGCGATGTGGTTGTATTCGAGCACCAGGGTGTGCTGCACGACTTCGGGCGGCACGCCCGCGCTGGTCGGGCTGCCAAAGGTGGCCAGGCCCGAGCCGGCCTTGACCAGCAGCGCATCGGAATGGCCGTGGTAGCAGCCTTCAAACTTGATGATCTTGCTGCGCCCGGTGGCGCCGCGCGCCAGCCGGATCACGCTCATCGTCGCCTCGGTGCCCGAGCTGACCAGCCGCACCATTTCGATGGACGGGACCAGCTTGACGATTTCTTCGGCCAGTTCGACTTCGCGCTCGGTCGGCGCGCCGTAGGAGAACCCTTCGAGCACGGCTTTTTGCACCGCTTCAACAACGGCTGGATGGCCGTGGCCCAGGATCATCGGCCCCCAGGAGCCGATGTAGTCGATGTAGCGCTGGCCGTCGGCGTCCCAAAAGTAGGCGCCCTGGGCGCGCTGCACAAAGCGCGGCGTGCCGCCCACTGCTTTGAATGCACGCACTGGCGAATTGACGCCGCCGGGAATCAGTTTTTTGGCGCGTTCAAAGAGGGCGTCGTTGCGGGAGGCGGCGGATTTAATGTTTTGTTCCATGGGGAGGCAGTTCGAAAGGGGATTTGGAAATCAGGGCGGCATCGTCAGTGCCCGCAGCTTCATTTTCGGGCTCTTCATCGTCTTCCGCCTGCGCCCAGAACAGGCGGTCGGGCACGATGTGGCCCATGCCGGGGTGAAAGCCGGCGTTCAGGCTGTGGTCCAGGTAGGTCAGCGCCTCCGCAGTGGCGGCCTGCAGGTCCTGGCCGTTGGCCAGCAAGGCGGTCAACGCGGCCGACAGCGTTTCGCCGGCACCCGAAAAAACGGCTTCAAACCGTTCGAATTTTTCGCTGTACAGCACCGCTTGCGGCGTGGCCAGCACGTTGTCAATGAACTGGTCAGGCAGCGGAATGCCGGTGACCAGTGTGTAGGAAACGCCCAGATCGGCGGCAACCTTGGCAATGTCGCGGGCGGAAGGGTTGCGCTCACCCGACCAGTCGGGCAGCAGCCAGCGCCACAGGCTGCTGTGGTTGCCCACCAGCAAGGTGGTCTGCGGCAGCAGCAGTTCGCGAAAGGCGTCCAGGTAGCTGTCAATCTCGCTTTCTTCCCACCACGCTAGGCTGGGCATGTAGGCGACCAGCGGAACGTCGGCGTAATCCGATGCGATTTGGGCAATGGCGCTGATGTTTTCGGGATTGCCGACAAAACCGACCTTGATGGCCGAGACCGGCATGTCTTCCAGCGCGGCGCGCGCCTGGTCGGTCACGGCTTCGTCGTCGAACGCAAAGTGGTCAAAAATTTCAGCCGTGTCGCGCACATAGGCGCCGGTCACCACCGCCAGCCCATGGGTGCCGGCCGACACGAAGGCCGCGATGTCGGCGCTCAGGCCACCCGCGCCACTCGGGTCGTTGGCGTTGAAGGTCATGACACATGCCGGGGACGCATCGCTGTCCTCGGCCTGGAGTTGTCGGCTGTCCAGTTGAAGGGGGGTGGGGTTTGCCATAGGCTGCGATTTTGCCTTGTACGCGAATTAGCAACGCCGCATCGATACAATTGTTGCATTCTATTCGAAGGCAACCTAAGCTGTGACTCAATCAAAAACGTGGATGTGTTTAATTTGTGGCTGGATTTATGACGAAGCGCTGGGTGCGCCCGATCATGGCATTGCCGCCGGGACACCGTGGGCTGAAGTGCCCATGAACTGGACTTGTCCAGAATGCGGAGCACGCAAGGAGGATTTTGAAATGGTTCAAATGTGAGCCTTCGGGCAACCGCGTGAATACCCGCCATTTGGCATCGAAGTCAGAAAAATGAGGAGTAGAGCCAGTGAGTATTCCCAGTTCCGGACTCAAGGTGTTGGTTGTCGATGACAGCAACACCATCAGACGCAGCGCCGAGATATTCTTGAAGCAGGGCGGGCACGACGTGTTGCTGGCAGACGATGGGTTTGATGCGTTGTCCAAGGTCAATGATTACTCCCCTGACCTGATTTTTTGCGACATCTTGATGCCGCGCCTGGATGGCTATCAAACCTGCGCCATCATCAAGCGCAACGCAAAGTTCTCAAGCGTTCCGATTGTCATGTTGTCCTCCAAAGACGGCGTGTTCGACAAGGCGCGAGGGCGCATGGTCGGTTCTCAGGACTACCTGACCAAGCCGTTTACCAAAGACCAGTTGCTGCAGACGGTTAACGTGCTTGGCAATAAGAAACAAGGATGAGTGTGATGGCTATTAGAAAAGTTCTCGTGGTGGATGATTCAAAAACAGAATTGATGTTTTTGACCGACCTTTTGGTCAAAAACGGGTTTACCGTCAAGACGGCAGAGAATGCGGAAGACGCTTTTCGCCGCCTGGCAGAGGATAAGCCTGAGTTGATCCTGATGGACGTGGTGATGCCGGGACAAAACGGCTTTCAGCTGACACGCGCCATCATCCGTGATCCTTTGTATTCCGACATTCCCATCATGATGTGCACCAGCAAAGATCAGGAAACTGATCGGGTGTGGGGTATGCGGCAGGGCGCACGTGACTACATCACCAAGCCGGTGAATGCACAAGAGTTGATGGCAAAAATCAAGGCTCTTGGCTGATTTGGCGCGGAAACCTCAAGCATGGCAAACAGACAAGCTCTCAGGGAGTTGCAAACCCGGCTGGCCGAAAGGCTGCAAATTGCACGATCGCAAGGCGTCGCGCCTTCCTGGCTGGCGGTAGAAGCCGGCGGCAGCAAGTACCTGTTTCCCCTGAGTCAGTCGGGCGAGATTTTCCCTTGGGTGAATGCGCAACCTGTTCCTTACACCCAGCCCTGGTTTGCAGGAGTCGCCAATTTCCGGGGTGGCTTGTTCGGCGTGATTGACTTGGCCAGCTATGTCAGTGGACAGGCGCCCGTTCAGAAGAACGAGCTTGCCCGACCCGATGCGAGACTGGTTTCACTCAACAGCGCGCTGGAAGTGAACTGCGCGCTGGCGGTTGACAAGCTTGCCGGGCTGCGCAACCAGGAGGCCTTCAGTGATTTTTCCGAAAAAGCAGCAGATGCGCCTGAATTTTTTGGAAACCAGTATGTTGATTTCAATGGCGCGAGCTGGCAGGAAATCAATCTCCAGTTGCTTGCGCAGCAATCCCATTTTTTGACAATAGGCGCATAGCGCACCCCTTGTCGCCCTGATTTCCTGGAAGGCTCACGATGTCTATTGTAGAAAATATTCAAAAGCTGTTTAAAACCAAGTCTATCCAGCCCGTGGACAGTATGGATATGGCTTCGGTTGGTATGCCGCCCGAATCCATGTCGGACCTCGTCGCAAACCATGCTTCCCGGGATGCCGCCGCCGTCCGTCAGAAGGATGTTGAGGAGAAAGACATTGCTTCACACCGCATGGCGAATGCCGAAGACGGTACGCAATCTGAAGCGGAAGATCTGCTGACGCTTCCTTTGCTCGGGCGCCGAACGATCACTCAGCATCAGCGGATTTTGTTGATCTTGCTGGCACTTGCCATGATCGTGTTGGGTACGGTGACATTTTCAGCACTTAACCAATCGGGTAAGGTCGCCCAGCAGTTGGAGGCCACCGGTCAGTCCCTGATGCAGTCGCAGCGACTGGCGAAATCTGTATCGCAGGCCTTGGTGGGTAGTCCCGCGGCTTTCCCCGATGTGCGCGAGAGTGCTGGTGTGTTGGCCAAGGCCGTGCGGGGCTTGAAGTCCGGCGAGGCGAGTTTGAGCTTGGCACCCGTGAATGATAATTTACAGCCTGACGTGGAGAAAGTTGCGCCGCTCGTAGACCGGGCCGAGAAAAACGCAAAAACAGTCATGGATCAGGAAGGTATCCTGACGCAGGTGGGCAGCGCGTTGCGTACCATCAATCGTCAATCATCGGATTTGCTGGAAATAGCGGAAACCGTGTCCTCCCTCAAGCTTCAGCAAAACGCCTCACCCTCGGAAATTTCAGCTTCCGGGCAGCTGGTGATGCTGACGCAGCGGATTGGTAAATCAGCCAATGAGTTCCTGACCATGGAGGGCGTCAGCCCCGAGGCCGTGTTCTTGCTCGGCAAGGATTTGAACTCGTTCAAGGAAATCGCTCAAGGCCTTCAGGACGGCAGTCCTGAACTGCGACTGACTGGCTCCAGCGACCCCCAGACCCGCGAGCGGCTGGCGGCCCTGATTGCGCTTTATGAGCAAACCCGTACGCAGGCAAGTGCCATTTTGGGTAACTTGCAGGGGCTGGTCTCCGCCCGCGAAGCGCAGTCCTCGATCATTGCAGACAGCGAGCCTCTGCGACGCGGCCTTGAGGGCTTGCAAGAGAAACTGTCTGCCGATTCCGGTGTGGGAACGGCAGCGCTGACCACACTGGTGCTCGCCGCCGCCTTGGCGCTGCTGTGCGCCGCCGGTCTGGCCCGTTTGCAGCTGCAAGACAGTCGTCAGCGCCAGGAGGTGTCTGAAAACCAGCGTCAGGAAGCCAAGAGCCAGGAGCAGGATGCCAAGCGTGTTAACGATGCCAATCAGGCCGCAATTTTGCGTTTGATGAACGAATTGCAGACCGTGGCGGAGGGAGACTTGACACAGGAGGCCACCGTGACCGAGGACATTACCGGCGCGATTGCGGACTCGGTGAACTACACGGTCGAGGAGTTGCGCCAGTTGGTGGGTAACGTTCAAACGACGGCGGCCCGGGTTGCCCAGACCACCGCCCAGGTGGAGGGTACCTCGACTGAGTTGTTGGCGGCGTCGACCGAGCAGCTGCGGGAGATTCGTGAAACGGGCCAGTCCGTGCTCGACATGGCGTCCCGAATTAACCAGGTGTCGACCCAGGCACAGGAATCTTCCCAGGTTGCACGTCAGTCGTTGACCGCCGCCGAATCGGGTCTGCAGGCGGTGCAAAACGCTATTGGCGGTATGAATTTTATCCGTGACCAGATTCAGGAGACCTCCAAGCGGATCAAGCGATTGGGCGAGTCATCACAAGAGATTGGTGAAATTACCGAGCTGATCTCCGATATTACCGAGCAGACCAACGTGCTTGCGCTCAACGCAGCCATCCAGGCCGCATCGGCCGGTGAAGCCGGGCGAGGCTTCTCGGTGGTGGCCGAAGAGGTTCAGCGTTTGGCCGAGCGCTCTGCAGATGCGACCCGCCAGATTTCAGCCCTGGTTAAAGCCATTCAGACCGACACCCAGGATGCGGTGGCTGCTATGGAGCGTTCCACGCAGGGTGTGGTTGAAGGCGCCAGGCTGTCAGACAATGCGGGTACGGCGCTGACTGAAATTGACCAGGTGTCACGCCATCTTGCGGAACTGATTGAGCAGATCTCCCGGTCTGCCTCCAAGGAAGCTGTCTCTGCCAACGTCGTGGCTGACAACATCCAGCATATTTTTGCAGTGACCGAGCAGACTGGCGAAGGTACTCGCTCTACGGCGCAGCAGGTGCGGGATCTTTCTCGCATGGCTGAGGAACTGCGCCAGTCAGTCTCCCGTTTCAAAATTGCCTGATGCTTATCCGGTGTACGACGCAGTCTGCTGAGCGCTGACTGAGAACTCCAATTTCCGATTCTCGAACCGGCTCGTTATCTATGCAATTCAACGTCCCGAATTCAACGCCTCATGAACTCGATTCCAGCGTCAATGACCTTGGCCCCCTGGCTTGGGTTCTTGACGAGCTTCATAAATCGCTGGAGGGCGCCGCAAAGGCGCTCAAGCGTTTTGTGCGGGAGGCAGAGGCAGCGCGCGGCTCCGATCTGGCCTCGCTTGACGCCGGGCAATTGCGAATTGCGCGCCAGCAGCTGCACCAGGCCGTGGGCGCACTGGAAATGGTCGGACTGCCAGGTCCGGCGTTGGTACTTCGGGCCATGGAAGCCGCAGTACAAAAGTTTCTGCAGCAGCCTGAACACTGCAACCAGGATGCTGCTGCCAGGATTGAGCGGGCCAGCTTTGCACTGACCGAATACCTCGAAGGTGTGCTGGCGGGCCGGCCGGTGTACGCCGTCTCGCTTTTTCCGCAATACCGTGATGTGCTGGAGTTGGTCCGTGCTGACCGGATTCACCCAGCCGACTTGTGGTCGCTGGAATGGCGCTGGCTGGAGCCTGCGCTGACCATGACGGCCGAACCCCTGCGTTATGACGACAGCGCACGGGCGGTATTGGACCAATCGGTGCTCCCTCTGATGAAAGGCAAGGCACCAGAGGCAGCGCAGAACCTCAAGTCGCTCAGCCTTGGCTTGTCAGCGGGTCAAACCGAACGCCAGCCCCGGATTTTCTGGATCATTGCAGCCGCCTATTTTGAAGCGGTTGCGCACGATCTGCTCAATTCGGACCTGTATGTGAGGCGGGCCACATCGCGCGTTCTCATGCAATATGCCTCGCTCTCCAAAGGCGACACCGCTATCTCGGAACGCCTTGCACAGGACCTGCTATTTTTCTGTGCCCAAGCGGCGCCTGGCCTGGCCAGCGACACCCCGGTTTTGGCGGCGGTCCGTTTAACTTACGGGCTTGACCAATTCAAGCCCGTTGACTACGAGTTGGTGCAGTTTGGCCGCTTCGATCCAGCCTTGCTGGCGCAGGCGCGCAAGCGGATCACCTCTGCCAAGGAACTGTGGTCGTCGCTGTCGGCCGGAGACGCCAGCAAACTCAAACCTGTGGCTGACCAATTTAACCTGGTGGCCGAATCCCTGCTCAAGCTGCATCCGCCCAGCGAGCCACTGGCGCAAGCTTTGTGCCGTGCAGTGGACACCACGCTCCGCGCTGGCCAAAGCCCGCGCGTTGAGTTGGCGATGGAGCTTGCAACTTCTGTGCTTTATCTCGAAGCGGTCTTCGCTGACCTGGATCCGAATGATCCGCAACTGGCCGAGCGAACCGCCAGTCTGGCGGAACGTCTGGAGGGCGTTCGCGCAGGCGGTGAGCCACAGCCACTGGAAGTCTGGATGGAGGAGTTGTACCGCCGCGTCAGCGACAAGCAGACCATGGGCAGCGTGGTGGGCGAATTGCGTGTGGGTCTGGGTGAGCTCGAAAAGTCCTTGGATCTGTTTTTTCGCAGTCCGCAAGACAAGTCGTCGCTGAGTGCCGTGCCCGGGCAGTTGTCGCAGATGCGCGGCGTGCTGTCGCTGCTGGGGCTGGATCAGGCCTCCCATGCGGTTTCGCGCATGAAAGACAGCGTTGAGCAAATGCTGGTGTCCGACATTGACGAGACCCAGATGCGAGCGGCTGGAACCTTTGACCGCATCGGCAACAATCTGGGCGCGTTGAGTTTCCTGATCGATATGTTGAATTACCAGCCTGTGCTGGCAAAAAAGCTGTTTGTCTATGACGAGGAAAAAGGTGAACTCAAGCTGTTGATGGGCCGCGCAAAAAATATGGCGACTGCGGCGGCTGAGACCGGGAACAGTCACTTGTTGCCGCAGGAGGTTATTTCCCTGCTTGAGCAAACGGACCTTGCAAGCCTTGCTGAAAGCGTTCACGGGAAACCGGATGCATTGGCGACGCAGGCTGGCCTGGACGACGAATTCGCCCTGCTTCAGGCTCGCCCCGAAGCGGTCGTGGAGGCCACGGCCAACCGTGATGAGGCGGTCAAGAATCCCCCCGCAAGTTCACCGCTGGTGCCGGTGCCCGCAGTTGTCGCACAGGTCGTCTCGCAAGACTTTGAGGAAGAGGACTTGCGCGACATTTTCCTTGAGGAGGCCCGCGAAGTGGTCGGCACCGCGCAGGAAGCACTTTCGGAACTGAAAAGCGATCCCGAAGATGCAGGGCAGTTGACGATATTGCGGCGTGCATTTCACACGCTCAAGGGCAGTGCCCGAATGGTTGGTTTGGGCGAGTTTGGCGAGGCTGCCTGGGGCCTGGAGCAGTTGCTCAACACGTGGCTGGCGGAGCAAAAATCTGTTACCGACGACTTCTGCGCCTTGAATACTGAGGCCATGGCGGGTTTCTCACGCTGGATCGAGGCTATTTCATCTCGCCAGGATGGCGGCTGGTCGGCGTCACCTTTTTGCAATAGCGCAGAGGCGATGCGTACCGGGGGGCGCTACAGCCCCCTGCACGAGGCTGCTGCTGAAGCGCTGTCGGTCCTGCCGGGCACCCTTGAGGCAACCGGCGTGTCCGACGAGTTCGACGCGCTGGAACTCAGGGCGGATGCAGAGGAGCAGGACAGCGGGCACGCCGTGCTTTCTGTCGAGACAGCCTTTGAACCTGACCCTGCAGCTGGTTTTGTTGTTGAGGCCGGGCTGGCTGCGCAGCCGCTGGGCATGCAGGATTTTGCCGACGCCGGCGAGACGGAAACAGAAGGCTTGTCCGCACTGACCGACGCCAGCCTTGAACCTGTGGTGGTGCCGGATCTGGCCATGGCCACCAACGAAGCCGATACTTTCTCCGATGCCTTGGCGTCTTCGGAAATGGTTGAGTTGTCGGCCGCGGATTTCGACAGGAACTTCCAGCCTGAGCCGGTTGATCTTGCGTTTTTTCCTCCAGAGATGCCGGCTCCGAATGAATCCGAGCCCATCGAGATGCCTGACTCGTTTGACGCCGCTCAGCCGCCCGAGCAGGACGTGGCTGAGCCGTCCAGCGTGCAAACGGCGATGGACATTGCCTCGCTCGGCGACATGCCCGAGCCTGATCTGCGTGAAGAAAGCCAGGAGGATGAGCAGGTTCGCTGGATTGGCAGCTTGCGCATAGGCATTCCGCTTTACAACGTGTACCTGAATGAAGCCGATGAGTGGTCGCGCAGACTGGTGGCGGAAGTGGGTGAATGGGTGATCGAACGCGATCGACCCGTCAGTGATTCCACGGTGGCCTTGGCGCATTCCCTGGCGGGTAGCTCGGCCACGGTCGGTTTTAGTGCGCTGTCGGTGATGGCACGGGCGCTGGAGCAGGCGCTCCAGAAGTCCATGGATCACAACCACCGTGACGGTGCTGTGCAATACGGACAGGTATTCATTGATGCAGCCGAAGATATTCGCCGCCTGCTACACCAGTTTGCCGCTGGCTTCCTCCGGCAGCCAGATGCCGACCTGTTGGAACGCCTCAATCAGCTTGAATTTCCTGACACCACGTTGTCGCCTGTGAGCGACTTCGGTGCATTTGATTTTCCGGGACAAAGGGGCGAACCCGAAGCCGAGGTCGAGACTTCGCCCGCAGCGCTGCTTGGGGCTGAAATTCCGTCTGAGGCCGTTTTGCGGGCCGAGCCCTCGCCAGCATTGCTTATCGTATTGCCCGTGCGGGAACCTTCCTTCCCGGAGGTTGTGGGGACTGGTTTGCCCCGCGATGCAGACGATGAAATCGATGCCGTTGATGACATTGATCCGGACTTGTTCCCGATTTTTGAAGAAGAGGGCGATGAGCTGATGCCTCAATTGGGCGGAGCCCTGCGCCAGTGGTCGTCGCGGCCTGACAATCAGGGGGCCCGGATGGAGGTGCTGCGGGTGCTGCACACGCTCAAGGGTAGTGCCCGTCTGGCGGGCGCCCTGCGCCTTGGCGAGATGGCCCACAGGATGGAATCCGACATCGAGAGCGTCGGGTCGGAGGCTGCCCATACGCAGAAATTCGAAACCTTGCTGACCAGCTTTGACGCCATGCAGGCCACGTTTGAAAGTCTGCGTCATGCCGATAATGTCGCAGCACTGGAGCCTCTATGGGCAGGTGAGCGTGCCAACGCCGGGCCGCTGACGGGCAGCGTTGCGGCTTCGGAGCCGTCCCCCGAGAATCAACACGTTCAGGCCGACGGCGCTGCTCCTCGTGAAGAGTCAGGCCGAAAACTGGCGATTCCAGCGCCCCAGGCGATGGTCATGCAGCCCTTGCGGCAAGCCGCGTCGACCACCATAAGGGTGCGATCCCATCTGCTCGAGCGTATGGTTAACCAGGCTGGCGAGGTCATGATGACGCGCGCGCGCTTGCAGGCAGAGATCGGTCAACTGCGCGGCTCCCTGAACGACATGACGGGTAACCTGAACCGTTTGCGCCAGCAACTGCGCGACATCGAGCTACAGGCGGAATCGCAGATGCAGTCGCGTCTGGCACAGGCCAAGGAAGTTCAGGTCGGCTTTGATCCTCTGGAGTTTGACCGTTTTACCCGCGTCCAGGAATTGACCCGAATGATGGCCGAGTCGGTGAATGACGTGGCCACCGTGCAGCGCACCTTGCAGCGCACGGTAGAGACCACCGAGGATGATCTGATTGCCCAGGCGCGTCAGACCCGGGAATTGCAGCGGGACCTGTTGCGAACGCGCATGGTTGAGTTTGAAGGTATTTCCGAGCGGCTGTACCGCGTTGTGCGGCAAGCATCCAAGGACACCGGGAAGCAGGTTCGACTCGATTTGCTGGGGGGCACCATCGAAATGGACCGGGCGACTCTCGACCGCCTGACGCCGGCCTTTGAGCATTTGCTGCGCAACTGCGTGGCGCACGGGATCGAGGGCCCGCAAGTGCGGGCGGATGCGGGAAAGGATCCCGTCGGTCTGATCACCGTCCATCTTCGCCAGATTGGCAACGACGTGTCGGTTGACTTCAGCGACGATGGCGCAGGTCTGGATTTGTTTGCAATTCGTCAAAAGGCGCTGAGCCTGGGACTGGTGACCGCCGAACAGTCGCTCAATGACCAGGAGGCTGCCAGCCTGATTTTCACGCCTGGCTTCTCAACGGCCACGCAGATCACGGAAATCGCGGGGCGCGGCATTGGCATGGACGTGGTTCGTGCCGAGGTCAATGCGCTGGGCGGACGGATTGAGACGTCCACGCTGTCTGGAAAAGGCACGCACATCAAGTTGGTGTTGCCTCTGACCACTGCCGTCACGCAGGTGGTGATGATGCGGGCGGGCAGTCTGTCGGTCGGTGTACCGGCCAATGTGGTGGAGAACGTCAGGCGCGTATCAACCAGGGAACTGCAGCAGGCCTACAACTCGGGGACGTTTGAAGTCGGCGGTGAGTCGATGCCGTTTTTCTGGTCGGGCGCCTTGCTGCAATCGTCTCCGCACAGCCAGGAAGCGCAGGCCAAGAGCACGCCAGTTGTTATTTTCCGAAGCGCCGCGCAGCGCATTGCACTCCACGTGGACGAGGTCCTGGGCACACGGGAGGTCGTGGTCAAAAACCTGGGTCCGCAGTTGTCACGTTTGCCGGGCTTGGCAGGAATGTCCGTGCTGGCGTCTGGCGCGGTGGCGCTGATCTACAACCCGGTGGCACTGGCCGCTGTGTACGGCCAGCAGGCCAGTGCCTGGAGTGCAGATCGTGCGCAGCCGAAGGTACTCGAGGCGTCGAGCGGCAGGGGCGCAAGGGAGGCCGCATTGGCGTCTGCCGCGCAGCAAGTTCCGCTGATTCTTGTGGTGGACGATTCGATCACGGTCCGGCGTGTTACCCAGCGCTTGCTGCAGCGTGAAGGCTACCGTGTGGTCATGGCGGCTGACGGCTTGCAGGCGCTGGAGCGCTTGCAGGGCGAACTGCCCGCGATGGTGTTGTCCGACATTGAAATGCCGCGCATGGACGGGTTCGATCTGGCGCGCAATATTCGTGCTGATGAGCGTCTGAGGCATCTGCCCATTGTCATGATTACTTCACGGATTGCTGAGAAGCACCGCGAGCATGCGAAGGCCCTGGGCGTAGACCATTACCTGGGCAAGCCTTACTCCGAAGAAGCCTTGATGGGCCTGGTGCGGCATTACTGCGTGACAGCAATTACGACCTTGGAGTGAAATATGACGCCCGCCCATACAGGGTGGGCGTTAGCCGCTATAAAAAGTATGGCGGATCAGTGGGCTAATTTTTTCACGACGGCGTAACGCGCCAAGGTCCGTGCGCGCGCCTCGTCGTGCTGGACGATGGGCTTGGGGTAGTTTTCTCCAAGTGCCAGCCCGGCGGCGATGAGAAGCGCTGGTTTGGCCAGCCATGGGCTGTGCAGGGCTGAATTGGGCAGTTTTTTCAGCACCGGCAGGTATTTGCGTATGAACTTGCCCTCTGCATCAAACTTTTCGCTTTGGCTGACCGGATTGAAAATACGGAAATACGGCTGTGCATCGCAGCCCGTGCTGGCGGCCCATTGCCAGCCGCCGTTGTTGGCCGACAGGTCAAAGTCATTGAGCTTTTCGGTAAAGTAACGCTCGCCCCAGCGCCAGTCAATACCCAAATCCTTCACCAAAAAGCTGGCAGTCACCATGCGCAGGCGGTTGTGCATGTAGCCGGTCTGGTTGATTTGCGCCATGGCCGCATCGACGAGGGGGTAGCCGGTTTGGCCCGCACACCAGGCCTGAAAATGCGCCTGGGCCTGCGCGCCTTGTTCCCAGGCAATGGCGTCGTAGTCGGGCTTGAAGGCGCTGCTGGCGGCGTGCGGGAAATTGCTCAGAATCTGGGCGTAAAAATCCCGCCAGATCAACTCGCTGAGCCAGGTCGCCGCGCCTTCGCTGCCGTTTTTTTGCGCCTCCAGCGCGGTGGCGGCCATCTGCCTGATCGACACCGTACCAAAGCGCAAATGCACGCCCAGGTAGCTTGGCCCTTTGACCGACGGAAAGTCGCGCGTGTCCTTGTAGTGCGCCATGCGGCCTACAAAATCGTCGAAAAGTGCAGTGCCGCCCGCACTCCCGGTGGGGATTTTCAGCATTGATAGGTTGGTGGCCTCGAATCCCAGGGCCGCCAGCGTCGGCACGCCAGCCGCTTCGCTTGGCGGCAGTGCGGCCAGCGCTGTGGCATACGGCGCCACAGGGTAGGGCTGGAGGTAAAAGGCATCGACTTTTTTGAGCCATGCGTTCTTGTAGGGCGTGAAGACGGTGTAGGGCTTGCCCGCCAGGGTGAGCACCTCGCTGCGCTCGAAAATGACATGGTCCTTGAAGCTGTGCAGCGCCACGCCAGCGCTCTCCAGTGCGGCCCGTACGCGGGCGTCGCGCGCCAGCGACTGGGGTTCGTCATCATGGTTATAAAACACGGCATCGGCCGACAGCCTGGCTGCCAGCGCGGGTAAGGCACTGAGCGCGTGGTCGTGGCGCACCAGCAGGCCGCCTTGCGAGTGGCCAGTGTCCGGGGTGATTTGCTGCAGTTGCTGGTTCAGGTCCACCAGCGACTCCCGTATGAATTCCACCCGGCGGTCAGCGCGGGGCAGGGGCGCCAGAATGTCCCGGTCAAAAATGAAGATGCAAAATACCCGGCGGCACGATTTCAGAGCGTGGTGCAGCGCGGCATTGTCTTGCACCCGCAAATCCCTTCTGAACCACATCAGGCCGGTCTGGTATTGTTTTTTCATGACACGGATGGTAACGAAAAAGGCCCTGTCCGGCGTTCGGCGCGCTTTCAGTGCATTGCGGACCGAGGCGGCCTAGCCTGCGCGCGCGCAGGCTAGGTACGCGTAAAATCCGCGCATGGCCACGGACCCCTCACCGCTCAACCTCACGCACCACTTTCTCATCGCCATGCCTGGCCTGGAAGACGAGGCGTTCGCCAAAAGCGTGATCTACATGTGCGAACACACCGAGCGTGGTGCCTTGGGCCTGGTCATCAACAAGCCCAGCGACATCTCCCTGAAAAACCTGTTTGACAAGGTCGAGCTCCCGCTGCATCGCAGCGACCTGACCGATGCGCCGGTGTTCCAGGGCGGGCCGGTGCAAACCGAGCGCGGTTTTGTGCTGCACGAGTCCATAATGCCCGGCGTCGAAGCGGTCTATGCGTCCACCATGTCGATTCCGGGCGGCCTGGAAATGACCACCTCCAAGGACGTGCTGGAGGCCCTGTCCACCGGTGCCGGCCCGCGCCGGGTGTTTGTATCCCTGGGTTACTCGGCCTGGGGCGAAGGCCAGCTGGAATCTGAAATATCGGACAACAGCTGGCTCACGGTCGCCGCCGATATGGACGTGATTTTCGACACCCCGGTGGCGCAGCGCTACGACAAGGCCCTGATGCTGCTGGGTCTGCAAAGCTGGTTGCTGTCGCCAGTGGCGGGTCACGCGTGAGTCTGGCGGACCTGTCAGTGCCGGCCGCCGGGCTTCAAACCTTTCTGGCGTTTGATTTCGGTGTCAAGCGCACGGGCGTGGCCAGCGGCAATGTGCTGACCCGCACCGCCTCGCCGCAGGCCACCATTGCCGCCCAGGGCGCGGCACGCTTTCCCGCGATTCAAGCCCGCATCAAGGAATGGCAGCCCGATGCGCTGGTGGTTGGCATTCCGTTTCATCCCGATGGCGCAAGTCATGACAATACCCGGCGCGCCCAGCAATTTGCCCGCCAGCTGCGCGGACGTTTTGGCCTGCAGGTGTTTGAAGTCGACGAGCGCTACAGCACCACCGAAGCCCTGGCCAGCGGCGCCCGCGACGCCGATGCGGCGTCAGCCTGCATCATTCTGGAACAATTTTTAAGGAGTCTTCCATGAGTAGCCTGACCCTGGACGCCGAGGCGCTTTACAACGAATTGCTGCGCAGCATGCGGCTGCAAGTGGGCGCTTACGCTACGGCGCCGCACCTGGTGGGCGTGGCATCGGGCGGCGAATGGCTGGCACAGCGTCTGCAGCAGGATCTGGGCCTGGCGGGCGAGGTCGGCGTGCTGTCGTCTTCGATGCACCGCGACGATTTTTCCCAGCGCGGGCTGGCCTCCAGCGGAAAAACGTCGCTGCCGTTTGATGTCAATGGCGCCCACCTGATCGTGGTCGACGATGTGCTCTACACCGGCCGCACGATCCGGGCGGTGCTCAATGAGCTGTTTGACTACGGAAGGCCTGCCAGCGTCAAGCTGGCCGTGTTGGTCGACCGGGGCGGGCGCGAGCTGCCGGTCCAGGCAGATGTTGCCGTGGCCCGCGTGGCCTTGCCCGCGTCACAGACGCTGGAACTGGCCCGTGCGCCAGACGGCCGGCTCAGCTTTCGGGTCCAGGCCGCCGAGGTCAGGTAGCCTTGCAGAACAGATCGTCACAGCGACCAATTCAGATAAAAATTAGAGCCTAAGCGCAAGAGGAACCCCACGCGTGTTGTACCGACGAAACCCACAACTCAATAAAAACGGTGAACTGATCCATTTGCTGTCCACGGAAGGCCTGCCCAAGGCCATCCTGACGCAGATCCTGGACGCCGCCGCCAACTTTGTGTCAGTCAGCCACCGGGAGGTCAAGAAAGTCCCGCTGCTGCGCGGCAAAAGCGTTTTCAATTTATTTTTTGAAAACTCCACCCGCACCCGCACGACGTTTGAAATCGCCGCCAAGCGCCTGTCGGCCGACGTCATCAACCTCGACATCGCGCGCTCATCGGCCGCCAAGGGCGAGTCGCTGCTGGACACCATTGCCAACCTGAGTGCGATGGCGGCCGACATCTTCGTGGTGCGCCACAGCGAATCGGGCGCGCCCTACCTGATCGCCCAGCATGTCGCGCCGCATGTGCATGTCGTCAACGCTGGCGACGGGCGGCACGCGCACCCGACGCAGGGTTTGCTCGACATGTACACCATTCGGCACTACAAAAAAGACTTCAGCAACCTGACCGTCGCCATTGTGGGCGACGTGCTGCATTCGCGCGTGGCCCGCTCCGACATCCACGCGCTGACCACGCTGGGCTGCCCCGAGGTGCGCGTGGTCGGCCCCAAGACCCTGGTGCCGGCCGACATGGCGCAGATGGGGGTGCGCGTCTGCAACACGCTGGAAGAAGGCATCAAGGACGCCGACGTCGTGATCATGCTCAGGCTGCAAAACGAGCGCATGAGCGGCGCGCTGCTGCCCAGCAGCCAGGAGTTTTTCAAGAGCTTTGGCCTGACCAACGACAAGCTGCAACTGGCCAGGCCGGACGCGATTGTTATGCACCCCGGTCCGATCAATCGCGGCGTGGAAATCGACTCGGCGGTGGTTGATGGTGTGCAGAGCGTCATCTTGCCGCAGGTCACGTTTGGCATCGCTGTGCGCATGGCGGTCATGAGCATCGTTTCTGGAAATGAACCATGAATGTGGCCCCCACGCTCCCCACTGCGTGTGGTTCGCTGCCCCCCGAGGGGGCCGCTGCGCCTGCGGCCCGGCAAAGCCGGTGCCGCGGCCCCTGCTGGCTCGGACGCGTCGCTCCCATGCTTGTCGCTTCGCTTGGTTCGCTGCCCCCCGAGGGGGCTGCTGCGCCTGCGGCCCGGCAAAGCCGGTGCCGCGGCCCCTGCTGGCTCGGACGTGTCGCTCCCGTGCTTGTCGCTTCGCTTACTGCGCTGCCCCCCGAGGGGGCAGGCCTTGCTTGGGGCGGCCCGGCGCAGCGGCCTTTTTCCAGAAAAATCAAATGAAACTACTGATTAAAAATGGCCGCGTCATTGACCCGGCCACCGGACTTGACCAAATTGGCGACGTGTGCATTGCCGCAGGCCGCATCGTGTCGCTGCACGGCAGCACGGCCGATTTCGCGCCCAACAAAACCCTGGACGCCACCGGCTGCATCGTGGCGCCGGGGCTGATCGACCTGTCGGTCCGGCTTGGCGAGCCCGGCCACGAACACGAAGGCATGCTGGAGAGCGAGCTGGCCGCTGCCGTGGCGGGCGGCGTGACCAGCGTGGTGTGCCCGCCCGACACCGACCCGGTCCTGGATGAGCCCGGCCTGGTGGAAATGCTCAAGTTCCGCGCTGAAAAGCTGCACCAGTCGCGCGTGTTCCCGCTGGGCGCGCTGACCCGCGCCCTCAAAGGCGACGCGCTGACCGAGATGGTCGAGCTGACCGAGGCCGGCTGCGTCGGCTTCAGCCAGGCCGAAGTGCCGTTGGCCAACACCCAGGTGCTGCTGCGCGCGCTGCAGTACGCCGCCACCTTCGGCTACACCGTCTGGCTGCGTCCGCAGGAACTGCATCTGGGCAAGGGCGTGGCGGCCAGCGGCGCGCTGGCCACGCGCCTGGGCCTGAGCGGCGTGTCGGTTGCCGCCGAAACGATTGCGCTGCACACGATTTTTGAACTGGTGCGTGCCACTGGCGCGCGCGTGCACCTGTGCCGCATCAGCAGCGCCGCAGGCGTGGCGCTGGTGGGCAAGGCCAAGGCTGAAGGCCTCGGGGTGACTTGCGATGTCAGCATCAACAGCCTGCACCTGACCGATGTGGACATTGGCTACTTTGACAGCCGCATGCGCCTGAATCCGCCCTTGCGCCAACAGCGCGACCGGGACGCGCTGCGTGCCGGTCTGGCCGACGGGACCATCGACGCGCTGGTGTCCGACCACACGCCAGTGGGCGAAGATGAAAAAGCCCTGCCTTTTGCCGAGAGCGAACCGGGCGCCACAGGCCTGGAATTGCTGCTCAGTCTGGCATGCAAGTGGGCGCAAGACAGCGGCATTGCCTTGCCACGCGCATTGGCGGCCATCACCAGCCAGCCGGCCGGTGTGCTGGGTTCGGCGCTGGGCGCCATGGCCGCCAGCAGCGGACGCTTGGTGACTGGTGGTGCTGCGGATATTTGTATTTTTGACCCCCACGCGGTGTGGACGGTAGAGCCCGCCGCGTTGCGCAGCCAGGGTCGGCACACGCCGTTTGGCGGCTACGAACTGCCAGGTCGGGTGCGCGCCACCTTGGTGGGCGGGCAGCTTGCCTACCAAGCCGCCGCCTGAGTGGTTGCCCACGCGGCCATGAACGGGTTAACCGCTTGCTGGCGATCGTGCCGCGTGCTGGCCCATGTGCTGGCCGGTGCGTGGACGGTGCGGGTGGTCTTTCCACGCCTTTCTGTGGCCCAAAAAGAAGAACGAATTCAGGCCTGGGCCCTTGAATTACTTGCGCGGCTAGCTATTAAATTGATAGTAAAAGGAGTGCCCGCCCAAGCCGGCCCCGTACTGTTGGCGTCCAACCATATTTCGTGGCTGGACATCATGGTGCTGCATGCGGCGCGGCATTGCCGCTTTGTTTCCAAATCGGAGTTGCAGCACTGGCCCTTGGTGGGAACGCTGGCGACCGGCGCGGGCACCTTGTACATTGAGCGCGAATCGCGCCGGGACGCGATGCGTGTGGTGCACCACATGGCCGAGTGTCTGCGCCAAGGCGAGGTGTTGGCGGTGTTCCCGGAGGGCACCACCGGCGACGGCACCCAACTGCTGCCGTTTCACGCCAACCTGTTGCAGGCGGCCATTTCGGCCCAGGCGCCAGTGCAACCGGTGGCGCTGCATTTTGCCGACGAGGCCACGGGGGCGGTGAGCTTTGCGCCTTGCTACATTGGCGACGATACCCTGGTGCGCTCGGTTTGGCGCACGCTGAGTGCCAAAGGGGTGGTTGCCGTACTGCACTTCGGCACGCCCCAACTGGCAGAAGGGCGAGACCGGCGGGCGTGGGCGGCAGATTTGCGCACCACCATTCAAGGGTTACGCGGCGAGGTCAAGTTGCCCGGTTGAACATCACCACATGGTCCACCTGGGCGCGGATGCCAATCCACTCGCCCAGGGTGTGGTCGTGGTGGCTGGGCACATGCGCCATCACGGTCAGTCCGCTGGACAGGCGCAGGGTGTATAAAAATTCCGAACCTCTGAAGGCTTTGCGGATGATTTGGGCCTTCACCGGG
>JAUSDK010000037.1 GCA_030650875.1 Polaromonas sp.
TGATACCGCCGCTGGGCCGTGACCGGGCCGAGGTCAAGACCTGGGAAGCCCTGGCCGATGGCCTGCTGGACGCGTCCATCCTGGCGCGGCTGGAGGCCACTTGGGCCGGGCGCAGCGATGAACAGCGCAGCCAGGCCTGGATCGACCGCCAACTCGACAAGGTGCAGGCCGCTGTCAAGTCCATGAGCCACGGGCTGGGCGACAAGCCGTTTTGTGCCGGCATTCACCTCGGTCTGGCCGACATCGCGGTGGGTTGCGCCCTGGGTTATCTGGATTTCCGCTTTGCCCAGATTGACTGGCGCACCGACCACCCCAACCTGCACAAGCTGCATGACAAGCTGATGCTGCGGCCCAGCTTTGCCGACACCCTGCCGGTCTGATCGGCACAGCCCCCTTCTTACCAGAGACGGTCTGAGGCCGGTGACTTGGTCAACGCCAGCAGGCGTTGCAGGTTGATTTTCACCTTGACGTCACGGTACGCCACGCCGGCCATGATGCGGAATTCAGCCTTGCTGGTGTCGCGCACGATCAGCTCCCCGGTAGGCATGCCGCTGCGGTTGATCAAAATGGCCACGCGTGGGGTGGTGGTGTTGGCGCCGCGTTTGATGACCACCGCAACCTCGTTGGTGGCCAGGCGTACGAACGAGCCCGGTGAGTAAATCCCCACGGCCTTGATCAAGGCTGCGCCGGCTTCATCGATCTGGCGGTTTTCATCAAAATAACTGGCCTGCATGGCAGTGGCGGGCGAGTCCGGCAGGCGCGAGGCGCGCGGCGCCAGGCGTGCCGCAAACATGTCGGCGCGCTGGATCAAGCGTGCCATTCGCTGGCTTTCGGTGCGATCCGCCATTGGGCCCGGTGTCTTGGTGTGATGGTCCAGCACGGCTTCAAGCCATCGCAGGTCTGTCACCCCCAGTTGTTCCAGGAGCTGGACGGAGCGAACGGCATGCGCGTTGATCTGTTGTCGCTGCTCCGGGCTTGGGGCCTGCTTTTGCATTGCCAGCCGGTCCTGCAGCTCGGTCATGCCGATGTTCATGGTCAGCGCCGCCTTGCACAGCGTAGCCTCCAGTTCGGCGGGCCACTTCAACACCTCCCGGGCGGCCAGGCTGCACATCACGCTGACCAGCATGGCATGCGTCGCACTGTACAGCAGCACTTCACTGCTGGAGAGGTGGATCAGCGCAAACAAGGTGCCATCCGGGTTGAGGCGCGCATGCCGGCTGAGCTGCGCCTGCAGTTTATCCAGCCGATGGCGAAAGCTCGCCGGGTTGCTGTCGCGCAGCATGGCGTGGGTCTGCGCCTGCAGGTCCAGCCAGTCGGGCTCCCCGGTGTCTGTGGTGTCGCGGGCACTGGCCAACTCAAAAGTAGAGAACTGGCTGTCGGCGATTTGTCCCAGGGGAATGTCGTCCCGCACCAGGTCATGAAGTTTGCCCACGTAGGCGCGGCGATGGCTCTCGGAATCGGCGACATCAATGAACAGATTGCTGCGCCGTCCGATCATGAGGTCCAGCTCCTCCCGGTTTTCCACCACATAGCCCTTGTGCGCCAGCAAGATGCCGCTTTCATCCCGGAGTGCAAAGGGCAGCGGCTGGCCGATGCGAATGGAGTCGACGGTGACGGTGACGAGGTTCATGGGGTGAGGGAATTATGCCAATAGACGCAGGTGCACGGGCAGTGCGTTGGTCTGGCGTCACTGAGCTTAAGGGATTGCCCGGCCTGCTAGCATGCAAGCCATGACCGACTTGCCCCCCATTTCTGCCCTTTCCGCCCTTTCCGACAAGATTTGCAGCCGTGCCAGCGTGTCGGCGCGGGTGGCGCTGCTGCCTCGTCCGCTGGTGTTTACCAATGGGGTATTTGACGTGCTGCACCGCGGCCATGTCATGTACTTGGCGCAGGCGCGTGCCCTGGGCGCCAGTCTGCTGGTGGCGCTGAACACCGATGCGTCGGCCCGGCGCTTGGGCAAAGGGCCGGACCGCCCGCTCAATAACGAAGCCGACCGGGCTTTTGTCATGGCGGCGCTGGCGTCGACCAGCCTGGTGACCTGGTTTGACGACGACACGCCGCTGGAATTGATTGCTGACCTCAAACCCGACATTCTGGTCAAGGGCGGTGACTACGACATGAGTCGGCTGGCCGAGACGCGCGTGGTCGAGTCCTACGGCGGGCGGGCGCTGGCGCTGCCTTTTGTGGACGGCTATTCGACCACGGCGCTGGTCCGGAAAATCCGTCAAAGTTAAGAGTCAAATTGGTCTCTAGCGCCCGTTAAATAAGTGGAAGTAGCTATTTAATTTGTAGCAAATGGCCGATCCATTGCTCGTACAAGGAGTTGAGCCTGCATGGACCATAACGTCTCCCTGATCACCACGATTGCCGCCGTCGCGCCAACGCACCCGGGGCAGCCTGGGCCGTAGATCACGCGCGGCGCAGGTGCTACCATCGCCTGAAACTGGTTTCATACAGTCCATCCCACGCTTGTCTCACTTGCAATGTCCGCTTCACCTCATTCTCACAACACGCCCGCCGCCTTGGCCCCGGCACGTCCCACTATTGCGGATGTCGCGCGCGTCGCGGGCGTCTCCAAGGCCACCGTCTCCCGCTTCCTGAACCACCGCGACAAGCTGCTCACCAAAGACATCGCCACGCGCGTGGAGGTCGCCATTGCGGCCCTGGCCTACAGCCCCAGCCCGATGGCGCAGGCGCTCAAGCGCGGGCGCTCGCGCCTGATTGGCCTGGTGGTGGCGGACGTGACGAATCCTTTTTCGGTGGCCGTGCTGCGCGGTGCCGAAAAAGCCTGCCAGGACGCCGGCTACCTGCTGATGCTGTTCAACCTCGGCAATGACAGCCGGCGCGAAAGCGAAGCCATTGAAGCGCTCACCGCCTACCAGGTGGAAGGCTTCATCCTCAACACGCTGGGCCGCGACGCCAAGGCCGCCGCCGAAGCCGCGCGGCACGGCAAGCCGGTGGTGCTGGTGGATCGGCGCCACCCCGGCATGCAGGCCGACTTTGTGTCGCTGGACAACGCCGGCGCGGTGCGCCTGGGTGCCAGCCACCTGGTGGAGGCCGGCTACCGGGAGCTGCTGTTCATCTCGGAGCCGGTCAAAAACGTCAGCTCGCGCGAGGAGCGCGAGGCGGCTTTTCGCGGCTTTATCCGCGAGTCGGCCGCCGATGTAGCCGGCCTGCAGGGTCGGACCTTTGAGAACACAGCGGACGACCCGCAAGCGCTGGACGAGGCCTTGCGTGATTTGCGCCAGCGCGCCGGGCCGCGCCTGCCCGGTGTGCTTTCCAGCAATGCCGTGGTGACCTTGCGCGTGGTGGCGGCCATGGCGCGCCTGGGCTGGCAGTTCGGCGCCGATGTCGGCCTGGTGGGCTTCGATGACACCGAGTGGTCGCCTTACATCGGGCCGGGCCTGAGCACCATCGCCCAGCCGACCGACGAGTTGGGGCGCATTGCGGCCGGCTGCCTGATCGAGCGTCTGAAAGGCATGGTGCTGCCGCCGCGCCAGATTCTGCTGTCCGGCCGTCTGGTGCCGCGCGGCTCCTCGGTGCACGCCGCCATTTAGCCCGTATTAGGGTTTTCCATAGTTACCGAGCGGTTTAGGCTACTTTTATAATTCACTGAAACCGGTTTCAGACTTTTACCCAGAGGCGGATGCGGAACCCGGTTGATCCGTTAATTTTTGTGCTCAACCTGGCGATTGCGCCCGCTCATGAACTACTCATTCCAATTCGGTGATGTCTTTGCCGCCTGGCCGCTGCTGGTCAAGGGCACGCTCAGCACCATCGAGCTCTCGCTGCTGGCCATGCTGCTCGGCCTGCTGCTGGCGATCGTGTGCGCCTGGGGCAAGACCGCCGGGCCGCGCCCGCTGCGCTGGCTCATCAATGCCTACATCGAGCTGATCCGCAACACGCCGTTTCTGGTGCAGCTGTTCTTCTTCTTTTTCGCGTTGCCGGCGCTGGGTCTGCGCTGGTCGGCCTACGCCGCCGCGCTGGTCGCCATGGTGGTGAACCTGGGCGCCTACGCCACCGAGATCATCCGCGCCGGCATCGAGTCGATTCCCAAAGGCCAGATCGAGGCCGGCCTGGCGCTCAACCTGAAACGCCATGAAATCTTCCGCTTCGTGATTTTGAAGCCGGCGCTGCGCACGGTGTACCCGGCCCTCACCAGCCAGTTCATCCTGCTGATGCTCAGCTCGGCCGTGGTGTCGGCGATTTCGGCCGACGACCTGACCTCGGTGGCGGCCAACCTGCAGTCACAGACCTTCCGCAGTTTCGAGATTTACATCGTCGTGGCCGGCATCTACCTGCTGCTGGCGCTGTCGTTTTCCGCCTTGTTCCGGGTGATCTACCGCCTGGCCCTCAACTACCCGGCAGCTCGCTGACTATGGCCCCCACACTCGGCACTTCGTGTCCTCCCTGCCCCCCAAAGGGGTTGATTCGTCTTGGGGCGGCCCGGCGCCGAATCTGATGCGTACTTTTGGTTTTCCCGAATTTCTGTTCATCCTCGAGGCGGCCAGGTGGACCGTGGCGCTCTCCATGATCGCCTTCATTGGTGGCGCCATCGGCGGCCTGGTCATCGCGCTGAGCCGCACCTCGCACAACAGTCTGGCGCGGCTGCTGTCCGGCGCCTTCATCCAGGTCTTCCAGGGCACGCCGTTGCTGCTGCAGCTGTTTCTGGTGTTCTTCGGCGCGCCGGTGCTGGGGCTGGAAATCAACCCCTGGGTGGCGGCCGGCGCGGCGCTGATTCTCAACAGCAGCGCCTTTTTGGGCGAGATCTGGCGCGGCTGCATCCAGGCGATACCGGGCGGTCAATGGGAGGCGGCGCAGGCGCTGAGCCTGCCTTATGTGTCGCGCATGCGGGACGTGATCCTGCCGCAGGCCTTCAAAATTGCGCTGGCGCCGACGGTCGGCTACCTGGTGCAGATCATCAAGGGCACCTCGCTGGCGGCCATCATTGGTTTTTCCGAAATCACCCGCACCGGGCAGATCATCAACAACGCCACCTTCCAGCCGCTGATCGTGTTCAGCGTGGTCGCCGCGATTTATTTTGCGCTGTGCTGGCCACTGTCTTTTCTGGCCGCGCGCATGGAGCGCCGGCATGCCGCCGCGCTGGCCCGCTGAGCCGCCCCCTTTCACCCTGCCTTTTTTCACCACCAACCGGAGACTTCACATGATCAAGCATCTGCAACGCCGCGTATTCACGGGCACCGCCCTGGCCCTGGGTCTGGCCGCCACCTTGTCGGCATGGGCGCCCGCCGCCAGTGCCCAGTCGGTGGCGGACATCAAGAAAAAAGGCGAGCTGACCATCGGCATGCTGGTGGACTTTCCGCCCTACGGCACCACGAACAGCAGCAACCAGCCGGACGGCTACGACGCCGATGTGGCGCGCCTGATGGCCAAGGACCTCGGCGTCAAGCTCAACCTGGTGCCCGTGACCGGCCCCAACCGCATCCCCTTCCTGCTGACCAACAAGGTCGATCTGCTGGTGGCCTCGCTGGCCGTCACGCCCGAGCGCGCCAAGCAGGTCCAGTTCTCCAAGCCCTATGCCGCCGCCAGCATCGTGGTCTACGGCGACAAGAAGGCCGGCATCAAATCCGCCGCCGACCTGAAGGGAAAACGCGTGGGTGTTGCCCGTGCCAGCACGCAAGACGTGGCGCTGACGGCCGTGGCGCCTGAAGGCACCGAGATCCGCCGCTTCGACGACGACGCATCGGCCATGCAGGCCCTGATGTCGGGCCAGGTGGATGCGATTGGCTGCTCGACCACGGTGGCCGCGCAGATTGAAAAGCGCGCGCCGGCCAACAGCTTTGAAAACAAGTTTTTGCTGCGCCAGCAGGTCATGGCCGTGGCCATGCGCCCCGGCCAGGCCGAGTTGCTCAAAACCGTGGACGACTTCGTGGCCCGCAACACGGCCAACGGCGAGCTCAACAAGCTCTACCGCAAGTGGCTCGAAACCGACCTGCCAAAGCTGCAGTAAGCCCCGAGACCCATACCCGATACCCGACCGACCGACCACGGTGACTTCATGACAGACGCAATGCTTTCCCCCAACCCGGCAGCAACCGGGGCCGAGCCCATCATCCGCATCGACGCGGTGGACAAATGGTATGGCAAGTTCCAGGTGCTGACCGACATCAACCTGAACGTCGCGGCCGGGGAACGCATTGTGGTCTGCGGGCCGTCGGGCTCGGGCAAATCGACGCTGATCCGCTGCATTAACCGGCTGGAGACCGTGCAGAAAGGCCGCATCGTGGTCGACGGCATAGACCTGACGGCCGGCGGCAAAAACGTCGATTCGGTGCGCCAGGAAGTCGGCATGGTGTTCCAGCAGTTCAACCTGTTTCCGCACCTGACGATTTTGCAGAACTGCATGCTGGCGCCCATGCGCTCGCGCGGCCTGAGCCAGGAAGAAGCCGAAACCATCGCGATGAAATACCTGACGCGGGTGCGCATTCCCGAGCAGGCCAAGAAATACCCGAGCCAGCTGTCGGGCGGCCAGCAGCAGCGCGTGGCCATTGCCCGGGCCCTGTGCATGACGCCCAAGATCATGCTTTTCGACGAGCCCACCTCGGCGCTCGACCCCGAAATGGTCAAGGAAGTGCTGGACACCATGATCGGCCTGGCCGACGACGGCATGACCATGCTGTGCGTGACCCACGAAATGGGCTTTGCCCGCAGCGTGGCCGACCGCGTGATCTTCATGGCCGAAGGCAAGATCATCGAGCAGGCGCCGCCGCAGCAATTCTTCAGCAACCCGCAGCATGAAACCACCCGTAATTTTCTGGGCCAGATTCTGAATTCGCAACATGCCCACTGACGTTTCAAGCGCTGCAGCCGCCGCTGCGCCGCCCATCCTGATTTCCCTGACGGCGTTTGGCGCCGCCGAGGTGCGCCGCCACGGCCAGTGCTGGTTTACCCAGCTCAGCCATGCAGCCGGCGCCGATGGTGTGGAAGTGCGCAGCGAATTGCTGGTGGATGCGGCCAGCGAACTCCCGGCCATTGCCAGGGCTGTGCGCGACGCCGGCCTGTGCGTGGTGTATTCGAGCGCCGAGTACCTCTGGGCGGCCGACGGCACGCTGGATGTCGCCGCACTGGAAAGCGCGCTGGCCGCCGCCAAGGCGCTGGGTGCCCCCCGGCTGAAAATGGCGATAGGCGGCTTTGGCCCGGCTTCCCGCCACACGCTCGCGGCATTACAGGGCCAGCTGGACGCTGCCAAGGTCGAGCTCGTGATCGAGAACGACCAGACGCCTGCCGCCGGCACCTTGCCCGCCTTGCAAGACTTCTTCAGCGTCGCCAATGGCCAGGGGATTTTTCTCGGCATGACCTTTGACATGGGCAACTGGCACTGGACCGGCGAATGCCCGCTGCAGGCCGCCCACGCGCTGGCGCCGCAGGTGCGTTATGTGCACTGCAAGGGTGTGCAGCGCCAGCCGCAGCGCTGGGTCGCGGTGCCGCTGGCCGAGTCCAGCGCGCCCTGGCGCGCCGTGTTGCGCGCCTTGCCGGCCGATGTGCCCTGGGCGATTGAATACCCGCTGATCGGCGACGACCTGCTCGCGGTGACGCGCCGGGAAATCGACCAGTTGCGCAGCGTTGCCGCCCGCATGGCTGGCCGCATTCGCATTCCTTCCTGAATCACAACAAGAGACTTTTATGACCCGCGCACTGGACGTGATTACTTTTGGCGAAGCCATGATGCTGCTGGTCGCTGACCGGCCCGGCCCGCTGGAACAAGCCGAAACCTTTTTCAAGCGCACCGCCGGCGCTGAAACCAATGTCGCCATCGGCCTGGCGCGGCTAGGCCTGAAGGTGGGCTGGGGCAGCCGCCTGGGCACCGATTCCATGGGCCGCTATTTGCTGGCCGCCATGGAAAAAGAAGGTATCGACTGTTCGCACGTCGTTTCCGATCCGTCACAAAAAACCGGCTTCCAGTTCAAGGGCAAGGTGCTTGATGGCAGCGACCCGCAGGTCGAATACCACCGCCAGGGCTCGGCCGCCAGCCACATGGGCGAGGCTGACATTGACCAGCCCTGGCTGCTGTCGGCCCGGCACCTGCACGCCACCGGCGTGTTTGCCGCCATTTCGGCCAGCACCCTGCCCGCTGCCCGCACCACCATGGACCTGATGCGCGCCGCCGGCCGCAGCGTGTCGTTCGACCCCAACCTGCGCCCCACGCTGTGGGCCAGCCCCGAGCTGATGCGCCAAGCCATCAACGACCTGGCCACACGCGCCGACTGGGTGTTGCCCGGCCTGGAGGAAGGCCGGTTTTTGACCGGCGAGGACAGCGCCGAAGGCATTGCCCGGTTTTACCGCGAGCGCGGTGCCCAACTGGTCGTCGTCAAGCTGGGCGCGCAGGGGGCTTACTTCGACAGCGCCACGGCCGGCTGCGGCCATGTCCCCGGCTTTGCCGTGGCCCAGGTGATTGACACCGTGGGCGCCGGCGACGGCTTTGCGGTCGGCGTGATCAGCGCCCTGCTCGATGGCCAGGGCGTTCCCGAGGCGGTCAGGCGCGGCGCCTGGATTGGCGCGCGCGCGGTGCAGGTGCTGGGCGACAGCGAAGGACTGCCGACCCGCGCCGAGCTTGACGCGGCAGGGCTGTAAGCGATGAGCACCCCAACGCGCAAAAAAGTATTGGTCTTTCGCGAACTGCCGCCCGACCAGCTGGCCCGCCTGCAAGCGCAGCATGACGTCACCGTTGCCAACCCGCGCCTGCCCGGGCAGTTGCCCGCCTTCGAGGCCGCTCTGGCCACGGCCGAGGGCATGATCGGCTCCAGCTACCCCATCGGCGAAGCGCTGCTGGCCCGGGCACCACAGCTCCAGGTGATCTCCAGCGTGTCGGTGGGTGTCGACAACTACGCCCTGGGCGCACTGGCGGCGCGCGGCATTGTGCTGTGCCACACGCCCGGCGTGCTGACCGAAACCACCGCCGACACCATCTTTTCCCTCATCATGGCCACCAGCCGCCGGCTGGTCGAGTTGGCCAGCCATGTGCGCGAAGGCCGCTGGAGCCGCAACATCGGCGAAGACCTGTTTGGCTGGGATGTGCATGGCAAGACCCTGGGCATTCTGGGCTTTGGCCGCATCGGCCAGGCCGTGGCGCGGCGCGCGGCGCTGGGCTTTGGCATGCCGGTGCTCTACCACTGCCGCCGCCCGGTAGACCTGGCCACCACTTCACCCGAACTGGCCGGCAAAGCCACCCGCACAACGCTCGATGAACTGCTCCAGCGCGCCGACATCGTCGCGGCCGTGCTGCCCCTGTCCGCTGAAACGCGCGGCCTGATGGGCGAGCGCGAATTCGGCCTGATGAAGCCGGGCGCCATTTTCATCAACGGCGCGCGCGGCGCCATCGTGCACGAGGGCGCCCTGCTCCACGCGCTGGACCACGGCACCCTGCGCGCCGCCGGCCTCGACGTATTCGCCACCGAACCGCTGCCGCTGGATTCGCCGTTGCGCACCCACCCCAAGGTCACCGCCCTGCCGCACATCGGCTCAGCGACGTTTGAAACGCGCCACGCCATGGCCGTGCTAGCCACCAGCAACTTGCTGCAGGCCCTGGCGGGCGAGCGGCCGGATGCCGTGTTCAACCTGGAAACGGCAGCGATCTAGCGCCAGCGGCCACAAGCAGCCACTGCGCGCTGTCAGGTTTCTTCAGGCTTGGCCGGCCGGGGGATCTTCTTGAACTTGATCAGCCGGTTGGTTTCGATCTTGTCTTTTTTGACCTGCCGCTCGGCGTCCAGCTTTTGCCCTGCGGCCAGCCACTGGGCATACTCTTCGGGGGTTTCCAGCGTGATGCGGCCGGTGGTCGCGGCACGAAATTCGTAAATCACGATTTCAGCGGCTTTTTGCAGGTTGATGCGGCCCTTGGTCAACACCGCGCCGCGCTTGCGACCAATGTTTTCGAGCAACTCTTCATCGGTGATGCCGGGCGGCACGTCGACCTTGTAGCGCGCCTGCAGCAAGCCGGGGTAATTTTTAATCAGGTAATCGAGCAGCTCCAGCGCGACCTCCTCTTCTTCGAAGGCGTTGCGGCCAATGGCGCCGCTGGCAGCCAGGTTGTAACCGCTTTTGGCGACGATGATGCGCGGCCAGAGCATGCCGGGCGTGTCCCACAAATAAAATCCGTCGGCCAGCACGATGCGCTGCTCCAGCTTGGTCACGCCGGCCTCGTCGCCGGTCTTGGTCACGCGCTTGCCGGTCAGGGTGTTGATCAGCGTCGATTTGCCGACGTTGGGGATGCCGCAAATCAGCACGCGCATCGGCTTGACCATGCTGCCGCGCGTGGGCGCCAGCGCATGGCAGGCCTCGATCAGGGCTTTGGCCGGTGTGGTCATGCTGGCGTCCAGCCCGATGGCCCGGGTGCCGGGCAGACTGTTGTAGTGGGCCAGCCAGAGCGCGGTGCGCGCCGGGTCGGCCAGGTCCTGCTTGTTCAGCACCTTGAGCGCAGGCTTGGCGCCGGTCAATTCGGCCAGCATCGGGTTGGCGCTGGAGCCGGGCAGGCGCGCATCGAGCAGCTCGATCACGACATCAATTTCCTTGATGCGCTCCTGAATTGCTTTTTTGGTCAAATGCATGTGACCCGGAAACCATTGAATAGCCATCTCTGAACGTTCTTTCTTTACTTTTTGCACTGCACGAGCACGGATTGTCAACGCTCTGGCCGGGATGAAGGAAAATTGCGCCAAGCGGACTTGAAAAACGCGGCGTCACGCTGCAAGCCCATCCCCTCATTACCCCATCACCCCAACGAATTGACTACCCCATGCCCTTACCCGAAGCCCCCACCCGCCGCCCCAACAACCCGGCCAGCCGCCAGGCGGACCACAAAGCCAACAACGACGTGCTGATCAAGGGGATCTTGTGCATCCTGATCGGCCTGGGCGTGGTGGTGTCGCCCTATTTCATCACGTCACCGGGCATGCAGGGCATTGTGGCCAACACTGCAGTCGTCGGCTGGTTTTCGCTGGTGCTGGGATGCGGGTTCATCGGCGTGTACATCAAGCGGCGCATGGCAGCCTCAAAAAAACCGTAAGTTCGCGAGCCAGGGCCATGCCGGACCTCCCCACCGACCGCGAAGCCGCGCTTGCGTCCATGCACGCCTTGCAAGCGCGCGCCCAGGCCGCCAGCGTGGCGCTGCGAGCGCCGCCGCAGGAACCCACGACCTGCTGCGGGCGCGGCTGCAATGGCTGCGTCTGGGAAGGCTACTACAGCGCGGTAGCCTGGTGGCGCGAAGATGCGCTGCTCACGCTGCAAGCCTGAGCCCGCGTGAAGCGACCAAAGGCCTTTTCTACCTGAATATTACCGAGTCTCACGCAGGCACGGCCTTGGGGGCCGGCACGCCCAGGCGCTCGGCCGACACATACTGCTGGCGGTAAACCTCAAAGGGCATGGTGTCCGACGCTTCAATCTGCTTTTGCGCCTGGATCGACGCCTCGGTCATCGCCGTGAAGCGGGCCAGTTGCTCGTCTGACAAGGGCAGTTTTTCCAGTTCAAGGTGCGTCTTTTCGGACTGGGCCCGGGCAAACTGGACAAAGGAGTTGCCATAGTCCTGCGCCATGGCCGCCAGCACACGGGCCGATGGCAGGCTGCTGGCGTCGCGCAAGCCGGCCTGGGCAGCAACCAGCGTTTCGCTGTACTGGGTGCCGCCATGCACGGCGTCCAGCGCGGCGGCAATCGGCGCGAATTCGGCCACCAACTCGGTGCCCCACACCGTCAGGGGCACTTCGCCACCCGCGCGCTTCAGGGTCAGGCCAGGCTGGCGGCCGCGCTCGGCCGTCTGGTGCTGGTTGTGCTTGAGTTCGGTGATCTCCTGCGGCGTGTCGTCAGGGCTGCCCGATAGCAGGCAGTGCAGCAGAAATACGTCGATGAAACGCATGGTTTGCGCATTGATGCCCACGGTCTCGAACGGGTCCAGGTCCATCAGCCGCACTTCCACGTATTCCACGCCGCGCTCGCGCAGCGCGTGCAAGGGGCGCTCGCCCTGGCGGATCACCCGCTTGGGCCGGATGGTGCCGTAAAACTCGTTTTCAATCTGCAGCAGTGTGGTGGCCAGCTGGTTGTAGTCGCCGCCCGGGTTGCGGATGCCCACTTTTTCATATGGCGGATAAGGCCGCGTCAGCGCATCCTGCAAGGAAGCGCCGTAACCTTCCAGGCTGTTGTAGCTGACGGCCAGCGAAGCCTGCGCGTCGCTCTGGTAGCCCAGCCGCCCCATGCGCAGCGAGGTGCCGTGCGGCATGTACATGGTGCTTTCGGCCAGCGGCTGCAGCTCATGCTGGCGCCCGGCGACAAAAGTGGAGCACACGGACGGCGATGCGCCAAACAGGTAGAGCAGCAAAAACGCGTGGCGGCGGAAATTGCGGATCAGCGCAAAGTACTGCTCGCTCGTCACGCCTGGCAGCGACCAGTTGTAGTGGATGCCCGAAATGGTCTGCATGCGCCGGCCATAGCGGTGGCTCAGGCCCATGCGGTAGACGCTCTTGGCGCGCCCGACGTTGGACGCGCCGAAGCGGGCAATCGGAATGGTCTCGTCGGTCGGCAAATCGCAGGGCATGCTGGAGACCCAGAGCATTTCGTCGCCCATGTCCTTCATGGCGCGGTAGGTGAACTGGTGCAATTGCGTGAGTTCTTCGAGCGCGGCCTCGGGGCTGGCGTGCACGTCCGTCACCAGTTCGACCTGGGACTCGCTGAAATCGGTGGTGATGTGCGGGTGCGTCAGGGCTGAGCCGAGTGCGGCCGGATGCGGCGTCAGCGCCAGGGCGCCGCTGGGCTGGGCGCGCAGGCTTTCCTTTTCGATACCCCGGCGCATGCCCTTGAGCCGGTCTGGCGTCAGCGCTTTCAGGCGGTCCTGCAAAAGCGCGCCCGCAGGCGCATGCAACTTGGTCATTTCGTCGTTCCCAGATTCTTGAAGTGGCGTGGAAGGTATCACAGGCCAGCCGTTTGCGCTGGCGCAAAGGCCTTGCCTGCATGGCGCGCTGGAGTCTGCCAGGGACTGCGTGCGGCGGGATGGCAGGCTTGGCGCTGCTGCCTTGATCATACAAGGCTGTTTTTAGACCGGTGCCATGGCCTTTGGCCCCGGGTGTCACGCCCCAACCACGTCCGACTGGCCTGAAGAAGAAACTTGACTTGACTTGACTTGCCGGCCGGGCTCAACGACGATAAAAAGTGTTTTACGATCCATAGAGGTCGCTTGCCACCCAAGGCCAAAGGGATTTCGGATTAACAGGACTTCATGCGCCCGTGCCCTTTTTCAATGGAGGCTCAAAAGAATTATGAAATTGATACAAAAAATCTTCAGCAGGCCCACACCAGATTCACTGACGCCTACGCCTGCGCTGCCCCCTAAAGCCCAGGACCCGCACGACAAGACCCCGTCCCTACTGGAAGGGTCGGAGAATGCCACGCGGAGTCATCTGGCCCATGTGCTGCTGCGCGACCTCCTGCGTAAACACGGCATACCGGCGCAATGGATTGACCTGAAAATGCTGGTGGTGTCCAGCATCAGCCGTGGCGCGGGCCTGCACATGCGGCTGATCGTCAAACAGTGGGACCCACGGCTCATGAACTACGCCCTGGCGCTGCAAAACGAGGTGATGACCGATGCGGTGCGCTTTGACCCGCAGGCCTCGCAGTGGCTGCACGGCATTTCGTGGCAACTGGAAATGGCGGACAGCTGCCCCTACACCAAGCTGCCCGACAAGGCCTTCTGGCTTGATGAGACAGAAAAACAGGCAGCGCCCATGACGGCCACAGCCCCTGTTGCCCAGGCGTTGACCGTCAGTCAGGCGGCAGAAGCAGAAGCAGAAGCAGAAGCAGACGATGCCGAGGAAGATTTGAACCGCCTGTTTTTCATACGCGATCAGGAACTTGAAAGGTCTGCCAGCGGGCACGCGCCGCTCGGCTACGAGAGCACCCAGCCCTCACCGCTTGAGCCTATGTAAGCCGCCCAGCGGCTGGGTATGCGCTATTGGGCCGCCGGGTACGCCCGCGCCACCTGCGCCAACGCTCCTTTTTCACCGTGTATCGAGCCGGCTCAGGCCAGCACGCGACGCAACCATTGCGCCAGGTCGGCAATCTCCTGCGGGCAGACCGAGTGCTCCATCGGGTAGTCGTGCCACTCCACCGGGTAGCCCAGCGCCAGCAGCGCGTCGCGCGTGTCGGTGGCGCGCGGCAGCGCCACCACGCCGTCGCGCGTACCGTGGCCCAGGAACAGCGGCACATCCTGGTTGGCGGCGCTGCGCTCGGCTGCCGTTTTATCGGCCAGCGGTAAATAGCCTGAAAGATTCACAACGCCGGCCAAACGCTCGCCGTGGCGCAGGCCGGTCATGAGGGCCATGGCACCGCCCTGCGAGAAACCAGCCACCACGATGCGGTGGGCCGGAATGCCGCGCGATTTTTCCTGGTCAATCAGCGCTTCAATCGCCGCCTGCGAGTGGCGCAAGCCGCCCTCATCTTCGCGCCGGATCAGGTCGGCGCCCAGAATGTCGTACCAGGCCGGCATGACGTAGCCGCCATTGATGGTGACGGGAATGCTCGGGGCGCTTGGAAACAAAAAGCGCACCGGGCCCACGCCAGACAGATCGAGCTGCTCGGCAATCGGCACAAAGTCGCGCCCGTCCGCGCCCAGCCCGTGCATGATGAGAATGGTGGCAACGGGTTGGTCGCCGGTTTGGGCTTCCAGAACTTCAAGAGACATGCGATGACCCGATACAGGTGAGGATGTAAAAAAGCGGTGGAACGGTGGGCGCCTGACAGGATCAGGCGCGGCAAGGGCCACACCAGGCCCCGATTCTAGGGGCGCCGCCATGATCAAAAAACACGCAGGGTTATGGGCCGGACAGCAGGCAACCAGCCCCTAGCGATTGAGCCAGGTGATGCTGAGCTGCAGCACCGTGGCAAACGCCACCCACAGCAGGTAGGGAATGTTCACATACGCCACCCAGCGCGTGCGGCGCCAGATGGCGGCCAGGGCCCAGACCAGCGTGCCCAGCACCAGCAAAATATCGGCGCTGGCCAGCAGGTTGTTCTTCAGGCCGAACTGGATCGGCGTGTAGGCCGCGTTGAACACCAGGTTCAAAATAAAGGGCAGCAGCAGCCCAAATGGCAAGCGCCGCTTCAGATACTGCACCAGCACATAGCCAAAGCTGATGGCGATGATGACGTAGAGCACGCTCCAGACCGGGCCAAACAGGAACGCGGGCGGTGCAAAAAAAGGTTTGGTGAGTTGCGCGTACCACTGGGCGCTGCTGGTGCTGTCCATGAATTTTTCCAGGTAAGTTGTTTTATGCGGCATGGAGTCCTGTGCAGGAATCACCGTACTGATTTTGTAGCACAGGGCACACGCCGGTCTGGCACCCGTCCGGCTGGAGCCAAGGTAGGACGCCAGTGCCAAAACGCCTGCAAAGCCCCCGAACATCCAGAATCTCAATTGGTGCGTACTTTTTTGTAAGCACTTGCGGCATGATGACGACACAACATGTTACGAGCCCTTTAAACCGACGCCGGGAGGCCTCCAGATGACACCTGCTTCGCATTTCCTGATGCCATCGCTGGCAAGGCTGCTGGCCGCGCTCGTGGCCGCCGTGATGCTGCTGGCGCCCGCCCACGCCGCCACGCTTTCAGCAGCCGACGAAAAAAGCGTGCATGCCGTGGTGCAAGGCCAGCTCACGGCGCTGGCCAGGGATGACGCCAGCAAGGCGTTTTCTTATGCCGCCCCCAATGTGCGCCAGGCCGTAGGCACGGCAGCCGGCTTCATGGCCCTGGTGCGGCGCAGCTACCCGGCGATCTACCGCCCCGCTTCGGTTGCTTTTTTAAGGCCCGAAAGCAAGGACGGCCAGGTGATTCAGCGGGTGCAGATGCGGGACGAACGCGGTGACGAGTGGCTGGCCACTTACAGCCTGCAGCGGCAAAAAGACAAGGCGTGGCGCATCACCGGCTGCCTGGTGGTGCGCAACAAGGGGCGCATGGCCTGAGGGCACGGCCTTTTTTCTGCGCTTTCAGTCGCCATGACGACCCCAAACGCCCGCGCCCGCTTTTCAGGCGTCAACCCCGCGCCGGGCGCTCAAGCCCAGCCTTTTTGCCAGCCTGACCAGATTGGCGCGGTGCAAGCCCAGTTCCCGCGCGGCCGACGCCCAGTTGCCATGGTGCCGCGCCAGACTCGCTTCAATGCGCTGGCGCTGGTGCGCCTCCATGGACGTGCGCAAATCCAGGGCGGGCGCCGCCGCGGTCTCTTCGCTGGCGGCGGGGGCTGGCGCGGCGGCCCTGGGCGGCGGCTGCAAATCAAGATGCGCTGCCGTCAGGCTCACGATGCGGGGCCGCTTGGCCAGCCCGGTCAGGGCTTTGAGCGCGCTGCGGCCCACCAGGTGCTCGAGTTCGCGCACGTTGCCAGGCCAGTCGTGGGCCAGCAGGGCGGCCTGCGCACCGGCACCGAGGCGCAAGCCGCCCAAGCCCAGGCGGGACCGGTTTTGCTCCAGAAAATAGCCGGCCAGCATCAGCACGTCATGGCCGCGCTCGCGCAGCGGCGGCACCACCAGCGGGTAGACACTGAGCCGGTGGTAAAAGTCAGCGCGAAAGCGTCCGGCGCGCACCTCCTGGGCCAGGTCGCGGTTGGTGGCGGCAATCACCCGCACATCGACCTGGTGCTCGCGGTCAGAACCCAGCCGCTGCAGTTGCCCGCCCTGCAGCACGCGCAGCAGCTTGGCCTGCACCGCCAGAGACAGCTCGCCCACTTCATCCAGAAACAACGTGCCGCCGTCGGCCAGTTCGAACTTGCCGCGCCGGTCCGCCACGGCCCCGGAAAACGCGCCGCGCACATGGCCAAACAGCTCGCTTTCCACCAGCGTTTCAGGCAGTGCCGCGCAGTTCAGGCTGACCAGCGGGCGCGCGGCGCGGGGCGACGCGGCGTGTAGCGCCTGGGCCACCAGCTCCTTGCCAACGCCGGTTTCACCCAGCAGCAGCACGGTGAGCGCGCTGCTGCCCACCACGGCGATTTCTTCCAGCAAGCGCTGGTGCGCGGTACTGTGGCCCATCAGCGTGGGCGGCGCGGTTTTTTCAGCCACCAGCGCGCGGTAGCTGTCGGCGCGCTGGCGCTCGTCTTCCACCCGCAGCGCCAGGCCTTCCATGCGCTGCACCACGCTGACGGTGGCGGCGGCCAGGCTGGCAAAGGCCTGCAGGTCGCCCAGGTCCACAGCCGACAGCCGCTCCTTGCCCAGCGCGTCCAGCGTGAGCAGGCCCCACGGCTGTTCACCGACCTGCACCGGGCAGCCCATGCAGTCATGCACTTCCAGTTGCCCTTGCAGGCCCTCGACCAGGCCGTCATACGGGTCGGGCAGCGCGCTGTCGGCCGGAAAGCGCGTGGGACCGTCGGCCGCCAGCAGCAGCTTGAAGCGCGGATGCTCGTCCACCTTGAAGCGCCGGCCCAGCGTGTCGCGGCTCAGGCCGTCCACGGCCAGCGGCACCAGCCAGCCACCGTCCAGCCGCAGCAGCGCGGCCGCATCACAGGGCAGCAAGGCCCGCACGGCTTCCAGCAGCCGGCGGTAGCGCTCGCCGTCGGGCAACTCGCGGGCCAGGTCATCGACCAGTGGCACCAGCGCCTGCAGCATTGGCTTTGTCATCAAATAGACTCCTTAAAGAATCAAAAAGACTACTTACTACAAGTATCTTTTTGACTCTATTATTTTCCATATTTTGATAAGCAGTTGATTTATATCAATGTTTTTTTTGGCACGGTTATTGAATAAGGAGTCGGACCCGGCCATGGGTCCTGCTTCGCAACCGGCGCAGCAACCCGGCCACCTTCTGGAGAATTCATGCTGACCCCCGAACAACGCGCCATCGTCAAATCCACCGTGCCTCTGCTGGAGAGCGGCGGCGAAGCGCTGACCACGCACTTCTACAACATCATGCTGGCCGAACACCCCGAGGTGCGGCCCTTCTTCAACCAGGCACACCAGGCCAGCGGCGACCAGCCGCGCGCGCTGGCCAACGGCGTGCTGATGTACGCCCGCAACATTGACAAGCTGGAGCAGCTCGGCGGGCTGGTGTCGCAAATTGTCAGCAAGCATGTGTCGCTGCAGATTGACCCGGCCCACTACCCCGTCGTGGGCGCGTGCCTGCTGCGCGCCATTCGCGAAGTACTGGGCGCCGACATTGCCACCGACGCCGTGATTGCGGCCTGGGCTGCGGCCTACCAGCAGCTGGCTGACATCCTGATCGGCGCCGAAGAAAAGGTCTACGCCGACGTGGCCGCAGCACCCGGCGGCTGGCGCGGCGGGCGGGCCTTTCGGGTGGCGCGCAAGGCGGCCGAAAGCGCCGAGATCACGTCTTTTTACCTCGAACCCCAGGACGGCGGCGCGCTGGCCAGCTTTGCGCCCGGCCAGTACATCGGCCTGCGCCTGGTGGTCAACGGGCAGGAAATCCGCCGCAGCTATTCGCTGTCGGCCGCGCCCAACGGCCGCGATTACCGCATCAGCGTCAAGCGCGAAGCGGGCGGTGTCGCATCCAACTACCTGCATGACGCCGTGCATGAAGGCGACCTGCTGGAACTGTCGCCGCCAGCGGGCGACTTTGTGCTGGCCGATGGCGACAAGCCGGTGGTGCTGATCAGTGGCGGCGTGGGCATCACGCCGACACTGGCGATGCTGGACGCGGCCCTGCAGGGCACACGGCCGGTGCACTTTATTCACTTTGCGCGTAACCGCGACGCGCACGCGTTTCGCGATGCCATTGACGCGCGCAACACCCGGCACGCGCAGCTCAAGCGCTTTTACGTCTATGACGAGCACGCCGACGAAGCGGGTGCGCCGCACGCCACCGGCCGGCTCAGCAGCGCGCAACTGGCCGCCTGGCTGCCGGCGTCACGCGATGTGGATGCGTATTTCCTGGGCCCCAAGCCCTTCATGCGCCAGGTCAAGAAGCAACTGCGCGAACTGGGCGTGCCCGAAGCCCAGACCCGCTACGAGTTCTTTGGGCCGGCCAGCGCGCTGGAGTAACGGGCAAAGGCCCGGCCTTCAGTACGCGCCGATGTAGTCTTTCTTGCCCACGTCCACGCCGTTGTGGCGCAAGATGGAATACGCCGTGGTGGTGTGAAAGAAGAAATGCGGCAGGCCGTAGTTGAGCAGGTAGGACTGGCCGGTGAAGCGCTTTTCCTTGGGCGTGCCGGCCTGGCTGACGATCTCGCGCGCGGCTGCGCCTTCAAACTGGGCCGGATCCAGCCCTTCGACAAAGGCCAGTACGGTGGCAATGCGCGCCTGCAGGTCGGCAAAGGTCTTCTCGTTGTCGTCCAGCTTGGGCACTTCCACGCCGGCCAGACGGGCTGCCACGCTTTTGGCAAAGTCGGTGGCGACCTGCACCTGGCGCAGCAGCGGGAACATGTCAGGAAACAGGCGGGCCTGCAGCAGCGCGTTGGGGTCTATTTTTTTGGCGTCAGCGTGGGCCTGGGCTTTGCCCAGCACCTCGCTGAGGCCGCCCAGCATTTGCTTGAAAACAGGAATCGAGGCGGTGTGGATGGCGTTGTTCATTTTGTCTTTCGAGGGTGTCATGAAGGATTGCAGCGCGGGCTGCCAGCAGGCTGTGGATTCTCGCCGGATTCCGGGGCTGATGCTTTGCGTGCCTGCATCAGCCCGGCAACGCCACCACCACCGCGGCCTCATCGACATAGGCAAGCGCCGGGCTGCGCGCCTTCACCCCACTGGCCGGCCCCACGAAACCCACCAACTGCAGGCCGCTGCCCAGCGCCAGTGACGCTTCGCCGCCAGCGGCGGCGCGCGCGCACCGCGTGACATGCCCCTGGAGCCGGTTGCGCCCCTGAACCGGCTCGCCGGCGCGCACAACATCCACCGCCGTGGCTTTGCACAGGGCCAGCACAGCCTGGCCCGGCTGCAGGGCCAGCAACTCGGCGCTTTCGCGGGTGATGCGCGAAAACAGGGCGCTCCCATCGGCCAAAGCCAGTTCCACCCGCATGGCCTGCCCGTGCGACCTGAGGGCCGCCACGGTGCAGGGCAACTGGTTGCGCATGCTGGTGCGCAGCCCCAGCGCGGCAAAACGGGTCACGCCTGCCAACGCACCGGCCGGCCGGCAGTCGAGCCGGGCCAACACCTGCGCCCTGGCGTGAGCCAGCCATTGCGCGGCCTGCAACAGTTGCCGGCCCGCTGGCGTCAGTTGTGCACCGCCGCCGCCAGCACCGCCCACCGTGCGCTCCAGCAGCGCAGTGCCCGCCAGATTGCTCAGGGTGTCGATGGCCTGCCATGCCGCCTTGTAGCTCACACCAGCGCCGCGCGCGGCCTCGGAAATGGAGCCTGCCTCGCCGATGCGCCGCAGGATGTCCAGCCGTTTGTCGGCCACCTCGTAGCCCAGCGCATTGGTCAGTTGTGGTGTGGGTTTCATCGTGCGCCTATTGTGTCGCCAGAACCTGTAAAAAGGGTCCCAAGGCTATACTTCGCTATTCCTGATCAGCATAGCGGTTCATCGTGAAAAAACTCTCTCGTCTGCTTGTCGTGCTTGTCGTGCTTGTCGTGCTTGCCGCTTTCGCCGCGGGACAGGCCTGCGCGGCACAGGTGAGCGTCGCCGTTGCGGCCAACTTCGCGGCCCCCATGCAAAAGATAGCGGCGGCCTTCGCGCAGGACACCGGCCACAAAGCGGTACTCTCCTTTGGCGCCACGGGGAAGTTTTATGCCCAGATCAGGCATGGCGCGCCGTTTCAGGTTCTGCTGGCAGCCGACGACACAACCCCTGCCCGCCTGGCGCAAGATGGCCTCGCCGTGTCAGGCACACGTTTTACCTATGCCGTTGGCAGGCTGGTGCTGTGGAGCAAACAGGCCGGAGGGGTTGATGACAAAGGCGAGGTGCTGCGCCGCGGCACTTTTGCGCGCCTTGCCATCGCCGACCCCAAACTGGCCCCCTATGGGGCAGCGGCCGCGCAGACGCTGGCCAAGCTCGGGCTGCTGCAGAGCCTGCAGGCCCGAATGGTTCAAGGCGAGAGCATCGGGCAAGCCTACCAATTTGTCGCCACAGGCAACGCGGCGCTGGGTTTTCTGGCCCTGTCGCAGGTGATGTCTGACGGCAAAATTTCCGAGGGCTCGGCCTGGGTGGTGCCGGCCCATCTGCATGCGCCCATCCGGCAGGATGCGGTCGTACTTGCCGCCGGCAAGGACAACCCTGCCGCTGCCGCGCTGGCCGCTTACCTCCAGGGCGACAAGGCGCAGGGCATCATGCGCGGCTTTGGCTACGAACGCCAGGTGCCCCCATGAACGTCAGCGCGGCCGACCTGGACGCCATAGCGCTCACGCTCAAGCTCGCCAGCCTGACCACCGTGCTGCTGCTGCTGCTGGCCACCCCGCTGGCCTGGTGGCTGGCGCGCACCACCTCGCGCTGGCGGGCGCCCATAGGCGCTGTGGTGGCCCTGCCCCTGGTGCTGCCGCCCACCGTGCTGGGGTTTTACCTGCTGGTGACGCTCGGCCCCAACGGGCCAGGCGGCCAGCTGACGCAGTTTCTGGGCCTGGGCACCTTGACGTTCACCTTTACCGGGCTGCTGATGGGCTCGCTGGTTTATTCACTGCCTTTTGCAGTGCAACCGCTGCAGCACGCGTTTGAGGGCATTGGCACGCGGCCGATGGAAGTGGCCGCCACCCTGCGCGCGCGGCCGCTGGACGCCTTCTTGACGGTAGCACTGCCCCTGGCACGTCCTGGCTTTGTGACCGCCGCCATTTTGACTTTTGCGCACACGGTGGGCGAGTTTGGCGTGGTGCTGATGATTGGCGGCAACATCCCGGGCCAGACCCGCGTGGTGTCCACCCAGATCTACGGCCATGTGGAAGCCATGGAATACGCGCAGGCGCACTGGCTGGCCGGCGGCATGCTGCTGTTTTCTTTTGTGGTGCTGCTGGGGCTGGGCCTGCTCAACCGGCGCAGCGCCAGGGTGTTGCTGTGAGCGGCACGGACAACGTCATCCGCTTGACCCAGGCGCGGCCCGACTTCACGCTGGAAGTGGACTTGCGGCTGCCGGCACGCGGCATCACGGTGCTGTTTGGCGCCTCGGGCTCCGGCAAGACCACGCTGCTGCGCTGCGTGGCGGGGCTGGAGCGACCGCACCACGCACAGATCAAAATTGCCGATGCGGTCTGGCAAGACGACGCGCAACAGGTTTTTTTGCCGCCCTGGCGCCGACCGCTGGGCTACGTGTTTCAGGAAGCCAGCCTTTTTGACCACCTCGATGTGCAGGGCAACCTGGAATACGGCCTGCGCCGCGCGGGCCTGGGCAGGCAGCCGGCGACGCTGGACGCGGCCATAGAACTGCTGGGCATCGGGCCGCTGCGCAAGCGCCGCAGCCATCAACTGTCGGGCGGTGAACGCCAGCGCATCGCCATTGCCCGCGCGCTGGCCATGCAGCCAAAGTTGCTGCTGCTGGATGAGCCGCTGGCCTCGCTGGACCACGCGCGCCGCCAGGACATCCTGCCCTGGCTGGAGCGGCTGCGCGACGAAATCCACATCCCCATGCTCTACGTCACCCATGCGGCGGACGAGGTCGCGCGGCTGGCCGACACGCTGGTGGTGCTTGCGCGCGGACAAGTGACTGCCGCCGGACCAGCGGCCCAGGTGCTGGCAGGCATTGAAACCCCCGTGGTGCTCGGTGAAGACATGGGCGCCCTGCTGGAGGGGACGGTGCAGGAGCGCGACGCGCAATGGCATCTGGCCAGGGTGCAGTTTGCGGGCGGCAGCCTGTGGCTGCGCGACAGTGGCGTAGCGCTTGGCCGGCGGGTTCGCCTGCGGGTGCTGGCGCGCGATGTCAGCGTGAGCACCGAGGCCCCGCAGCACACCAGCATCCAGAACCTTTTGCCCTGCATGGTCGAGTCGGTCGCGCCCGACGCCCATCCCTCACAGGCCTTGCTGCGGCTGGCTTGCGGCGAGACCGTTTTGCTGGCGCGCATCACCGCGCGCGCCGTCGATGCGCTCCAGTTGCTGCCTGGCAAACCGGTGTGGGCGCAGGTGAAGTCGGTGGCCCTGGTTGAATGACCAAGGGCTAAGGCGCCGCCATGCCGGCCAGCCAGGCGTCTATCAGGACCGGGTCGTTGACGCCCTTGAGCTGCTGGTAGGCGGTTTCAGCCTCGGGAAAACGGCGGCGCAAAAAATTGAGCCACTGCTTGAGCCGTCCGGGCCGAGAGCGCGCATCGAGCCGGGTACACACCAAAAACCAGAATTGCGCCAGCAGCGGCACCAGCGCGGGCCAGCCGATGGGCGCAGCACCCCTGGACGCCTGCAGGTCGGCCTTGATGGCCTGCGCCAGCCCCGGATCGCTGACGGCGCCGCGCCCCAGCATCAGCATGCTGCAGCCCGATGCTTCGCGGCAGCGGCGCGCGTCATCGACGGTCCAGATTTCGCCGTTGGCCACCACCGGAATCCGCACCGCCGCGCGAATGTCGGCAATGCGCTCCCAGTAGGCCGGCGGCCGGTAGGCCTGCGCCTTGGTGCGGGCGTGCACCACCAGCTCTTCGGCGCCGCTCTCGGCCATGGCCAGCGCGCACTCGACCGCGCGCGCATCGTCGTGGTAGCCCAGCCGCATCTTGGCCGACACCGGCACATGGGCGGGCACGCTGCGGCGCACCGCCGACACGATGGCGGCAATGGTTTCAGGCTGCTCCAGCAGCGCGGCACCGCCGCCATGGCGGTTCACTATTTTTGCCGGGCAGCCAAAGTTCAGGTCAATGCCGGCCGGGCCCAGGCTGGCCAACAGTGCCGCGTTGTCGGCCATGCAGGACGGGTCCGAGCCCAGTAGCTGGGCCCGCACCGGCACGCCGGCCAGCGTGCGGCCGCCGTTGTGCAGTTCAGGCACGATGCGGGTGAACACGCGCTCGGGCAGCAGCTGGTCGGTGATGCGGATGAATTCAGACACGCAGCGGTCAATGCCGCCGGCCCGCGTCAGGATGTCGCGCAGCACGAAGTCCAGCAGCCCTTCCATGGGCGCGAGCAAGATCGTCACGGCCGGGAAAGGATCAGGCGACAGCCAGGCGCCAGAGCGAGGTCACTTCAGCAGCGCGCGCCTTGTGCAGCGGGTTGCTTTCATCGGCCACCTTGGGGTGCTCGGGCTTGGCATCAATGCGGCCCAGCACCTTGAGCCCCGCGTCCTTGATCGCCGCCAGCAACTCCGCGCGGGTGCGCAGGCCCAGCTTTTCGGCAAAATTGGACAAAATCAGCCAGCCCTCGCCGCCCGGCGCCAGATGGCTTGGGAGCCCCTTGAGGAAACCCAGCAGCATGCGGCTGCCTTCGTCGTACACGGCACCTTCAAGCGGCGAGCCGGGGCGCGCTGGCAGCCAGGGCGGATTGCAGACAATGACGGACGCCTGTCCCTCTGGAAACAGATCGGCCTGCATCACCTTGACCGGATTTGGCAGGCGCAGGCGGTAGATGTTTTCGCGTGCGCATTCCAGCGCGCGCGGGTCCAGATCGGTGGCCACCACCTGGTCGACTTCGTCGCGCATCGCCAGCACCGCCGACAGCACGCCGGTGCCGGTGCCGATGTCGAAGGCGACAAACTTGGCGCCTGGGCTGGCGGGCAAGGGCGCGTTGGCCACCAAATCAACATACTCGCCGCGTACCGGCGAAAACACGCCGTAGTGCGGATGAATGCGGTTGTTCGGCGCCTTGCCCAGGGCCGGGATTTCAACGCCCTTCTTGCGCCACTCGTGGGCGCTGATCACACCCATCAACTCGCGCAGCGACGCCACGCTGGGCTGGGCATCTTCGCCGGGCGCGCCCCAAGCCTCGGCACAGGCCTGCCTGGCATCGGGCGCTCGGCGCAGGTCGATGCCGTAGTCAGCGCCAAACTCGATCAGCACCATGCCCAGCACCCGGGCGCGCTGCGACTGGGCCTGGCGGTGCAGGTGAAAATCCTGGCCGGCCGGCACGCCGGAGACGGCGTTGTCGGCGACTTTCTTCTGCGCAACCCGGGCCAGCTTGGAGGCCTTGGGCGGCTTGTCGATGCGCCGGGCCAGCGCCTGCACCATCTGCCGCGCATTCTGGAAATCGCCGCGCCAGAGCAGGCCGGTGCCTTCGCAGGCCAGCCGGTAGGCGGTGTCGGCGGCCATGGTGTCGTCGGCCTCGACGATGCGCCGGGGCGGCGGCGCGCCACGCTCGGAACGCCAGAGCGCAGAATGCGCCACACCCGCTTCCTTCCACTCGATACGGGTGGAGGCCGGGGCGGCGGTTGTTTCAGGAAGCGTGACGGCGGTCACGGAGAAAAAGGTAGGCATGGGCAAGGCAGTCAGAAAGAAAAGACCCCGTGTTTTAACAGATGGACAGCGCATTACCGTTAAATAATCCCCTGCCGCCCGGATTTCTTGTCAATGTACGGTCTCAAAGCGCCTCATTGCGGCGTCAACGGCCTAAGCTTTTATCCGCTTGATGCCCGTGACCCCCAGCAAGACCAGCGCCCCGGCGACAACGCCCACCAGGCCATCGACGGCCAGCGGCGTGACGGTGCCCAGCACGCCTCCTATGGTGCCTACCTCGCTGGCCCACTGGGTCACCGCTTCGATCAGATGATGCAGGGGTGTCAAGCCATGGGTGAGGATGCCGCCGCCCACCAGAAACATGGCGATCGTGCCAGCCAGGGAAAGGCCTTTCATGAGCCACGGCGCGGCCAGCACAATGCCCCGCCCCAGGCTGCGCCGAAAGCGGTCCCAGGCGCTGGCGCCAGCGCGCCCGCTCAGGTAGAGCCCGGCATCGTCGATTTTCACAATGCCAGCCACCAGGCCATAGACGCCCGCAGTCATGACAATCGCGATGCCGCTGAGCACCGCCACCTGCGTGATGAAGGGGCTGCCCTGCACCGTTCCCAGCGTGATGGCGATGATTTCGGCCGACAAAATGAAGTCGGTGCGAATGGCGCCCTTGATCTTGGCTTTTTCCAGCGCCAGCAGATCCACGCTGGGGTCCACCAACGCAGACACCAGCGCCTGGTGCTGCGCTTCCAGCTCGGCGGCGCTGTGCAGAAACCGGTGGGCCAGTTTTTCAAACCCTTCATAGCAAAGAAAGGCACCGCCCACCATCAACAGCGGCGTCACGGCCCAGGGCGCAAAGGCACCAATCGCCAGCGCGGCCGGCACCAAAATGGCCTTGTTGATGAACGAGCCTTTGGCCACGGCCCAGACCACGGGCAGTTCCCGGTCCACCTTGACGCCGGACACCTGCTGGGCATTGAGCGCCAGATCGTCGCCCAGCACACCCGCTGTTTTTTTTGCGGCCACCTTGGAAAGCAGCGCCACATCGTCCAGTACGGAGGCGATGTCATCAATCAGTGCGAACAGGCTGGTGGCCATAATTTATTTAGTGTTGTGAATGGTGGGTGGGCCAGGAAGGCCGGGCTGAAGGATAGCAGCCTGGCTGGGCAAAGATTAGGACCGTGGGCGCCAACAAAAAAACCGTCCGGGGACGGTTTACGAAATGCCCGCCTGGCAGGCAGGCGTTCGCTTCATCGGCGCGAGGTGATCCGGCCCAGAATAAACCCGAGCGCCAGTGCCGCGCCCACCGCTTCGAGCGGCCTGTCTTGCACCCACGACCTGGAATACTCCAGCGTGCGGGAAGGCGCTTCTGCGACGCGCCGTGTCTGGTCGGCGAAACGGTCGACCACATGGGACGCGTTGCTGGCCAGCTTGTCGACGGTTTCATGCGCCGCGGTGGACAGGCGGTCCACCGTGCTGCGCGCAGGCTCCGCGACCTTGTCGATGGTGCTGTGCAGCGCCGCGCCTGCCGAGTCCAGGCCCCGGTGGACGGCGCTGTCCGTCGGGATGCCGGTCGTCACGTTGAATTTTTCCATGCTATTTTCCTTAAAAAATCGGTGATTCAGTTTAAAACCAGGCCGGGCATGCGCCGTGTGCGGCGCCGCAGGCACCGGCTGTAGGACAAATGACGGTTCATGGACAAAAAGCCGGATTTTTAATATTTGTTTGGGGTTTATTTGCTCTTGGTTAAGGCACCAGCCGTTCAAACCGGGATCATCCGGCTTTTAAGGAGACTTCTCATGCCTGTCACCGCAAGCGCTATCCGCAGAACCAGCCCGCTCAACCACGGCCACCCGCACCGGGGACCGTCCGAGGACGACGAGGAGCAGGAAGGACTGGAACTGCCGGTCGACCCGGACGAAGGCACGCCGCTGATGCCCGACGAGGAAGGCGAGGTGCAGGTGCCATCCTGACCCGCACGGCGCTGGTCAATGCTCAATGGCAACCCACTTGATGCAAAGCAAGCCCGCACGAGGCGGCGCGCCTAGCATGGGGCACTGTCCTCACCACTGGGAGCCGCCGTGAACACACTGACCAAAATGGCCTTGGGAATGATTGGCCAACTCAAGCCCCAGCCTGCGCAGGGCGACGCCGCCCGCCTGCTGACCCTGCCGCCGCCGCAAACCGGAAGCGGCCTGCCGCTGATGCAGGCCTTGCAGCAGCGCCAGTCGAAGCGGGACTTTGACGCCGCGCCGCTGCAGGCACAGACGCTGTCGGACCTGCTATGGGCGGCTGCGGGCGTCAACCGGCCCGAACTGCAGGGGCGCACGGTCCCGAGCGCCATGAATTCGCAGGAAATTGATGTTTATGTGGCGCTGCCCGAGGGCTTGTACGGCTATGACGCGCCGGCCCACGCGCTCAAGCTGGTCAGCGCGACCGACGTGCGGCGCGTCACCGGCTACCAGGACTTTGTGGACCGCGCCCCGCTGGAGCTGATTTTTGTGGCCGACCACGCCCGCATCAAGGCCGTTCCCGTCGCGCAGCGCGAGTCGTATGCGTCGATGTCTGCAGGGGCGATGGCGCAAAACGTGTACCTGTTTTGCGCGTCAGCCGGGCTGTCGACCGTGATTCGCGCCTGGTTTGATCGCCACGCGCTGTCGCAGGCCATGGGGCTGGAGCCCGACCAGCAAATCCTGCTGGCGCAAACCGTCGGCTGGCCGGCAAAAAGTTAAATCGTCAGTCCACCGCGCGCTTGAGGCGGATTTCTTCGAGCTTCTCGGTGCCAAAGGCAACCGTCTTGAGCGAGGGCATTTCGCGCTTGAAGCCTGCGGCGTATTCGCAAAAATTCAGCGCCGCCTCGTTGCGCAGCAGCACCCACATGCTCACCTGCGTGCAACCTTCTTCTTTCAGTCCGTCGCGGGCGCCGTCCCACAGCGCCAGCCCGGCGCCCTGGCGCCAGTGCGGTGGTGCGACATACATGGCCCAGATTTCGCCCATGGTGGAGCGGGTGCCGGCGTCGCGCGAGCGATCGTAGCCGACAAAGCCGACGACTTGCTCGCCTTCGGTCGCGACCAGCAGTTGCGGCTCGCTGAATTCAATGGCTTCGCGCCAGTAGGCCTGGCGCTTTTCGACCGTCATCGACTTGAGGTAGTCCGCAGGCATCACATCCTTGTAGGCGACTTGCCAGGCGGCAACGTGAATTTCGGCAATGGCTTTGGCATCGCGGGCGGTGGCGGGACGAACGGAGTAGCTGGACATGAAAAAATCGCTTGTGAATCAGTAAGGGAAAGGATCGGGAGGCGGAATTGTCGCGCAAATTGCGGCGCGGCCACTTGGGCTTACGGCAAAGCCAGTATGCAGCCGCGCCGGCGCCTGCTGCAAAATCAAGCATTTTGACCCTATGCTTGCCCTCTCGCCCTTACCCCTTGCGCCAGACCAGACCAGCCCGGCAGATCCGGCCTGCACTGTCTTTGAGGCGCACATTCAGCCCGGTGGCCCCGCGTTTGCGGCGCCGGCGTCAGTGACGCTGCTGCAGGCGGCAGAGCGGGCGGGGCTGGCGCTGGCGAGTTCATGCCGCAACGGCACCTGCCGCACCTGCCTGTGCCAGCTGGTCAGTGGCCAGGTGCTGTACCGTATCGAATGGCCCGGCCTGAGTGCGCAAGAAAAGCAGGAGGGCAGCATCCTGCTTTGCGTGGCCTATCCGGCGTCTGACGTGGTGATTGCGCTGCCTTTGTAATTTCTGATTTCTGATCGTCGCTTGCCCCCGGCCAGGCACGGGCATCGGCGACCGGCACGGGCGCATCGGGCGGCCTGAGGCAAAATCAGGACGCTCCCCGAACGGGGCCATACACCCCATGAAGAACCCGTTTCGGCAAGCGGATGGCCTCCTTGCCTGCCAGCTCGGCGCGGGCCGCCTGCCCTCACGCCAGCGCAAGGCTTTTGAGACCCGATTGATTGAGGCATGATTTTTTCCATGACAAACACCCCTTTTATTTTTCTGGCGCGCGGACTTGCCGCGCTCGTGCTGATGGCGTGCGGCCTGCCCGACCCGGCCCGCGCCGCCGCGCCATTTGAAGACACCATCGCGCAGCGCACCCTGGCCTGCACCGCCTGCCATGGCCCGCAGGGACGCGCCGCACCCGACGGCTATTACCCGCGCCTGGCCGGCAAGCCGGCCGGCTACCTCTACAACCAGTTGCTCAACTTTCGCGATGGGCGGCGCCACTACGGCCTGATGACGCAGCTGCTGGAGCCGCTGAGCGGCCCGGCTGGCGACGCCTACCTGATGGAGATTGCGCAGTATTTCTCCCGGCTTGAGCTGCCCTACCCGGCGCCGCTGCCCACCACCGCGTCGCCTGCGCTCTTGCGCCAGGGCCAGCAGCTGGTGACGCAGGGCGACGCGGCGCGGCAGGTTCCGGCCTGCGTGCAGTGCCACGGCCAGGCCATGACGGGCGTGGCGCCTGACATTCCGGGCCTGCTGGGCTTGCCGCGCGACTACCTCAATGCGCAACTGGGCGCCTGGAAGGCCGGGCAGCGCCGCGCCCACGCCCCTGACTGCATGAAGGCCGTGGTGGCGCGGCTGACGCTGGACGACATCAATGCAGTCGCCACCTGGGTCGCCGCACAGCCCCTGCCAGCCAACACCAAGCCCCTGACGGTGATGCCTGTGCTGGCACCCGGCGCTGCCGCCATCGACTGCGGCAGTGCGCCCACAGCCTCATTGAAAGCCCTGAAATGAAAAAAATCGCCAAGTTTGTGCTCGGCCTCGGCGTGCTGCTGGTGGGCACGGCCGCCCTGGTCTGGGCGCTGAACGTGCAGGACGAAGTGGACGTGCGGGCGCCCATGGCCCGCGCCGCCGCCAGCGACAGCCTGGTGGCGCGCGGCGCCTACCTGGCCCTGGCCGGCAACTGCATGACCTGCCACACCGCGCGCGGCGGGCAAGCCTATGCGGGCGGGCGCGCCATTGACACGCCGTTTGGCACCGTGTTCACGTCCAACCTGACGCCCGATGACAAAACCGGCCTGGGCACCTGGTCGCCTGCACACTTCTGGCGCGCCATGCACAACGGGCGTTCCAAAAACGGTCGGCTGCTCTACCCGGCTTTTCCGTATGCCAACTACACGCAGGTGACGCGGGAGGATTCAGACGCCCTGTTTGCCTACCTGGGCAGCCTGCCCGCCGTGGCGCAGGCCAACCGGCCGCACGCACTGCGCTTTCCTTACCAGTCGCAAGCCGCACTGGCGGTGTGGCGCGCGCTGTATTTCAGCCCCGGCGTGTACCAGCCCGACGCCAGCCGCAACGCCGAATGGAACCGCGGCGCCTACCTGGTCAATGGCCTGGGCCACTGCAGCGCCTGCCACACCCCTCGCAACGCGCTGGGCGCGAGCAACGACAAGCTCAACCTGGCGGGCGGGCTGATCCCGATGCAGAACTGGTACGCGCCTTCACTGGTTTCGCCGCACGAAGCGGGCGTGGGCACGTGGGACCGGGCGGACGTTGTGCGCCTGCTGCAAGCCGGCGTGTCGCCGCAGGCCTCGGTCCTGGGCCCGATGGCGGAGGTGGTGCAACGCAGCACACAGCATTTGACCCAGGAAGACCTGGGCGCCATGGCCCAGTTTTTAAAGGAACTGCCGCAAAAGCAAGAACAAGTGCAAAAGCAGACCGAGGCCCGGTCAGGCCCTGCCAGCACACCGGCTCAAGAATCAGCATCGGGCGTCTTGACGGGCGGCGCCAAGCTCTACGACCAGCATTGCGCGCAATGCCACGGCGCGCAAGGCCAGGGCGTCGCCAACGCCTACCCGGCACTGGCCGGGAACCGCGCGGTGACGCTGCCGCAGACCGCCAATCTGGTGCAGATTGTGCTGAACGGGGGCTACGCGCCAACCACCCAAGGCAACCCGAGGCCTTTCGGCATGCCGCCGTTTGTGCTGGTGCTCAGCGACAGCGAAGTGGCGACAGTGCTCACGCATATCCGCAGCGCCTGGGGCAACCAGGGAAGTGCCGTCACCGCCCTGGAAGTGCATCGCGTCCGCGCCAATCAGGGGCGTTGAACGAGACCAGCGCGCTAGGGTCCACCCATACGGTCGCGGTTGGCCAGCGCGGGAAAGCCCTTGAGCCAGAGCACGGCCACCAGCAGCGTCCCGATCCCGCCGGCCACCACCGAGCCGACCGGCCCCAGCAGGGCCGCCGTCGCGCCCGATTCAAACTCTCCCAGCTGATTGGACGCGCCGATAAACACGGAATTGACCGCGCTGACGCGGCCGCGCATGTCGTTGGGCGTTTCAATCTGCACCAGTGTCTGGCGCACCACCACACTCACCATGTCGGCACCGCCGGAAACGGCCAGCGCCACCAGTGACAGCACAAAATGGGTGGACAAGCCAAACACCAGCATGCAGACGCCATAAACCGCCACCGCCAGCAGCATGATGCGGCCGACCCGCCGGTCCAGCGACCAGCGCGTCAGCATCACCGACATCAGCAAGGCGCCCGCCGCCGGCGCCGCGCGCAACAGGCCCAGCCCCCAGGGACCGACATGCAGGATGTCCTTGGCAAACATCGGCAGCAGCGCCGTGGCACCGCCCAGCAGCACCGCAAACAGGTCCAGCGACACAGCGCCCAGAAGCGCCTTGCGGTGCCAGACAAATTCCGCACCGGCCAGCAGCGTGCGCATGGAAACCGGTTCACGCGGCGGCGGCACATGGTCGTAGCGCAGCACCCAGATCAGGCCGCAGCCGGTGGCAAACAGGAAGGCGCTCACGGCATACACCGCCGTGGCGCCGGCCACAAAAATCACGCCGCCCAGCGCCGGGCCGCTGATGACCGCGGCCTGCATGCCGGCCGAACTGAAGGCCATGGCACGCGGCAGCATGACGGGCGACACCAGCATCGGCGTCAGGGCCTGCTGGGCCGGCATCTGAAACGCCCGCGCCACGCCCAGCATGACCGACACGCCCAGCAGCAACTCACGCGAAGCCCAGCCGGACGGCGCGCCCCAGCCTTGCGTGGCGGCCACCAGAATCAGCGCCACGCCGGCCTGCGCCACCATGCAGACCGCCACGATGCGACCCCGGTGCAGGCGGTCGGCCACATGGCCGGCCACCAGCGTGAGCAGCAGCGCAGGCGCAAACTGGTACAGGCCGACCAGCCCCAGGTCCCAAGCGCTACCGGTCAGTTCATACATCTGCCAGCCGACGGCGACCATCAGCATCTGGTTGCCAGTGGTGCCAAACAGGCGGGCAAACCACATCCGCATGAAGGCGCGCTGGTGGGTGAGTTCGGTAAAGCTGTGGACAGGCATGGGGCCTGAAGCTTAGCAGCCGATGGCGACACCAACAGGCCCGGGGGGCGCGCTGCGGATTCTCCAGAATCCGTGCTGATCGTGCGGTCTGAAATCATTGACCGGACGCGCCGCTCACGCATCAAGTTGCACCGATAATCCAGGGATTGTTTAACAGGAGAATGTCATGGCCAAAGGTCAACAGAACACCAGCAAGATGGTGAAAAAACCCAAAAAAGACACGTCGCCGCCCAAGACCGTGTCCCCCGATGCCGTCCGCCCGACGATCGTGACGCAGGTGCCGTTGCGGGGCAAGCTGAAAAACAAATAGGCCACGCATGATGATGTCTGCGGGTCATCCCGATGCTGCATCGCCATCGCCAGCGCCTGCGACCGCCCCGAACCAGCCGGGCAACCCGCTGCACGGCGTCAAGCTCGAAACCATGGTCACGGCGCTGGCCGAACACTACGGCTGGGAGGACCTGGGGCAGCGCATCAATATCCGCTGCTTTACCAGCGAACCGAGCGTGGCGTCCAGCCTGAAGTTCTTGCGCAAGACCCCCTGGGCACGCGAAAAGGTCGAAAGCCTGTACCTTTTCATGCTGCGCGAAGTCAGGCGCGCCAGCCCGCCGGCACACAACTTCCCGCCACCGCGGGCTTGACCCCGCACGCATGACAGCGCTCACCGCCGGCTTTGTGCTGGTGCATGCCGACGACAGCCTGCTGGTGCTCAACAAGCCTTCGGGCCTGCTGTCCGTGCCCGGACGCGGCGAAGACAAACAGGACTGCCTGAGCCGCCGGGTGCAGCAGCGCTACCCTGAAGCCCTGGTCGTGCACCGGTTGGACATGGCCACCTCGGGCCTGATGCTGATGGCCCGCAGCCCGGCCATTCAGCGCGCGCTCGGCCAGTCCTTTGAACAACGCGACATTCACAAAACCTACCTGGCGGTGGTGGACGGTTGCCTGGCGGGCGCGCCCAGCCCGGACGGCTGGGGGCTGATTGACCTGCCGATTGCCGCCGACTGGCTGCGCCGCCCCTTGCGCGTCATTGACGCGGCGCGGGGCAAACCGAGCCAGACCCGCTGGCGGGTACTGGCATTTGACGCGGCCACGAACAGCACCCGCTTGGCGCTGGAGCCGGTGACCGGCCGGTCGCACCAGCTGCGGGTGCACCTGCAGGCGCTGGGTCACCCGATTCTGGGCGACAGGCTGTACGCCCCAGAAGCCGTGCAGGCCAAGTCAGCGCGCCTGCTGCTGCACGCCAGCCAACTGCAGCTGACGCATCCAGCCAGCGGGCACAGGCTGACGTTTGAAAGCGCACCTGGTTTTTAGGCCAGCGTATTTTTTGCCGGCTGCCTATTCGCGCACAACCAGCACGGACAAATGTGCATGCGACAGCACCTGGGCCGTGACGCTGCCCAGCACCAGGCGTTCAAGCCCGCGCCGGCCATGCGAGCCCATGACCACCAGGTCGGCATTGACGGACGTAGCCGCGTCAAGAATGCCGCGGTAGATCGAATGCCCCTCGACCACCGACCCGTTGACGCTGATGCCGCGCGCCTCAAAAACCTGCGTCGCAGCCTTGATGGCGTCATCAGCCTCGGCCGCCGCCGCACTGAGGTACTCGGCCTGGCCATAGGCAAAGTCCGTCCCCACGCCGGTAAAGGCATAAGGATCAATGACATAGACAACCGTCACCGCGCTTTTAAAGGCCTCCGCAATCGCCATGGCTTTGCCGATGGCCTGGCGTGCGGTGGACGAGCCGTCGACAGGAACCAGGATGTGTTTGAACATGGGGGCAACTCCTTGAAAACCATGGCTGAATTCTCGGGAAGCGGGCCATACAGCAGCGTCTGCGTATTCCCACTGTTGTCACTTATAAGCCAGCGCCGGGAAAATCCGCGTCAGACAGAACGCCGATCGCTTCAGGGTTCAATCTTCACGCCCTTCCAGAACGCAACATGCCCCTGGATGCTCTCCGCACCGGACTTGGGTTCGGGGTAATACCAGGCCGCATCGGTGTTCATTTCGCCATCGACCAGCAGCGAGTAGTAGCTGGCCTGGCCTTTCCAGGAACACGTGGTGTGGTGGTTGCTGAAGGTGACGTAATCCCGATTGAGCGTGGCTTCGGGGAAATAGTGGTTGCCCTCAAGCACCACGGTCTCGTCACTTTGCGCGATCACTGCGCCATTCCAGATTGCTTTCATGGGTTCCTTGCTGAAGTTGTGCAGATCTTCGCATAACGCCGGGCCATTGTTCGCGCCAGGCATGTGCTGCGGCCCTGCAGCGCGCCCGCCCTTGATGGCGCACCCCAAAAGGCTGTTCCAATAGCAGGTTTAACGCGGCGCCAACGGGCCGCCACCTGAGAACAATTCCCCATGGCCATCAAAGCCACCATTCACAAAGCCCAACTGCAAATTGCCGACATGGACCGCGGCGTTTATGCCGACCACAGCGTGATCATTGCGCGCCACCCGTCCGAGACCGATGAACGCATGATGATCCGCCTGCTGGCCTTTGCGCTGCATGTGCCGGCCGACGACAAGCAAGGCAAGCTTGAATTTGCCAAAGACCTGTGGGACGTCAACGAGCCCGCCCTGTGGCACAAAGACTATACCGACGCGGTACTGCACTGGATTGACGTAGGCCAGCCCGACGACAAGCGCCTGATGCGCGCAGCCGGCCGCGCCGAGCGCGTCACCGTCATCGGCTTTTCAAGCAGCACGCCGGTGTGGTGGAAAGGCATTGAAAGCAAGCTGACGCGCGCATCCAACCTGGTGGTGTGGCAGATCGAAGCGGCCCAGAGCCAGGCCCTGGCCAAACTGGCCGAGCGCGGCATGCAGCTGCAGATCACGATTCAGGACGGCACCGTATGGATGAGCACGGCGACCGATTCGGTGGAAATCACGCCGCGCAGGCTCACCGCCGGCGCCTGACGGGGCCGCTGCCTCAAGCTAATTCGGGCGACTTTTCCTGCTGCTGGTAGAGCGGCAACCGGGCGCCGCAGTGAAAGCAGTAGTCAGCGTCAGGCGTGTGCCCCTCGGTCAGGCACTCGTGGCAGGTGCGTAGGGTCGGGATCTGAAACAGCTGGTACCGCCGCTGTGCGGCCATTTCCGCGGTCACGATGCCGGTCGGCACCGCCAGGATGCCCCAGCCCATCAGCATCATGAAAGAGGCAATCAGCCGCCCCAGGTCGGTCTTGGGCGTGATGTCGCCAAAACCCACCGTCGTCACCGTGCTGATCGCCCAGTAAACCGAGGTTGGGATGCTGGTGAAGCCGTTTCCCGGCCCTTCGACCACATACATCACCGTGCCCATGACCAGCACCACCATCAGCACGGCCGACAAAAACACCAGGATCTTGCGCCCGCTGGCCGCGAGAGCGCGCCCGAGAAACTGGTATTCGGCCACATAGGCGGCGAGCTTGAAGACCCGGAACACGCGCAGCAGGCGCAGCACACGCACATCGATGAGCGCATGCAGCTCGGGGAAAAACAGCGCCAGGTAGGTCGGTAGCACAGCGACCAGATCAATGATGCCGAAGAAACTGGTGGCGTACTGCAGCGGCCGGCGCACGCACAGCAGGCGTGCAATGTATTCGGCGGTGAACAGCAGCGTGAAAATCCACTCGACGCCATTCAGGGCGCGGCCATAAACCCGATGCACCGACTGCACGCTGTCAGCCATCACCACGGCAATGCTGAGCAGGATGATGACGATCAGCGCCTGGTCGAACAGGCGTCCGGCGCGGGTGTCCGCCTCGAAAATGATGGTGTACAGGCGCAGTCGCCAGCCGGCCAGCGGCTTGTCGAGCAAGGGATCAGAAATGGGCGGTGAAGGTTTTTCCATGAGCGCAGGCAACGCCTCTAGAGCGTCGCACCTGTTCGAAGTCCGGGAAACGAACCTTAACCGATGTTGCCGGGCGCGAGCGCCAACTCCTCCAAAATGCTCTTGTTTTGATAGCTGACTGCGCCCGTCAAAAAAGGGCTACAGGCACTTTTTATTCAAACCCTCAGGCGGTGGCGACTTCCGCCTCCTGCAGGGTCCGCCACATCACCTTGCCCGAGCCGCTTTTCGGCAGGGCATCGACAAACTGCACGACGCGCGGGTACTTGTAAGCCGCCATGTTTTCCTTGCACCAGTCGATGATGTCCGCCTCGCTGACCTGCCCCTTGTGGCTTTGCCGCAGCACCACCACCGCCTTGACGGTCTCACCGCGGTACGCATCTTTGGTACTGATGATGCAGGCCTCCTGGATCGCCGGGTGCTTGAACATCAGCGCCTCCACCTCGGCCGGCCAGACCTTGAAGCCCGACGCGTTGATCATGCGTTTGAGGCGATCGGTGATGAAAAAGTAGCCCTCGTCGTCGACGCGACCGAGGTCGCCCGAACGGAAGAAAGACTTGCCGTCGATCTCGATGAACGCGGCGGCGGTGGCCTCGGGCCGCTTCCAGTAGCCCGAAA